>CAJONG010000029.1 GCA_905235845.1 uncultured Lachnospiraceae bacterium
ATACTTATCGAGAGTTCCGTACTTACCGCAGGGGATATCCTTAAGTGTAAGTCCCGTTGCCAGCATCGCAGATACCAGCGCTATGGGGAAGCCCGTAGCCTTCGATGCAAGTGCCGAGGATCTTGAAGTACGAGGATTGATCTCTATTACTATGATGCGGTCTGACTTCGGATCATGCGCGAACTGCACGTTAGTTCCGCCGATGACCTGTACCTTATCCACTATCTTATATGCCTGCTCCTGCAATTTCTTCTGTGTCTCCTCGGAGATCGTAAGCATCGGAGCCGAGCAGAAGGAATCGCCTGTATGTATGCCGATGGGATCGATATTCTCTATGAAGCAGACCGTGATCATATTGCCCTCACAGTCCCTTACCACCTCAAGCTCAAGCTCTTCCCAGCCGAGCACCGATTCTTCGACAAGAACCTGACCTACCAGAGAAGCCTGAAGCCCTCTTGCACATACAACCTTTAATTCATCCTTGTTATACACAAGTCCGCCGCCTGCGCCGCCCATGGTATATGCAGGGCGCAGTACTACAGGATATCCGAGCCTGTCGGCTATGGCAAGAGCCTCATCCACGGAATATGCCACATCGCTTCTTGCCATCTCTATACCAAGCTCATCCATGGTATTCTTGAACTCTATCCTGTCCTCGCCTCGCTCTATGGCATCTACCTGTACGCCTATTACCTTGACATTATACTTATCGAGTATGCCCGCCTTATTAAGCTCGGAGCAGAGGTTAAGTCCTGACTGGCCTCCAAGGTTCGGAAGCAGTGCGTCAGGTCTTTCCTTGGCTATGATCCGCTCAAGTCTGTCCACATTAAGAGGCTCTATATAAGTTACATCAGCCGTCTCGGGGTCTGTCATTATGGTAGCCGGATTGGAATTAACAAGCACTATCTCATAACCTAACTTATGCAGTGCCTTACATGCCTGTGTGCCCGAGTAGTCGAACTCACATGCCTGTCCGATTATTATAGGACCGGAACCTATTATCAGTACCTTGTGGATATCTGTTCTCTTAGCCATTCTCTTCTCCTCACTTTGCTCTTATTATTCAGAAAAAAGGAGAACATCAAAATGTTCTCCTTTGAACTTGCTAATCTACATTCAATTCATTGACATACTGCTGTGATCTCGTAGCCATCTCCGTATCCGGGAATTCCTCAATTACCTTATTATATGTATCAATGGCATTGACAATATCTCCGGACTTGCGGTATGCATTACCGAGATTGTACAAAGCATCTCCATTACTATTATCATAAGAGTAAGCCTTTGTCAAGTCCTTGATGGCATCCTCATACATCTCGGCCTGATATGAATGCATGCCGGATTCATAATAGCTTGCGCTTACATCCGCTCCTATCTTGGATAACAGAAGCCTGTATACGGTGACGAAGCTTTCGCTTGTTCCCTCTAACGTCTCCTCATCTATCTGATCGAGGTATCCGGCCACCGCCTGCATATCCTCGGGATCATCCAGATAACTGTTGACCGCGCTTAGAAGACTGTCCATAGCCGTCATGGCGCCGTTCTCTCCGATATATACCTCCAGCTCTTCCTTAAGCTTATCTATCTGATTCTGTGAGCTCTTAAGATCCTGTTCAAGTGACGATATCTGTGCCGTCTTGGCATCAAGCTGTTCTCCTGCTGCCTTAAGGCTTTCATCAACACCCTCCCTTGCCGCCGATATCCTCGCCGGAAGGATGAGCAGATATGATACTGCGATACCGATCAATATCCCCAGTGCCACATTGATTATTGTGGATGATGTCTTGGAAGATGTTCTGACAGAGGGTGAAGGATATACATCCACGGTCTCTCTTCCCTTCTTACCCTTAAGTCCTTCTCCCGAAGACCTCTTGCTCTTGGGGTCAAGTCCCTTATAAGGAAGGCTTCCGTCGTCGTCCATGTCAAGGATATTACGGGTCTCGCTCAGATACCTTAGGGTTATCGTATTGCCCACATCTATCTTCTGTGCCTTAATAAGCTCCTTCTTGGCATCCTCCCACTGTTCATCATTGATATACAGAAGCGCAAGAAGCTGATGAGCCTGTACATACTTGGGATTAAGACTTAGCACCTTCTTAAGCTGTATGACCGCAAGATCAAGTGAGCCCTGATAGCAATAGCTTAGAGCCTGATTATACTTCTTGACTGCCTGACTGTATACATCAAGCTTATTGGGATTATCCTGCAGAAGACTTATATAATCATCCGCTATATTCTTGGATGGTCTTAAGTTCTTGCTTATAACCCATTCATTAAGGGCGAGTACATACTCACCTATCTCAAAATACGTAAGTCCCAGCAGATTCCTTGCATCCACATTGGTCTTATCAAGCTTAAGGCACTGTCTTAAGGACTCTATGGCTCCCGACAGATCTCTTACCTTGGCCTTCTCTAAGCCTTCGTTATATAAAAGGTTCGCCGTACTTACTATCTTCTTATATCTGGCTACATCCGCCCCGCAGTTGGTACAGAAGTCATTGTGAGTCAGCGTAGCACCGCAATTATAGCATATCATGCCGCTTCACCGCTTTCTACTTCTCTTCCTTATCTGCCTGACTTTCCTTATCTTCTTTGACCAGACCCACAAGGAGGTCCGCTATATCCGTCAGATCCTGATTATATATGGCATCCTCCGCTTCCTCTATCTCCAACGATGGATGGAACTTCTTAAGTTCATCTTCGAAATTGATCATCTGTATCTATCCTCTCTGCGTCACATATGCCTTAAGCTCACCCACAAGGTACAGCGAGCCGCATACATACAGCATATCATCGTCTCTTCTTATCTTCTTAAGTTCATCATAGGCCTCATATACATTATCATATACCAAAGCCTCTGTATCCGCTTCTCTAGTGATATCCGCAAGCCCCAATATTCTGCCTTCATCTATTGTCCTGTCACTGGAAAGCCTTGTCAGTCCGATCACCGTAAAAAGATGCGTCTTAAGTATGTTCTCAAGCTCACTCTCTGCCTGCTTGTCGGCGACCGCCGAGAAAAGCAGAAGTCTCTTACCGGTACATCCGTCTGTCCTTACACTGTCCAGGAAAGCTTCTATACCGCTTATATTGTGAGCTCCGTCGAAAAATACTCCCTCTTCTATCCGTTCCATACGTCCGGGCCAGCTCATATCCTTAAGCCCCTCCCGTATCATAGAGTAGGACAGTTCCTCTCTGCCGTATACGCACTCCATGGCCGCCACGGCCAGACTTGCATTCTCTGTCTGATACGGTGCACGCACCCCTCTACCCACTATTTCCAGAGTAGCATTATTATAATAATGGGATTCATACGAAAAATCAATCCCTTTATCACTCAATTTTTTCCTTATATGTCTGTAATCCGGTACGATGGTAAGCGGTGCGTGCAAAGCCTTAGCCTGCCCCCGTATGACATCCACAGCTTCCTTATCCTTATCAACAGTCACTACAGGCACACCTTCTTTAATGATCCCTGCTTTCTCACATGCTATCTTCTCTATCGTATCTCCGAGTATCTCAGTATGATCAAGCCCTATACTTGTGATCACCGCGACTGACTTATAGGATATCAGATTGGTCGCATCGTATCTTCCGCCGAGTCCTACCTCCCATATGATGCAGTCAGGGCGCTTCATCATATAATATACCACTGCCATGAAAAAGAGATGATCAAAATACACCGGTTTATATGATATATGTGGTCTGCCGGAATATACCTCTCCCACACATGCCGATGCATCTGCATATCCGGTGTTATAACATGTAAGCTCCTTAAGCACGATATTATGGCATTTAACAAAGTCCTCTTTAGTGATCATCTCTCCGTCACAGACTATACGTTCCCTTATGTCCACAAGGTGCGGTGATGTGAAGACTCCCACTCTCTTACCCATGGCCTTATGCATGGATGCAAGATAGGCACATACACTTCCCTTGCCGTTAGTCCCGGCTACATGGAAGACCTTTGGTGAATATGACGCAAGTGTCATATCGCCTTCCGTAAGCTTTCCATACAGATATTTATAGAAGTCCGAGACAAGCTTAAATCTCTCTTCCACTGATATGCTTTCATTCGCATCCTCACTCTTTTTTTCAGTAAAACGCGGTATCGATTGTATATACGATACCGCCTTTTCATAGTCTTTTTTAATGTCGCTTAGACTGATGCTCATATCTTAATCTTCCTTGCCGTCCAGATGTGCCTGTCTCCTGACTATCTCATTATTCTTATTGACGAATCTGACACAGGATTCATCTCTCTCGATGGCAAGCTTAGCGGAGTCTATGAATATCCTTGTATTCCTGTGTACATTACCGCTTACCTCTATATATGCATTTGTGCCCTTTGCCATCTTGGCAACGATAGCCTTTTTCTCATTCGCTATATCGTCTATGGATGCGTATGCCGCATCCTTTTTGACATTCAGCTCGTATATCCTGTCCTTACTGGTCTGTGTGGCGCCCTTATCCCTGGCCTCTCTTAACAGCTCCGACATCTCCGCCACTATATCCGTTATCTCTTTGTTGATGGACTCTTCCTTTTTAAGGAGGATGTCATATTCCTCATAGTCCTCCTGGGTAAAGCCTGCATGCAGCTCGGTCCTCGGCTCGGTATAATTACCCGATTCCCTCAGTTCTATGCCCATAAGTCCATGAGTATATCCTCCTATCACCGTTGCCTTACGGCCGTCCACAAGCACCTTTTTATTGGAATTGACCTCGGAATTCATTATATAGTTGGCATGGATATCTCCATGGGAATCTATGGTCGCATATTCTATGAATTCGGCAAAAATATCCCCTCTTGCCGATATCTTACTCTTGGCCTGTGCCCCCTTGCTCAAGACCACATCTCCGCCGGCGAATACCTTGCCACCGGCCACAACGCCGTTGACAGTCACGTTCCTGCCCGCTCTTATGGTGGCTCCGGTATCTACGTTGCCGTTAATGACGATATCGCCGTAGAATTCCACATTGCCGTATGTTGCATCAAGATTATCATTGATCTCATGGACAGACAGTATCTCGATATTATTGTCATTACGTGATATCTTACCCGCAAGAGTCGTCGTATATACCATTGTCTCTTCATCATAGGCTATGTACTTGCCACGGAGTCTCGGCTGTTCCTTGACAATACGCGGCATCTTCTCCATACCGCATACGTCGAAGCCCTTCTGCCCCTGTGTCGCAGGATGATATATGGCTATCCTGTCTCCTTCATCCACATTGATGAGTCTGTTCATGGAAGTATAATCTACCGTACCGTCCTCACGGATATCCGGAGATTCCTTCTTCTCCATGTTCACAAGCCACTCAAAATACCCTTCTTCACCGGGCACCTCAGCTTTACCCTCCGCTACGACTACATCCTCATCATATCGGCCACTGTTGATGATATCCATTATGACATCCGTCTTGATACCGAGCACGACTCTGTTGGAACGTAATGCTCCTATAACCTCCGGAACAGTATAGTTCTCGTCCTCATTCGGCACATTCAGGCAGACAGTCGCACTCATCTTGTCAGCGTCTATCTCCACATGAATGAATTTGGATGATTTCTTCTCATCCGTTGATTCCTTTCCATCCGGATTATCGGCACTGCCCTCCGGGGCACCGACACTCTCTGCCGCTGCCTTATTGGCTTCACTTTTCAGTTTTGCACGTAATCTCGCCAGATCCTCTGACGATAGCTTCTGTGCTTCTGCCATAAAGTTTTATCCTTTTGCTCTAAGCCTTTAATTTCTCAAGCTGCTTCATGACCTCTGTAAGCATCTGCCTGTATTTTTCGAGCTTCTCCCTTTCTTCCTTAACCTTAGCCTCCGGAGCCTTTGAAGTGAATTTTTCATTATTTAACATTCCCTCGGCTCGCTTGATCTCTGCATTCAGTCTGTCCTGTTCTTTATTAAGGCGCTCGATCTCTTTTGTTATGTCAACCAGTTCTGCGAAGGGGATGTATATATTCGCTCCCGGTATCACTACGGATACCGCATCTGATGCGATTCCCTGCATATCACTCTGAACCTTTACATCCGTTGCATATGCAAGACCTGCGAAGAATACACTGCCCGTCTCAAATACACTCCTTACACTTTCTATGTCGGATACCACATAGACGCTCGCCTTTTTGGAAGGAGCCACATTCATCTGTGTCCGTACATTACGTATGCCTCTAACAGCCTCCTTAATAAGCTCTATATCTCTCTCCTCATCGGGATATACCTTAGCCTCGTCATATACCGGCCACTTCGATATCATAATGGACTCTTCTTCTGATTGCAGGGTCATAAATATCTCTTCCGTTATGAAAGGCATATAGGGGTGCAACAGCTTAAGTGCGTCGGTAAGCACGCTCTTAAGTGTGTAGAGTGCCGCATTCTTGCTTACGGCATCATCCGTATTATATAATCTCGGCTTCACCATCTCTATGTACCAGTCACAGAACTCATCCCAGATGAAGTCATAGACCTTCTGTACCGCGATACCAAGCTCGAATCTGTCCATATTGTCGGTCACATCCCTTATGACCGACTGAAGCTTGCTTATGATCCACTTATCCACGGGTTCAAGCGTCGATTCGTCCGGCTTGCTTACTTCGGTATCACCCATGTTCATCATGATGAAACGGGAAGCATTCCATACCTTATTGGCGAAATTACGGCTTGCCTCGACTCTGGACATGTAGAATCGCATGTCATTGCCCGGAGCATTGCCTGTTATCAGCGTAAGCCTTAAGGCATCAGCGCCGTACTTGTCTATTATCTCAAGCGGATCGATACCGTTACCCAGGGATTTACTCATCTTGCGTCCCTGATCATCACGTACAAGACCATGGAAAAGCACTGTCTTAAAAGGCTTCTCACCCATCTGCTCATAGCCTGAGAATATCATCCTGATGACCCAGAAGAAGATTATGTCATAGCCTGTTACGAGCACATCCGTAGGATAGAAATACTTAAGGTCTTCCGTAATCTCGGGCCATCCTAATGTAGAGAAGGGCCATAGTGCAGACGAGAACCATGTATCGAGTGTGTCGGGATCCTGTTCGATATGTTCACTGCCGCACTTGGGACACTTGCATACAGCCTGCCTTGCGACTGTGATCTCACCACAGTCCTTACAGTAATATGCCGGTATCCTGTGTCCCCACCATAACTGTCTGGATATACACCAGTCTCTGATATTATCTGTCCAGTTGTAAAATGTCTTATCCATGCGCGGAGGAATAAGCTTTATCTCACCCTCCTTGACAGCCTTGACTGCCGGCTTGATAAGCTCATCCATTTTAACGAACCACTGCGCCTTGATAAGAGGCTCTATGGTCGTACCGCACCTGTCGTGAGTACCGACGTTATGAGCATAGTCCTCTATCTTGACCAAAAGTCCCAGTTCTTCAAGATCCTTAACGATAGCCTTCCTTGCCTCATATCTGTCCATGCCCTCATATTTACCGCCGTTTGCATTAACTGTGGCATCGTCGTTAAGTATATTGATCTCAGGCAATCCGTGTCTCTTACCTACTTCGAAGTCATTGGGGTCATGAGCCGGTGTTATCTTAACCACACCTGTCCCGAACTCAACATCCACATACTCATCCTCCACTACAGGGATGGGCTTATTCACAAGAGGAAGCCATACCTGCCTTCCGTGCAGATGGGTATATCTTTCATCCTTCGGGTTGACCGCTACCGCCGTATCACCAAGCATCGTCTCGGGTCTTGTGGTAGCAAAGGTTAAAAACTCCGTCTCCGACGGCTTACCGTTCTCATCCACAAGCGGATATTTGATATGCCACAGATGACCTGCCTGCTCCTCATATTCCACTTCGGCATCGGATATGGACGTATTACATACGGGACACCAGTTGATTATCCTGCTGCCCTTATATATCCATCCCTTCTCATGCATCTTACAGAAGACTTCGGTCACTGCCTTATTGCAGCCCTCATCCATGGTGAAGCGCTCCCTGTCCCAGTCACATGAGCTCCCCATCTTCTTAAGCTGATTGATGATACGTCCGCCGTATTCCTTCTTCCATTCCCATGCACGCTCAAGGAATTTCTCTCTTCCAAGATCTTCCTTATCTATGCCCTCCGACTTAAGGGTCTCGATGATCTTAACCTCTGTGGCAATGGACGCGTGATCTGTTCCCGGCTGCCACAGCGCATTATACCCCTGCATCCTCTTATACCTTATGAGGATATCCTGCATGGTATTATCAAGGGCATGTCCCATATGAAGCTGTCCCGTGATGTTCGGAGGCGGGATCACTATGGTGAAAGGTGTCTTGCTGTGATCCACCTTGGCGTGGAAGTATCCCTTTTTCACCCAATTGTCATAGATCCTGTCCTCCATTCCCTTAGGGTCATAGGTTTTTGATAATTCTTTACTCATGTTGTTAACTCTTCCTTACTGTTTTATTTTATATGTATGCCGGCAATCTATACTGCTTTATAGAATACGGCACTGTAACCCTTCATATGCAGAGGACCGTTCACCGGTATATCCTCTCCCGTCTCAAGGTTATACAGCGTACCGCAGCCTATGTCAAAATGCGCATCAAAGTCTTCTTCGTCAGCGTTGATGGCCACTAAGACCCTCTCTGTATCACAGACTCTCTCCATCACACACTGCTTATTGGTCAAAAAGGCACTTCTGTAGCCACCGTACATAAGAGCCTTCTCTGTGGTCCTGATGGCAGATATCCTACCTATATATTCAGACAGTTCGTTATCTATGGGCTTATCGAAGGCAGGTCTAAGTCCCGGATCTCCGTCCTTTTTATCAGCCTTCTCACCCCACTCACTTCCGTAGTATATGCATGGTATACCCGGCATGGCAAAAAGCATGGCATATATAAGCGGAAGATGCCTCTCATTATTAAGGGTCGAGGCTATGCGCGATACATCGTGATTATCCACGAATGACATAAGCCACTTGCCCGTATACAGACACCACGGTTCTAAACCGAACTGGCGCTGTAGGCTGTAACATATCTCGAACATATTCATACTGTTGAAGCTTGAATACATACCCTTATAGCACTCGTAGTTGGTGGCGGAATCAAGCATATCCGGCGCGATTATCTGATTGTAATCACCGTGTATCATCTCACCGACCAAGAAGAATTCATCCTTAAGGGAATCACAGTGGGTACGAAGCCTGCGCATGAAATCCCTGTCCACCATATAAGCCACATCCAGTCTGATCCCGTCTATATCGAAGTACTCTATCCAGTACTTCACACTTTCAAGCAGATACTGCACTACCTCATCATTGCGCAGATTGAGCTTGACAAGGTCATAATTGCCTTCCCAGCCTTCATACCACAATCCGTCGTTATAGGGTGAATTGCCGTCGAAGCTTATATGGAACCAGTCCTTATACCTGCTGTCCCATCTATGTGTAAGAACATCCTTGAAAGCGAAAAAGCCTCTTCCCACATGGTTGAACACTCCGTCAAGCACGACACGGATGCCTGCATCATGCAATGCAGATACCAACTCCTTAAAGTCCTCGTTGGTCCCTATCCTTACATCTATCTTACGATAATCCCTTGTATTATATCCATGGGTATCGGATTCGAATATCGGTGAAAGATATATCGCCCCTATCCCAAGCTTATTAAGATGAGGTATCCAGTCCTTCACCTTAAGTATGCTCTGTGACAGCCTTCCGTCATTCTCAAAGGGTGCTCCGCATAATCCCAAAGGATAGATCTGATAAAATACTGTTTCATTAGCCCACATATTAGATCCTGCTCCCTGCTTTAAAGCCTTTGATCATCTTCGACAACTTGTACCGGACAGCCTATAGACAGGATTGTCAAGGCCGCATATACAACCCCTGATGCCATCATACCCCATCTCCTACTTATTATTTATAGTTTAATTTATATAACCATATAAGTCAATCAATTGACATCATACCTGACGATCAGATCGCATATATAATCCCGGATAACCCTGTGGAGCTATCCTACGAATAATTCCGGTTTATTATGTGGGGCTATTGTGGTAAGATATTCATTGGAAATCAGAAGACATAAGGACCTTTGAGAATATGGGAAGATTGGTGGATTTGGCAAAAAGAGCCGGAAGATTTCTTTTTGATAAAGAGATACGCTTTAATTACCTCTGTATTTTAGGTGCATATAACCACCTTGATGATGAAGCGTTTCTGAAAAAGAGATTTAAGATTGCCATGGGGTATGAGCCTGATCTGGAGCATCCTCTTACCTACAGTGAGAAGCTCCAATGGTTAAAGCTCCATGACAGAAAGAGCATCTATACACAGATGGTCGACAAGCACGAGGTAAAAGCTCTGGTTCGCGATATGATAGGAGAAGAGTATGTTATCCCTGAGTATGGATGCTGGGATCATTTCGACGATATAGACTTTGACAAGCTACCTGACAGGTTTGTGCTTAAATGCACACATGATTCCGGCGGAATCTATATATGTAAGGACAAGGCCGGAATGGATAAAGCAGCCGTTAAAGAGTTCTTGGAAAAGAGACTTGACAGAAATTCCTATATCTTTGAGAGGGAATGGCCCTACAAAAATGTCAAGCCAAGGATAATTGCCGAGAAATATATTGAAGAGATAGCAGGTGACGACCTTAAGGACTACAAGTTCTTTTGCTTTGATGGAAATGTTCCGTATCTTTTTGTTGCTTCGGAGAGAATGGGAGAGGGCGAGACCAAATTTGATTTTTTTGACAGAGAGTATAATCATCTTGATCTGATCAACGGTCATCCAAATGCCGCCGTAATGCCTGAAAAACCTCGTGATTTTGAACTGATGCTGGAATTGTCCGAGAAGATGTCCAAGGGAATCCCACAGATCAGAATAGACTTTTATGACACGGGAGAGCACGTTTATTTCGGAGAATTTACTTTATCTCACTGGGGTGGAACCAAGCCCTTTGAGCCTGAAGAATGGGACAGGATCTTCGGGGACTGCATCAAGCTTCCTCAGGAAATACATTAATGACAAAAGGCCGGAGACAGCTATATAACTGCCTCCGGTCTTTTATTCAAAGCTTTATTATCTTAAAAAAATCAAAAAAGCGAAAAAATATATTGACATACAATATTATATGCTGTATAACATTACTTGAAAACAATATTATACATCATATAATATTGTATCGGAATAAAGGAGGAGGTGACATGAGCATGGTATTTAATACCGGTTCTGCCCTGTTGGATGCCATAGTCCTCGCAGTCGTTGCCAGAGATCCTGCCGGTACATACGGCTATAAGATCACGCAGGATGTAAGAAGCGTCATCGAACTGTCGGAATCAACTCTGTATCCGGTACTTCGCAGACTGCAAAAGGACGAATGTCTGGAGACCTATGATGAGCAGTTTAACGGTCGTAACAGACGTTATTATAAGATCACGGAGCGCGGAAGCGCACAGCTTGCTCTGTATCGGAGCGAATGGATAAGTTATTCATCAAGGGTAACATCCATATTCATGGGAAAATCGGCGGAAGTAAATGAGGAGGTCAAAAATGAGTAGAGAGGAATTCTTAGGGGAACTTGAAAAGCTGCTTGCAGACCTTCCCGAAGATGAAAGAAAAGATGCCCTGAGCTACTATTACGATTATCTTGATGGTTCGGATGCCGATGAGATAAGCGAGAGGATATCATCTTTGGGAACGCCTAAAGAGCTGGCGGACAAGATAAGGCTGGCAAGCGATGACACCAACGTCATAGAGGGGGAATTCACTGAGACTGGGTATTCGGACAGCATAGATGACACTCGTAACGTGCCGGATAAGTATACGCAGATTGCCGAATGTGACAGTGATGTCAGTGGGGGACCGGAGAAGAAATACAATATATTCGGGATTACGATCACAAAAAGCGTTCTTATACTCTTGATCATACTGCTGGTATTCATCATACCGATGATACTCTCAGTATTAAGAGGAATAGGTCATATAGGAAGGGGAATTGCCAGAGGAGTCTTCGGACCCGTAAGCATAACAAGCGAAGTAATATCGGATATAAAGGATGCGTTCAGCAGTGCGGCAAATAGCGGCTCCAATACCGACAAGGAAAGCGACAGCGCAGTGTCCACAAGCGGTAATCTTTCAAAGGTCTCCCTTGGAGCTGCTGCCAATATCAAAAAATGGGATATCGATGCGGGAGCGGTTGATTTTACCATCAAGGAAAGCTCTGACGGCAATATCTATGTCGAATACGACAGCAGACTAAAGACTGAGATCAGAGCCGACTCCGATACACTTAAGGTTAAGACGGAGAACAAAAAATCCGCAGCCTTCGATAAGCGCACGGTCATAGTGTATGTACCCGATGATATGAATCTTAAGGATGTTGATATCAACGCCGGAGCCGGTATACTCGTATGTGATGTGTCATTTGAGACAGACGATATGGATCTTGAGCTTGGCGCAGGAGAGATGCAGTTTGACAAAGTGAAGACCGGGAAGGCTGATATAGACCTTGGAGCAGGCAAGATAAGCTTCACTGAATTCATCGCTAAAAATGCGGATATCAAAGTCGCAATGGGCGATCTGGCACTGTCAGGAGATATCACGGACAGCTTAAGCCTTGACTGCGGTATGGGTAATGCAGCCTTGAATCTAAGCAGCAAAGAATCGGAGCATAACTACGATTACAAGGTCGGTATGGGTAATCTGAGCGCCGGCAGCGTGGAGATATCCGGTATCGCAGGAAGCAGAGAGATCAATAACAACGCCTCTTCCAATTACGATGTGGAAGTCGGTATGGGTAATGTAAGTATAGCTTTTAAGGATTGAACGAAGGAGGAACACAATGAACAGTAACAAGAGACTTACAAAATCAGCAACAGAGAGAATGATATGCGGTGTATGCGGCGGAATCGCCGATTATATCGGAACGGATCCCACAGTCATCCGTATCCTGTGGGTCATATTCTCCATGATGGGCGGTTCGGGAGTATTGGCATACATAATCGCTGCCGTGATCATGCCCGAGCCGTAGATGATACTGCCTTAAGTATCTGCATATTCTGGCAAAATACAAACGGTTATTTTATAAAATAATCGGAAGAAACCATTTTCTGTCCGGCATAGCCCGTCTCTTCGGAGTTAGCCGGTCGGACAGATAAATGGTTTTTTGTATTATCACAACAACCAGTACGAAAGCAAACTAAGATCATAAGCCGCCTAAGCTGTCAGGATTGACTATTCCAGAATCCGGTCAGAATATCCGACACACTCTCTTTAGTAATATTACTTATATTGCCCCATTCTCTCGGATACAGCTCCCTGTATGAGCTATATCCGAAGCGGTAGTCAAGAAGCGCCACAATACCCACATCCTCATGCGTACGGATCACTCTGCCTGCTGCCTGCAGAACCTTATTGAATCCCGGATATATATATGCATACTTCATGCCCTTACCGTCTCTTTTATCAAAGTAATCCTTGATAAGCTCATTCTCATCACATACCTGAGGGATGCCTGTCCCTACTATTATAGAGCCTATGAGACTCTCTCCCTGAAGATCAATACCCTCCGAGAATATTCCTCCAAGCACGCAGAAGCCTATAAGACTCTCTTTATCCGCATCATCCACGGTCCTTTTTTCCTTGAAGGCTTCGAGGAATTCCTCTCTGTCAGCCTCCGTCATGTGATCTGTCTGAAGCATAAGTTTTATCCCTTTGTGCCCGGTATCCCCAACATCGTCGTCAGTACCGGACCATGCGACATGATCATCATACCGCCCTGTATATGCCCTGTATACATTATCAAGGAAACCGTATGACGGGAAGAATACCATGTAATTACCGGGATGGGCACCTACTATGCTGTGTAAATAGTCCGCTATATTCTTATACTGTTCGTCTCCTCGTTCCGTATACTTGGTGGTTACGCCCTTAGCCAGATAGAGGCCTCTTTTGCCTGGGTCAAAAGTCGATTCGGCATATACCTCGTAATCCTCACTATTACCGCCAAGCAGACTCTTATAATACTGTATGGGAAGAAGAGTTGCCGAGAAGAGGATGGACGATACCCCGCGTTTCATACATTCACACAGATTACCCGACGGGTCCACACAATACAGGCGCACATCGAATTCACCGCCATCATCAATATATCCGTAGGTTATGTACTTATCGTCCATAAGCTCATATATATACAGAAAATGTGACACGACAAAGGTAAACTCAAGCACCTCATCCCTAACAGGTCCCGGATCGTGATTCTCAAGATAATCAAGCAATCTGTCATAGAGTCTCTCAGTGGCACGTATGAATGAGGATATATCGTCCAATATATGATATCTGTGCCGTGTATCCGCCGGGGCACACTGTCTCTTAAGCGCAAGAAGCTCTCTGTTGGCGGCGTCAAGTCGCTTGCTAAGCGTCGTATCATATATCTTAACCGACTTCTTAAGCTTAAGCACATCCTCCTTACAGAAGGTGGCGCTGTACATACTCCGCCCTCTGTCCACGAGATTATGTGCTTCATCTATCAGGAATATGCTGTCTGCCTTCCTGCCCTCGGCGAAGAATCTCTTAAGATATACATGAGGATCGAAGAGGTAATTGTAGTCACATATCACGCAGTCTGCAAAAAGGCTTATATCCAGTGCGAATTCAAAGGGACATACCCTGTATGTGTGGGCATATTCCTCAATAGTCTCCCTTGTATAATCCGAAGTCTGTGTAAGGATCGCATATAAAGCCTCATTGATCCTGTCAAAATGCCCCTTGGCATACGGACAGGCATCAGGATTACACAATCGCTCATCCATGAAGCATATCTTATCCTTGGCTGTAAGGACTATGCTTTTAAGCTTAAGTCCCCTCTCCCGCAGTATACGGATCGTATCGCCTGCCACAGTGCGTGTGATGGTCTTGGCCGTCAGATAGAAAAGCCTCTCTGCCTTACCCTCTCCGATGGCTTTAATGGCAGGGAAGACGGTGGCTATCGTCTTGCCTACTCCTGTAGGGGCCTCTAAGAAAAGCTTACGTCCGTGTGCTATGGTGTGGTATACATGGGTCACTAACTCCTTCTGTCCCTTGCGGTATTCATAGGGAAAATCTGTCTGCTTAATGGACTCATCTCGCTCATCCTTCCAGTCAAGCTCAAGTCGGACCCATTTCTCATATTCTGTCATTAGCTTAACGAACCATTCCTTAAGCTCATCCTTGCTATATTCCGACTCAAAGTACCTGACATCCTCCGTATCCATATTGATATATGTCATACGGACGACGATGATATCCAGTCCGTTCTGTTCTGCATATATGTACGCATAGCACTTGGCTTGGGCAAGATGGACATTCTCCGGTCCCTCCATCTTATCAAGATGTCTGTACGTACCCTTGATCTCATCTATGATTACCGGGGTCAGTATATTACCGTCCTTATCCCTGTGCTCATCTATGATCCCGTCAGCACGGCCGTCTATGATCACTGCCACATCATCGGACGAATCCATGACATCCTTTGCCTGATTATCTTCTGAAGGTATCATGTCGGTCATATCGGTTGACATAACACTTCCTGTCCAGATATAAGAAAGAGGCACCTCGGCGTGATAATCACTGCCTTGTGCCTTCTGTATCTTACGATGAAGTCTGCTGCCCTCCTGCATGGCAGCCGCCGCATCATGTGCTCTTCTGTTATCTATGTCGCCCTCCCTTAACAGGAATTCCACAAGGGATCTGACCGATATCTGCACGCTTCTCATATGGACATTATAGTATAAAAGGGATTAAGATGCTATTGCAAAGCGTGAGATGTATTTCTCGAATTCGGGATCGTAGCCGTTAACGGCAACCGTAAGTATCTTGCGAAGGTCAAGCCCCAGAACTCCGAGTATTGACTTGGCATCCACCACATAACGGTTATAGTATATATCGATATCATACGGACTTCTGCTTGCAGCCGCTACAAAATCCTTAACTTCTTCAGGTCTTAGAATAATCTTGTATGTCGTCATTTTTTCATACCTCCTTATTCAGACTTCTCCGAATGAACAGTCACGCATCAGAGTAATGATGCGGTTACCTGTCTTTCTAGGAATTATATTGATTTTGTGGTTTATAGTAAATACTAGTTGTTACAATTATTTACAATATATTGTGTCTCTTTTTGTATAATTTAACAATATACGGGACTTGACCTTGGTAACACCATGGTGATATTATACATACAGTTAGCAAAGGCGCTGAGAATGTTATTCCGGCGCCGGTTTTTTTAGCAGATTTTAATCTTACAAAGGAGATACGATATGGGTACTATATATATTCCCGATGGCTACAGTTCAGCCCTTAATCTTCATGACACTCAGGTCGGGATCAAGACGGTAAAGGACTTTTTCCAGAATCTACTGGCCGAGCAGATGAATCTTCTGCGTGTCTCAGCCCCTCTGTTCGTAACACCCGAATCCGGACTTAATGACAACCTTAACGGCATAGAGCGTCCTGTCAAGTTCGGGATCAAGGAACAGGGCGAGGCAGAAGCGGAGATAGTTCATTCCCTTGCCAAATGGAAGAGATATGCTCTTAAAAAATACGGATTCGAGGTGGGTGAAGGCCTGTATACGGATATGAGTGCCATAAGGCGTGATGAAGATACCGACAACATTCATTCAATATATGTGGATCAATGGGACTGGGAGAAGATAATCACCAAAGAAGACCGCAATATCGATACTCTTAAGTCCGTAGTAAGAGATATCTATAAGGTGCTTCGTAAGACAGAGAAGTATATGGCGATCGAGTATGATTATATAGAAGAGATACTTCCACACGATATCTTCTTCTTAACCGCCCATGAGCTTGAGGATATGTATCCCGACAAGACTCCGAAGGAAAGAGAATACCTCATAGCTAAAGAGAAGGGGGCTGTATGCCTTATGCAGATAGGTGATAAGCTTCTCTCAGGCAAGCCTCACGACGGACGTGCTCCCGACTATGATGACTGGGCGCTTAATGCGGATATAATCGTGTATTATCCGGTACTTGACATATCTCTTGAACTATCCAGCATGGGAATAAGGGTCGATGAAGACTCTCTTGCTTCCCAGCTTAAAAAGTCCGGCTGCGAAGAAAGAGCCAAGCTTCCCTTCCAGAAGGCGATACTTGAGAAGAAATTACCCTACACTATAGGCGGTGGTATCGGTCAATCGAGAATATGTATGTTCTTCTTAAGAAAAGCTCATATCGGCGAGGTTCAGAGTTCGCTCTGGCCTGATGATGTAATGGCTGAATGCGAAAAGAAGGGCGTGAAGCTGTTGTAATTTTATGTGATAGTTAAATTACGATTTATTTTCTGTCGCCATTTTATATAATGTGAGCATTGCTATGACGCTTGTTATCAAAAGTATAACAGGCGTCTTGGCTTTTCCAAAGCCTCCGTCCGTAGATGATATCACATATATGAAGATATTGGCGGCAGAATGCATAAGACACGGGTATATAAAGCCCCCGTATCTCTCATATACCCATGCGATCACAAGCCCCATCAGAATCCCGTATACACCCTGTACTATATTAAAATGATATATTCCGAACATGACCGATGAAAGGATAAGCGCCGGATACAGCCCCACGCATCTTCTTACCCTGTTATAGATTATCCCTCTGAATACCACCTCTTCGGCAAGAGGCGATATTATTCCGTACAGTATTATCCCGGGCAGAATCGCAAAAGAAAACTGCCTGTCTGCTATCTCCTCGTATACTCCGCTTAACCTCGCCAGTCCGCTAAGACCTATAAGTATATTAAGGGTAAGTGCCAGTGTCGCACCGAGTATCACCGTATATACGATCCTTTTAATATCCCGGCCTTCTCTGTCTCTTCCTATCATCACGATCTTCTCGGCAGCAAGTGCCGGAATCTGCATGAGCGTGGCTGTCAGTATGGCTCCCGCTCTTATATATGCGTTAATGGTCATTCTGTTGGCGGATATATACCTGGCAGTCTCCTCGCTTTTATCTGCCATATGATTCAGCACGGAGCCTGCCACTGAGGATATGAGCATAACATACAGCATATATATGATAACAGGCGCTACTATTCCCAGTACTTTTTCCCACTCCATCGTGTAGGGCTTCGCATCCTCATATGTTCTTGGTGAAAGTGCTTCAAAAAATCTTTTCATCGATCCATCCCACATTGTCTTATTTCCATTTATCGTCTTACTTTTCCTGTTTTTGCTTTTATGTCTTAGATACAGATGCTTTTATGTCTTGAAAACAGATGCTTTTATGCCTTGGGTACAAAATACTTGACACATCCTGACATCAGTATTATAACATATTTGTTTATATTATCTGCTAGGGGAGCAAAGGCTGAGATAGAGTATGCTTTACCATACTCTGACCCTCATTACTTGATCCGGGTCATACCGGCGTAAGGAAGCAATTGTCATCCCCTCCTAACTTTTTTACAGGAGGTTTTTTTATGTCAGCATTATTTACCTACTATGCCGAAGACGGCTACTACTCACTCACCGGAGCCGGAACGGCTCTGTTCATCGCCATCACGGTCATTCTGATCGTCCTTGTGGCATTTGTCAAGAAAGCGGTCGTTAAAGATACCGCAGTTCCCGAAGAGAGCGAGCATACCGGTTCTTCATTTTTTTCCGTTAAGCAGCTTATATTTTCTGCCGTAGCATTGGCCATCGCCTTCGTGTTATCCTATATCAAGATCAT
>CAJONG010000030.1 GCA_905235845.1 uncultured Lachnospiraceae bacterium
ATGGGGTCTCCTAAAGGAGCGACCTTGCGCACATAGACAGATGTGCCCTTGGTAATTCCCATGTCCATGATCCTGCGTTTCACGGGTCCTTCACCGTGGAGCTTGACCACAGTTACGGTTTCTCCGATCCTCGTGTTTTTAAGTGTCTTCATACTCATTCCTCCGCTATATCATTATTCGCCCTGCCAACTCGCTGCTAAGTGCAACCCGGCTTTCCTTTACTTTTACGATCAGGTTTCCGTCAAAAGCATTAACCACGGTGACTTCGCCTCCAACATTGAACCCCAGGTCTTCCAAGTGTTTTTTTACTTCGGGTTTTCCACTGATACGCCTAATGATCTGCGGTGATCCTCTTTCTGCCAGACTGATCGGCATCATAATCTCCTCCTCCTGTCGTAATTAGTTTGCATATGCTAACTTATAGGGTAAAATAATGGTTAGCGTATGCTAATCACCATGATTATAGTTAGCGCAAGGTAACTTGTCAAGAGAGTTTAGGGAAGATATGTGATGAAGACATCAGCTCCACACCGATCCTGTACCTATGCATATCCGCCATACTGGTAGTGGCAGGTCGCCTTGTATATATGAGGAAGGGCAGGTCATAGCTGTTATTTAAGGGTCATATATCAGCACATATTTGGGCAGCATGAATTTTATGATATAAATGAGAATTCATTGTTGCCTTTTTCGATGCAGTAAAAACATCTGATATAATATGAGTATATACACATTCATTGTGAGTATATATCCTTCGGACATATTAAATGTGTTGGGACTATCACCGGATTTAAATATGATATCCAGAATTCTGTAGGTATGTAACCATAGAATCAAGGTGCGGATTATCTCAATCACAATTGATATAGTAGCTAATAAATACCATAACATTTTGGTATAATGACACATAAATATTCTATATACAGATATTGAACATATAATAAGAGGAATCATTCCCCAAAGCATATATAGTATAATGTTTCCATAAGAAGTATGATTATATATGTGTGGTATTACTATATCCGTGCGTGATATACACTCCGATAATAAGAATGTAATAAAAACAATTCCAGTCTTGAGCGGTGACATAGTGTGCCTTACGGATTGATATATGGCATATCCGAAAATGATCATCTGAATAGTGCTCCCTGTCAGTTCGATTGCAGACATCCATAATACACTTATCGGAGTCTGCGACGGAGTGGTCAGCATTAAGAAGTGTATGCGAGTAATGCCATCAATGATCGAAGCAATCAGCGATACTTCTATGCATGCATATAAGGCGATTGTTATATTAGAAAGAACTGTATTCTCTATAATCGGTGCCTCAGCAGAAGGACTGTTATTTGGACTGCTTTCCATCAGTTCATCAATTCCGATATCAAGAAACTGTGCCAGCTTTTTTGCCATTATCAGGTCGGGATACCTGTCCCCTCGTTCCCAGCGTGATACTGTCTGTCTGGTGACATACAGACTCTTGGCAAGCTCCTGCTGTGTTAGGCCAAGTTTTTCTCTTGCAATTCTTAAATTATCTCCGAATTTAGCCATCTGTCTCTCCTTGAATCATATTCGCCAGTATGGTTTGAACAGGAATTGTGCCTGTTCTTGGGATAATGATATTATGAGGTATAGGGTATTGCAAGCGATACATATGAAGAATGTTGTCACCAATTCGGTGACAACAGATTTAAATGTATTATCCATAGAATTGCATTATCGAAACAGGGGTTAAGTAATTGATTGGATTGGCCGATATATAATGCAGAAAACTGAGATTGTCACTTTGTGTATCAAAAAGGATTTTGATCAGGTATTTTACCGGACTACAGGGAGGTAGGGCAATATGACAAGCATATACGGCATATCTGCTTATCAGCAGATCAACAGGTCGTGGGATTCCAAGAACATGAGCCCCACGGCTTCGGTACGAACAGATCATAAAATTTTTCCGCAGACAACAAAATACGGTATGTCTTATTGCAGTTCGGCTTCACTGTATCCGTCCTCATATGACAGGGATGATGAGGATATGCATACGACAGAATCGTGGCAGATTCGCAGGCTTATAAGAAGCATTACGCAGACCAAGGACCCTGACAGGAACCCCTATGCCGTATCCGCTGACAGTGATGCGGGCAGCTTCATGGGTATATCGGCAGCATCCGATAGCGATAAGGATGATAAGGAGTTAAGCAAGCTTAAGTATAATTACAGTTACAAGGAGGTGGCGGGCAAGATACAGCGCGCCAAGACATCGGTAAGCGCCAAGCAGGCTGAGATCAGCGCGAAGAGGAAGGTGCTTTAGGTCAAGAGGCAGATCGCTTCCGGTAACGGTGATGCCAAGGAGCTGCAGCTTGCGCTGACACATGCTAGGCGCATGGAGATGGCTGCAAGGAAAAAGAAGCATAACCTAGAACTTGAAGAGATGGTAGTCACCACACGAAGCAGGGACGAACGCCTTGATAAGCAGGAAAAAGCCGCAGAGGATATGAGGAATGCTGTCATTATGACCGCAGAAGAGAAACTGTACAGCGCAGAGGATGATATTTTTAAAGAGCGTCAGGATGTGATAGAGGATTTTACTGAGGAAGTGGGAGAAAGCGGCGAAGAGATATCAGAAGAAGCTATGGCTAAGCTTAATGAGATGATATCTGAGTTCGGTGAGGAGGAGCTTAAGGAGCTTGAAGAGGCCATGGAGCAGCTTGAGAATATGGAGATAGTTGATCCCCATATGAGCAAGGAGGATTTAGAGGATCTTAAGAGAAAGCACAGAGCGGCCGAGCAGAAGGCCATTATGAAAGCCGATATGGATTATCTTAAGGGTATGATCAAGCTTCAGACCGAGAAGAGTGCGGATATCAAGGGCATAAGCAGCAATGGTTCTTTTGACACTGCTGCTATACAGAATACATTGCCGACAGCAGGTGGTGTATTACCTGATCTTTCAACGTCAGGATTATCTGTATTTGGAGAGCCCACTGTGGATATACAGGTGTAGAGATATCGGTCGTATAAAAGAGACGGAGACTTATGTCTAGACGGATACATATGTCTCCGCCTTTATTGTGTGTAATTATGGCTATATTAACGGTTGACACAGAGAATGGACTGCGACTACAATAACATGGACAGTGTATATACAGTGATAAGAAGTATAATTAAGGATGTCAGATAGCAGTTATAACTGCAATAAACGTAGCATCGAAGATGCTATGGCTCGGCATGGTGAAAACAATGAATAAGAGGTACGGAGCAAGTCCCATAAGAGAACGCAATAATACATATAAAAATGACAATGAAGCGGGTGCCGATGGCTACTATGTAGATCACGCCTGCAAGGAGGTCTTTAACTGTGCGGTATGCGGTATGGAGATACATCCGGAGGGCGCAGGAAGCGACCACAGGAATCATTGCCCCAACTGCTTAAGCAGCATACATGTGGATGTGACCCCGGGAGACAGGGCAAGTGACTGCGGAGGCATCATGGAGGCTGTGTCTGTGTGGGTGCGTAATAATGGTGAGTGGGCGCTTATCCACAGATGTAAGACATGCGGCGTCTTAAGCTCTAACAGGATCGCAGCGGATGACAATCCGGTGAAGCTTATGTCCATAGCTATGAGACCTATAGCCAATCCACCGTTCCCCATTGAGCGGATGGAGGAGATAAGTGAGGCACTGCGATAAAATGTCAACGATTAGATCCCAGAATGTCGATATGACGGTGGGCAGTCCGACAGGGCATCTCGTACGGTTTGCCATACCCATGCTTATCGGCAATCTTTTTCAGCAATTGTATAATCTGGTTGACTCTGTGATAGTCGGAAGGTATGTCGGAGCGGATGCGCTTGCTGCCGTAGGTGCTACCGGATCTGTTACCTTCTTATTCTTTGCACTCTGCAACGGTATCGGAAGCGGTGGCGGCATAGTCACTTCACAGTACTTCGGTATGGGAGATGACACCAATGTCAGGAAGACAATAATCAATTCCGCATATATCATGCTTGCGATGTCGGCGATAGTCGGTGGTCTTGCTTATGTCCTGTCATCACCTATACTTAAGTTCCTCGCCACTCCGGATTCTATCCTTGCGGATGCTTTGAGCTATATGAGACTGCAATGTCTGGGTCTTATATTTGTAGCACTTTATAATTTCGCGGCATCAATGTTAAGGGCTTTGGGCGATAGCAGAACACCGCTTTATTTTCTTATAATATCCTGCCTTATCAATGTGGCACTGGATATATTCTTTGTATATAATCTTAATATGGGAGTGTTCGGTGCAGCACTGGCGACTGTCATATCACAGTTTTTATCCGGTGTGGCATGTCTTATATTCGCATTTAAGACCAATGTGTACTTCAGATTCGAAAGGGATGATCTTAAGCCGGATAAGGATATATCGGTTAAGACCATAAAGCTTGGGGCTCCGCTTTCCATGCAGTTCGCACTCATAGCAATATCATGTATGGCACTGCAGAGGGTGGTCAACGGATATGGTGAGGTGGCGGTGGCAGCATTCACCGCAACAAGCAGAGTGGAACAGGTCATACACCAGCCTTATCAGACGCTTGGTGCTTCACTGTCTACCTTCAGCGGACAGAACTACGGAGCAAGGAGGAATGAGAGGGTACTTAATGGCTTTCATAAGAGCCTTATCATGATGGCGGTATTCTCACTTCTTATGCTGCCTGTCATGCAGCTTGGAAGTCACGCCATAGTGAGGATATTCGTAGATGATGAGGCTGTCATAGAGATGGGTGCCAGGGCATTGCAGCTTACAAGCTACTTCTATGTATCGCTTGGAATAATATATGTGGTAAGGGGAGTCCTGACCGGTGTTGGCGATGCGGTGTTCGCTCTGGAGAATGGTATAGTTGAGGTTATAGGTAGATTAATATTCCCGGTAGCTTTTACCATGATACCGGTGTGGGGCGTATGGGGGATATGGTGGTCTGTGGGAGCCACATGGACCATAAGCGGAGGTACGGCACTTATAAGATACATAAGATATGGTAGGAAGATAGGGATAAGAGAAACTGCGGCAAAAAATGCAGAATATACTGTATAGATAAAGAATAGGAGAACATAGAAGATGAGTAATGCGATTTTATCGGAGAAAAAGGATGCCTGCGTTAAATGGATCAGAAGCTTTTTTAAGAATAACGGTCCTGATTGTAATGCAATAGTGGGTATATCCGGCGGTAAAGACAGCTCCGTTGCGGCGGCCCTGTGTGTGGAAGCCCTGGGTAAGGACAGAGTCATAGGAGTACTTATGCCGAGTGGTGTGCAGCCTGACATAGATGCGGCATATATGCTTGTCAAGCATCTTGGCATCAGGCATTATGAGATCAATATAGGCGATACGGTGGAGGCGCTTAAAAAAGCTGCGTCCGATGCGATGGATGGCGAGCTTTCGCTACAAAGTACCACGAACATTCCACCGAGAGTACGTATGACCACACTCTATGCAGTATCCCAGAGTCATAACGGAAGAGTGGTCAATACCTGCAATCTCTCCGAGGATTGGGTGGGATATTCCACCAGATACGGGGATGCAGCCGGTGACTTTTCGCCTCTTGGCGGATTCACCGTGGCAGAGGTTAAGGAGATAGGAAGGATGCTTAGGCTTCCCGATGAACTTGTGGATAAGGTGCCCATA
Source organism: uncultured Lachnospiraceae bacterium (assembly GCA_905235845.1). Taxonomy (GTDB): domain Bacteria; phylum Bacillota; class Clostridia; order Lachnospirales; family Lachnospiraceae; genus Colinaster. The sequence continues at coordinate 5,660 of CAJONG010000030.1, forward strand.
GACGGTCTGTGCGGTAAGACCGATGAGGATAATCTGGGCTTTACTTACGCAGTGCTTGACAGGTATATAAGGACGGGTGAGATAGAAGATAAGGCTACTAAGGAGCTAATAGATAATAAGCACAGAGCCAATCTTTTTAAGCTTCGTTACATGGATTGCTTCGATCCGGGACTTGAGGTGAGAGCATGATAGAGAGCTTTACGATAGTGGGCACTCAGGTGCTGGTACTTTTCATATTGATAGCCATAGGCTTCGGGCTTGGTAAGGCAGGGATCATCAATCAGACATCCGTTAAGAGTATCAACGATATTATGATATATGTGGTCAATCCCTGTGTGATAGTCGGAGCTTTTCAGAGAAAATTCGAGGCGGTCTTACTTCGCGGCTTCTTACAGGCGGCTGTAGGAGCGGTGATCGGACATGTACTATGCCTTGTGCTTGCGCTTATCGTATTTAAGAACCGCGAGGATGGAAGACGAAGAGTTCTTAAGTTCGCTGCAATATTCTCCAACTGCGGATTCATGGGAATACCTCTTCTGAATGCGCTGCTTGGACCGGACGGAGTGTTCTACGGTGCGGCGTACCTTGCAGTGTTCAATATACTGATATGGTCATATGGCCAGTATACCATGGCCAAGGGTGCTGAAGGCTTCTCTACTAAGAAGATATTCCTTAATCCCAGTATAATATCCTTATGCATAGGACTCATATTCTTCTTCACATCCACCCTGCTGCCTGATATCATCATGATACCTGTGAATTATCTGGCGGCACTTAATACACCGGTTCCGATGCTCATAATCGGATTCACTCTTACCAAGTTCGGACCTAAGGATCTCCTCGGCGGAGCAGATGAGATAATAGTATACGTGATAAGGCTTGTAGTGGGACCGCTTGTGCTGCTTGGCATACTCTATGGCATGGGACTTAGAGGAGTGGTACTTACGGCGGTGATAGTATGCGCATCCGCACCCGTGGCGGCACTTACCACTATGTTCGCCATCAAGTATGACTGCGATGAAGAATTAAGCGCCCGTATAGTATCGACATCTACACTTCTATCCATAATCACCATGACACTTATAGTCGGACTTACTAATTATATTGCATAGAAAAAGAGGGTTGATATTAATCAACCCTCTTGTCTCCCCAGAAGAACAATGCCACCGTTCCGGGTCCCGTATGGCTGCCTATCACGGCGCCTATGGGATATATCTCCACATGTCCGTTCATATTCCCAAACTTCTCTTCTATGAGAGAGGCCTCTTTTTTCGCATCATCCAGACATTCCGAATGGCTTATATACACCTTGCCGTCATAGTCAAGACCGTTCTCGGCATGCTGCTGCATGAGTTCCACGGCTCTCTTGATGGCCTTGTTGGTGCCCCGTATCTTCTCGCGAGGGATAAGCTTACCCTCGAAGTCCACATTAAGTATCGGGCAGATATTGAGGATATTGCCCACATAGCCCGCTGTCCTGGTCACACGCCCCCCCTTGATGTAGAAGGTTAAGTCAGATGAGAAGAACCAGTGTTGGAGCCTTAGCTTATTCTCCTCTGTCCAGTTGTACAGCTCATCGATATCCATACCGCCCTTCTTAAGCTCATAGAGCTTGTCAATAAGAAGTCCGTATCCGCTTGAGGCAGCCAGTGAATCCACTACATATATCTTGGAATCAGGATACTCATACAGGAGCTCATCTCTTGCTACACAGGCGGAATTGTAGCTGCCGGATATGCCGCTTGAAAGAGCCAGATGAAGAACATCCCTTCCGCTTTTGATGATCTGTTCAAAGTATCTTATATAGTCATTGACAGTCACCTGGCTGGTCTTGCTATCCTCTCCCGCAAGCATCCTTCTGTATAATTCGGTAGGTGATACCGTCTTGCCGCAGTCATCCGAATATTCCGTACCACCAAGGTTAAAATGGAATGGGATATAATTGATCTCCAGTTCCCTGAATCTTTGCTCATTAAGATCTGCTGTAGAGCAGCAGCTAAGACAATAATCTTTCATTAAAAATCTCCGTTTTCTAATATTCACTGTCCCTGCGGTGTAATATATCAGATGGAAGAACACCGCTATCGAAATATAATTATAATCTAATCAAAAGATGTTGACAATCAAATCTTACTTTTTCCTTAAATTATCCAAAATATGCACATTTTTCGGGAATATATGGTATCATATGTGATTGTGAGCGGATGTAGGTCATAATAAGACACAAGCAGGAGATTTTGAATTTTATGAAAAAAACAGGGGAATTTATTAAAAAGCATAAGAAGGGCGTGATAATCGCGGCGGTGATAGCTGTCATAGTCATAGCTATAGCTGTTATGGTGAACAGAACCAAGAAGAAGGCAGAGGAACTGCTAGGAGGAATGACTCAGGAGACGTATGTGCTTGAGAAGCGTAACCTCGTTCAGTCCGTATCAGGTACAGGCAAGATATCCAGCATAGAGAAGAAGAATATTGTGGTAGCCGGTCTGGCCAATACCAAGGTAGCTTCGATTAATGTTGAGTTGGGCGATGAGGTGAATGAGGGGGATATCCTGTGCACCTTCGATACGGAGGATATCGAGAGGAATCTTAATAATGCCAGACAGGATCTGGCTATTTCTGAAAAAAAGACGGCTAACTCCATGGATAATCAGACAAGAGGCCTCTATAATACTCAGGTCGATGCGGTCAATGACACCAACAGGAACTTAGAAGCCGTAGATCAGGCGCAGCGTATATATGACACAAAGGCAGGTGAAAAAGCGGAGGCTTCAAGAGTATTCGACGAAGTCTATGATGTGTACGAGGAATACTGGGATGAGGATGAATACTATGACCTTCAGGAGGAGTATCAGGAAGTAAAGAAAAAGCTTGAAAGCTATGATACCAAAACTACTTCGACTGCGGCTGATGCGGCTGAATTCAATGCAGCGAAGGAAGCGCTGAATGTCTATGTAGAGCAGACGGATACCATCACTTTGAACGGTTCTTCATTGACGAACCTTACTGCCGGAGACAGTATTCTAAGTGATTTGGATTCGGCGACGAATACTTTTGTAAATAGGGATAGCGGGGGAACAACACCTGATGATGTATGGATCAATGTTAAGCAGAAGGTGTCTGAGCTGCAGAAGGCTAACAATAATTATATATCTTCCGTATATGCAACACAGAATAATCTTGAAGAATACAATACCCTTACCGAGAGAGCCAAGGCATTAAGCAGCAGAATCTCCAATATGGAGACAGCCAAGAGCAGGATGGAGTCTGCCAAGGCAAGTGTGGATTCCGCAAGTACGGCCATGAACAGCGCAGGAGATACACTTGAGAATGCGAAACGTACTCAGGAGGATAAGTTAAGAAGCGACTTAAACGGTGTCAAGGATGCTGAGAATAACTACGACAGCGCCAAGCTTGACAGTTCTGTTGCAAGCAGGACCTATGAGGATAATGTGCGTAAGTATGAGACTCAGATGGAGGATGCTACGGTGAGAGCACCCTTTAAGGGAATCATAACGGCCATCAATGCCACCGAGGGAGATGCCTATAACGGTCAGACTCTTATCACCATAGAGGATCTCAGCTCTTATATAATCGAGACATCTGTGGATGAGTACGACATCAATAAGGTTAAGAAGGGACAGACGGTTAAGTTTAAGACCAACGCAACAGGTGATGAAGAACTTGAAGCGGTTGTGACAGATATCGCTCCGAGAGCCACGGTTGCAGCAGCATCTTCTTCTAACGCTGCCGCCACAACATCATCCATAGCCAATTATGCCGTTAAGATGCTCATTAAGTCGGATTGCAGCGATCTAAGGCTTGATATGACGGCCAAGCTTAATATCATCATAGAAGAAGCGGATGAGGTATATGCCGTACCTTTCTCGGCATTGCAGACAGACGATAACGGTGGGAATTACATAGAGGTCGAGGATGAAGGACAGACGGAAGGTGAGCCCAAGACAGGTGACATGACCGATGAAGAGGCTGCAATTGCGGCCATCAATGCAGCAGCAGGCAATAAGCCCACTAAGAAGATATATGTAACTTCGGGTGTTGAGACTGATTACTATGTGGAGATAAGCTCTCCGGAGCTCTACGATGGAATGGTGGTCGTTATTCCCGGAGGAGGATTTGACAGTATGGAAGATCTGATGTCTTCTATGGGATCTATGGGAGGTATGTAAGAGGGTAATGGAAGATAACAGGAAGCAGATAATCAACATGCGTGGTATCGTCAAGCGCTTCTATATAGGAACACCCAATGAGCTTACGGTTCTTAAGGGGATCGATCTGGACGTATATGAGGGTGAATTCGTGGCGGTCGTTGGTGCATCGGGAAGCGGCAAGTCCACGCTTATGAATATAATAGGCTCCCTTGACAGACCCACAGAGGGGGAATACATCTTAGACGGGATCGATATAACCAAGGCTAAGGATGCGGAGCTGTCGGGAATAAGGAATAGGAAGATAGGCTTCGTATTCCAGACCTATAACCTTATAGCCAAGACCAATGCCATTAAGAATATTGAAGTTCCCATGCTCTATGCAGGCACGGGAATTAAGGAACGCAACAGGAGAGCGATGGAGCTTCTGAAGCTGGTGGGGATGGAAGACCGTGTGCATCATCTTCCGGAGGAATTATCGGGAGGACAGAAGCAGAGAGTAGCCATAGCAAGAGCCATGGCCAATGACCCTGCCATAATCCTTGCGGATGAGCCTACGGGTGCGCTTGATTCATCCACAGGCCGTATGGTCATGGATATATTCCATAAGCTTCATGAGGAGCGGGGTAAAACCATAATCCTTATCACCCACTCTCCCGAGCTTGCAGAGGAATGTGGCAGGATAGTTACCATTAAGGACGGAGAGATAATCGGAGTCAGAGAAGGGAGAGGAGGTGTTGCCGTATGATGCTCGGAGAGAATATAAGACTTGCCTTAAGCGGTCTCAGAGCCAATAAAATGCGGGCGCTCCTTACCATGCTCGGTATCATCATAGGTATCGCATCGGTAATAGCCATAATGACTGTCGGTAATTCCTTGACAGCGGAGCTTAATAATGAATTCGCTTCAATGGGTGCATCGAACATAGATGTAATGGTCACCCGTAAGATCAATACGGAAGATACATCTGACAGCGGTGTAGTCTATTCAGAGACTGCAAGGGAGAAAGAACCTACCGACAGTGACTACATGACAGAAGAGATGATAGATGCCTATCTCGAAGCCTTCGAGGATAAGGTATATGCTCTGGCGGCTACGGAAAATGTAGGTTCAACGCAGGTTAAGGACGGCAATCTCTATGCCAATGTCAGCATAAGGGGAGTCAATCTGGGCAGGCTCTATGCCGATAAGAAGGAACCGATCGCCGGAAGGGTATTCTCGCGAAAGGAGCTTGATGGTGCAAGTAAGGTCTGCATGGTATCCGATAAGTTCGTCAACAATATGTTCGCAGGAGATATGCAGGCGGCCCTTGGCAGCACTGTGTATGTGGAACTTGGTAATAAGCACTATCTCTTCAATATAGTAGGAGTTTATGAATATGAGCAGTTTACATACTATTTCGAGACTGTTGCCGAGAAGGATATACAGACGGATATGTATATCCCCATAATGACTGCCAAGAATATCACTCATACCGTCAATTATCCTGATTTTACAGTGATCGGCAAGCCGGGAACAGATATCAATCTGCTTGTGACTGAGACTTCTGATTTTTTCAACAGATACTATGAGAGAAGCAAGGATTTCGAGGTGTGGGCATATTCGATGAATTCATATATGGAGGAGATCCAGAATGCAATGACCACAACGACGCTTGCGATCTCTGTCATAGCGGGAATAGCCTTGCTTGTAGGCGGTATAGGAGTCATGAATATCATGCTGGTATCCATAACGGAACGTACCAGAGAGATAGGCACACGTAAGGCACTTGGGGCACCCAACAGTTCGATAAGGATACAATTTATCGTTGAATCTATAGTCATCTGTCTGATAGGTGGTATAATAGGAATGATACTTGGAATACTCATGGGATATGGTGGGACCAAGCTCATACAATCTACGGCATTTGCCGTATCTGCCAAGAGTGTGTTGCTCTCTATAAGCTTCTCAATGGCTATAGGTGTGTTCTTCGGATACTATCCGGCCAATAAGGCGGCGAAGCTTGATCCCATAGAAGCACTGCGATACGAATAAGGGATTATGAGCAGAACACCTCGCGGTTTTATCAATCGGCTGTATGCCTTCATACCGTTACATATAGGCAACGGAGTGATCATTGCCGCGATGCAGTTTCTGCGCTTGCTTGGCCGTCACGGGGCTATGTATGCCGCAAGCCAAATTAAGCTTAACGAGAGTAATCTGGGTAAGCTTGATATGGAAGATTACGGCGGTCCCGGTCATTATATGGAAAAACAGAGGCTTCTTACGGATATATACCTTGGCATGTCCACCATGGATGAGGCGGGCTGTGAAGTCATAGCGGTGTATAATCTGCTTACGTCTTTGGGGATGACAGAGCATACACTTCCAAGGCTTATAGAGGACTTCGAGAAGGACGGTATCATGCGAAGCGGAAGGTTCGGAGTATCTGTCAGAGCCATGTATGACAGGCTTAAGGCTCTGGGATTGAAGCCTTGTATGACTGTTAAGAAGGACAGGATGAAGGAGCTGCTTAATAGCAGCAGGGCAGCCATCCTGACACTATATAATGACAGGACGACCATAGGTGAACAGATACACAGCGTATGCATCACAAGAGATGGCGGATACTATATCCACAATATGTACGGCGATGGCTCGGTGCTTGGACCGTATGAGGATATGGATGATATAGTAAGAAGACTCCGTAGCGGGCGGACGGCTCCCATCGCACTTATCGGTGTAGACAGTAAGTGAGGGGTCGATGGTCTGTACGATTTAAGATCCACAATTATGACATAATAACAAATACAGAGGAGATGGATTAGAGTTATGTTAACTGCGGTTTTATTATTCATTTTAGGATTTATACTTCTGATATTCGGAGGTAACTGGTTCGTGGACGGAGCTACGGGAGTAGCCAAGAGATATCACATACCTGAGCTTTTGATCGGAGCTACGGTAGTGTCTATCGGAACCACGCTTCCGGAGGTAATGGTATCGGCGACCTCGGCTGCCAAGGGTATCGGCGATATAGCCTACGGTAATGCCATAGGCTCCATCATATGCAATACCTCGCTTATCGCAGCACTTACCGTGGCGATAAAGCCTGCGCCGGTGGGCAGGAAGGAGCTCTATAAGCCTGTCATATGCTTTTTCATAGCGGCAGTATTCTATGCGGCTACAGCTTATATAACAGGATATTTCTCAAGAATAACCGGAATCATACTTCTTATCATGTTCATCATATATATGATCACGACCGTCAGAGACGCGTTGGCTTCCTCTAAGTCAACGGCTTTAAAGACCGGTACGGAAGATGATAAAAGCAGTGGGCAGCAGGCAGGAGATACTAAGGGCAGTCTTATATCCGATATAGTACGCATTATAGTCGGTGCGGCACTTATAACAGTGGGCGCCAATCTCTTAGTTGATAACGGCACATTGATCGCTACGGCACTCGGAGTTCCCACATCGGTAATAGCCCTTACCTTCGTGGCACTTGGGACATCGCTTCCTGAGCTTGTAACGGCCATAACATCGCTCGCCAAGGGACACGGGGCATTATCGCTTGGCAATGTCATAGGAGCCAATCTTTTTAATCTGGTACTTGTAGGCGGGGTATCAATGACCATACAGCCCTTCCACATTCCGGTGGAGAAGACCATAGCGGGTATGAATGCATCCCTTATAGTGGATACGCCGGTGATGTTTACAGTGATGCTTATTCTGACGTTGCCTGCGGTCATTATGGGTAAGCTCTACAGAGCGCAGGGAATGGCATTGCTTGCGATATACGTAGGATATATAGTGTTCCAGTTCGCTTTATAACAGATCACGTTTTTTAGAAGGATTGACGCAGGACGCAGTCGGAAAGGAATGAGATATGAAGATAGGATTCATAGGAATGGGTAATATGGCGCAGGCAATAGCTGCCGGATTCATCTACAGTGACAGGATAGACGGTTCGGATGTCTATGCATATGCACCTCATCAGGATAAGCTTAAGAGCAATGCCGCCAAGATAGGCTTCGTGCCTGCCCCCACACTCAAGGCGCTTGTTACAAGTGTTGATGTGGTAGTGATAGCCTGCAAGCCCTATCAGATAGAGGATGTGCTTGATGAGATCAAGGCAGATCTTAAGGATAAGGCGCTTCTGTCCATAGCCGCAGGATGGGATCATGACAGGTATGAGAAGATACTCGGATCTGATACAAGGATACAGTGTGTCATGCCCAATACTCCGGCAATGGTGGGGGAAGGAGTACTTCTTTTCGAGAGAGTCAATTCACTTAAGGATGACGAGAGGGCAGAGCTTATGGACCTCTTCGGAAGCCTAGGACTTGTGGAGGAGATTCCTACGGAGCTTATGGCTATCGGCACTGCCGTGACAGGCTGCGGTCCGGCATTCATGGATATGATCATGGAGGCCTATGCTGACGCTGCGGTCAAGTACGGTATACCGAGGACTCTTGCATATAAGTTCGTAAGTCAGACCATGCTCGGAGCTGCCAAGCTTCAACTTCAGAGCGGCTCGCATCCGGGCGTGCTTAAGGACGCTGTATGCTCACCTAAGGGCAGTACCATAAGAGGAGTTGAAGCCCTTGAAGAGAACGGACTCAGGAATGCATGCATGAAATCCATTAAGGCAGTGATGGATTTTTCCAGGCCGGAGAGTAAGTAGTGCCTTGAAAACATGAAATTGTTACTTTTTTTAATAAATGCACGGGCTAAGCATTGACGCTTAGCCTTCTTTTTGCTACTATACTTAAGCGTGTGTCTGAAATGGTGTGTGCATTTTGATGCAAGGCAATGGTTTGATGCGATTGGGATATTGGTTTAGTTAGGATATTATTGACTTAAGACAGCATGGTGAATTATGGGCGTTTTAGAGACTAAGAGAGTCATACAGCCGCCTAAGCGGCGAAGGATGACAAAGCGCAGAAGGACGTTGCAGTTATGCGGACGTATAGCAGGCCTTATGGCACTTGCGCTTGCGGTTATCATCGTAATATATCTGGTGGGATTTGCCAGATATACATATGTTAATCTGAGTGAACTGACTACGGCTGAGGTATCGGGCTACGACGGACATGGTACACTTAGGACCAGTACGGCTACGATGGCAGGGCTTGAGGATTTCTTCCAAACTGTAGACGTGAGCATACTCGAGACTGATGATATGGTCAACGGTGAACTCAGCAACGGAGACAAGGTTGAGATCTCGTATAATTATAATAAAGAGCTTGCCAAGAACTTAAGCTTAAGAGTAAGAGGCGGCAGCGAGTTCGTGACCATTAAGAATCTTCCTGAGGGTAAGGTCATAACGTATGATGAGCTTTTTAGTGGAGTTAAGCTTACATATGAGGGAATAGCCCCGTTACTTACGGTAAGTGTGGAGAATGTAAGTACTTCATCACCTGTTGAGGATGTGGTATATTCCATAGTCGAGCCTAAGGAATTCTATGACGAGGGTGATGAGGTCATAGTAGAAGCTACCTTTGATGAAGAGGCGGCTGTTGCCAACGCATATGATATTCAGGAGGGAGAAGAGGGTTATACGAAGAGATTCACCATAACCGGTGTGGACAGATATCTGACAGATGCATCGGAGGTTCCTTCTACACTCCTTGATCAGATGAAGGAACATGGAGCTTCGCTTTTCGGGACGGAACCCGGGGATGCCAATGAATTCGGATTAAGGGTATTCATGTCAGCAGGCGTGATGTATACCACATCCGGCGGAGAGTATACCTTCGCATGGCGTAATCCCGTGTATATTTCTTCGTATTTTACCTGTATCAATGAAGAGCATATGGGAGAACCGGGGCAGCAGATCAATGATATAAAGGTAGTATATGACGGTGCCATAATCCAGTCGGACGGAAGAAGCGTGTCGACCGAGGCGGTGGTGGTGTATAAGGACATTATCAGGAAAGCCGACGGGACTATCGTGGTGGATCTGGATTCGGGACATATAGTATCAGCATCCAATAAGGACAGTGACATCAAGAACCTTGTACGCGCAAGTGATGATGCGAATTACACATCTACCAAGCTTGAGCAGTAGACAGGATGCAGGAGTATATAAAAAGAAGGGAGAGATTTTATGGGCAATATTGAATGGTTTCTGGTAGCCTTTGTCTGCTACCTGATAGTGATGGTGGTGATCGGTGCGATCTATGCCAAGCAGAATACGAACTCTGCTGACTATTTCCTTGGCGGCCGTAAGCTTACGGGATGGATCGCAGCCATGTCTGCACAGGCATCCGATATGAGCGGATGGCTGCTTATGGGACTTCCCGGAAGTGTGTATGCTCTCGGTACAGGTCAGTCATGGATAGCTATCGGACTGCTCATAGGTACTATAGTCAATTGGCTTGTCATATCCAAGAGACTTAGAAGATATACCATAGCAGCCAATAACTCTCTGACACTTCCGAGATTCTTCGAGAACAGATTCGAGGATAAGAACAGGATACTGCTCGGAGTATCATCTGTAGTCATAGTAATATTTTTCCTTGTATATACCGCATCGGCGCTTGCATCCGGCGGTAAGCTCTTCAATTCCGTATTCGGTATAGATTATCATATAGCTCTTACCGTAGGTGCAATTGTTATACTTGCATATACTTTCATGGGCGGATTCCTTGCCGTATGTACCACAGACCTGATCCAGGGACTTCTAATGTTGGTGGCACTGCTGTTAGTTCCCATTCTTGCATATGGTCTCATAGGCGGTGATATACATAGCGGACTAATTGCAACAGGAGTAGCCAATACAGCAGGTTATCTCAATATAATGCAGGACGGTGACGGTAATCCCATTACGGCTGTATCTATCATATCACAGCTTGCATGGGGACTCGGATACTGCGGTATGCCTCATGTACTTGTGCGCTTCATGGCTGTCAAGGATGAGAAGGAGCTTGCCAAGAGTAAGGCGATTGCCATTATCTGGGTGACCCTTTCCCTTGGTCTTGCCGTTGTCATCGGTGTGGTCGGAAGAGCATATCTTCCGGCACTTCTGTCGGACGGTGCGGAAGAAAAGGTATTCATAGAGATGATACTTAAGCTCTTCACTGAAGATATAAAAGTACCGCTTCTTGGAGGACTGTTCTTATGCGGTATACTGGCAGCTATAATGTCCACGGCAGATTCGCAGCTTTTAGTATCGGCATCAGCCGTATCGGAAGATCTGTATGTAGGTGTTATGCGTAAAGAGGCGGATGATGATAATATACTTCGTATCAGCCGTATCACGGTGCTTGTGATAGCCATAATCGCTTATGTGATAGCGTGGAATCCCAACAGCTCTATCATGAAGCTTGTATCGGATGCCTGGGCAGGACTCGGCGCAGCCTTCGGCCCCACAGTCGTAATGGCACTCTTCTGGAAGAGAACCAATTTAGCCGGTGCCATAGCAGGTGTTGCAAGCGGAGCGGCTACGGTCATCCTCTGGGATTACATTCCGCTTGTATCGGGACAGACACTGGGTGATATAACAGGTCTGTACTCACTTGTGGTAGGCTTCTTCATAAGCCTTATACTTATCGTCATCGTATCCCTTTGCACCAAGGCTCCTTCCGAAGCGATGGTTAAGACCTTTGAGGATGTGAAGGCGGGAAGGATATAATATACAGCTAAATATGCTAAAGAACGTTATATTAAAATGCCCTGCGTATGCAGGGCATTTTCTGTGTGATCGTCTACTGTATATCCTCTATTTAACCTGTTCGCTGAGATGCCAGATGTCTCTGTCGTAGTCGGCTATCGTTCTGTCTGATGAGAAATAACCGGCTTTGGCGATATTGACAAGCATCATCTTGCGCCACTTGCTTCTGTCTTCGTAATCGGCAAGCATCTTATCCTTGGTCCTTACATAGTCATCGAAGTCGAGGAGTGTCATGAACCAGTCTTTATTGATAAGCTCCTTATGGAGTCTCTCAAGATTCTCCTTAGAGCCGACCTCAAGTACCTGCTTGGATGTAATGAAGTCTACAGCCTCCTTGATGGCGGGATTCTTCCTGTAATAATCCTTGGACACATAATCGGCTTTTTCATAGTGCTTGATGACTGCATCGGACTTCTCGCCGAAGATGTATATATTGTCGTCACCCACAAGCTCGTGTATCTCCACATTGGCACCGTCAGAAGTACCCAGCGTCAC
>CAJONG010000031.1 GCA_905235845.1 uncultured Lachnospiraceae bacterium
GAACTAATAAGAGATCTTCTAAAGGAACTTTCTTACAATGGCGTAATGAATAAAGAAAAGACATTGGATGAAAAATTACTTGATTTACTGAAGGAAGATGGTAATCAATCGGCTGCAAGGCTGGCTGAGATGGTAGGAGCGTCTCAGAGAACAGTTCAAAGAGCGTTGAAGCGACTTACGGATGACGGCAAGATTGAGCATGTGGGTTCTAACCGGTTTGGTCATTACGTCGTAAAATAGGACTTGATGAATGTCGTAATAAGTGGCGCAATGAATGTCGCAATAAAATTTGTCTTTATTTGAAAATGCTAGTTGGGACATGTTATGTAGAAGCAGAGGGGAAGTTCAAGCCTTTTAATGATTCCCCTAAAACAGGATTCAGGAAATCAAGTTCAAAATGAAACAAGTTTTGAAACAAGTTTGAAACAAGTTAACCGTTTCTATCCGGCACCGATATTCGATAACGGATGCTCGCTGCTCACCGCCAATCAGTCGATCGACAGAAGAGCACCAATAGGTGAGAATGTTAAAAAAGTAGTTGCCAGACCATTCAGCGGATCGTTTGAGAAGACATATGAATACTTCGGACAGGGATTCACATTTGACAGATCAGAAGTGCTCGAATGGCTTAGAGGAGAACCTCAATCAATGGAACGGGATGTGTTGATCTATCGGATAGAATCCTGATGCCGTACAGTCTACCTTACCGTCACAAGCTCGCTGTTCTCCTTGTCTATCTGCTGCTTGTATTCGTTGGGTGAGATGCCGAATTCGTTCTTAAAGTCTCTGTAGAAGCTTGAATAGTTGGAGAATCCGCACTGTAAGTAGGCCTTGCCTATCTCACCGTTGCGGCACATATAATCCTTGAAGAGACTAAGTCTCTGCTTGATTATGTACTGCTTGATGGATATGCCGAGGTTGGCCTTGAATACATGGGATATATGGTACTTGCTTAAGTAGAAATGATCCGCTATTGAGTCTAAACTTATCTGGTCTGTTAAGTGTGCATTGATATACGTGACCAGATTCTGATAGAGGCTGGCGTTTTCTTTGAATTCTATCGGATGCTCGGCCTCATAGGTCGCACGGTTTAAGTCGAAGACCAGATCGCATACCTGATTCTGGATCTTCGCTGTTTTGCCATAACGATCCTGATGTATCTCCTGTATAAGATTGAATATCTTGGACTGTATTGCATTAAATGCTATGGTGTCAAAGTGATAGATATAGTGCTTATTGACACTGGCCTGCTGCATGATATAGCCGTATGCCGGCGAGATGCGAAGGAGCTGATTGCAATAGTCACGACTTATCCAGAATACGAAGCGCTGATAATATACCTCGGTATCATGGATGATGGCGTAATGGGGGATATGAGGCGGTATGAGCACCAGATCACCCGGTGAGAGAGGATATGTCTTGTCCGCGATCACCATGGACACATTGCCGTCTATGAAGAAGTAGAATTCATAGTAATCGTGAGTATGGCTTCCCGTAGCTTTCATATGGATATCGCTGTAGTAGTATATCTCGAAATCCTTGGAAAGCATGTATTGTCTGGGTGAAAAAGTTGTCTTTAATTCTTCTCTCATATATAGATATTACTCCATAGCCTGCAAAAAATAAACAATTTTTGAAAAACGCCGCAACTTTTCACTACTTGTGCACAAGAAGTAGAATTGTAAGGGACTTTTACATATGGGTATAATGAAAAATGAAAAGTTACGGTGTAACCCATGTGTATCGTTACACCTGCGATGTGCAGCGGATCGTGTATAAGAGGATTCTATATATGACAGAGAGGACGGAATAATATATGGAGATGACTTTCAGGTGGTTCGGAAGCGGTCATGATACGGTGACACTTAGTCAGATCAGGCAGATACCGGGAGTGACAGGTGTGATCACCACACTGTATGACAAGATGCCGGGAGAAATCTGGACCGAAGAAGAGATTCATGGGCTTAAGAAGGAGATTGAACTTGAAGGGCTGCATATAGCGGGCATTGAGAGCGTCAATATCCATGATGATATTAAGACAGGCTCGGGCAAGAGGGATCTGTATATAGATAATTATATCAAGACACTGGAGGCTCTTGGCAGAGAAGACATACACATGGTGTGCTATAATTTCATGCCGGTCTTTGACTGGACCAGAACTGAGCTTGCAAGAGTTCGCCCCGATGGTTCGACCGTGATGGCATATAATCAGAAGACAGTGGATGCCATGATACCGGAGAAGATGTTCGATTCCATATCCGGAGATATGAACGGTTCGGTGATGCCGGGATGGGAGCCTGAGAGGATGGCTCATATCAAGGAACTATTTGCTCAATATAAGGATGTGACGGAGGAGGATCTTTTTAATAACCTTAAGTACTTCCTTGAAAAGATTATGCCGGTATGTGACAGGTACGATATCAATATGGCTATCCACCCCGACGATCCGGCATGGAGCGTATTCGGACTGCCGCGTATAGCCATAAGCAAGGAGAATCTCATAAGGATCACTAAGCTTGTGGATAATGTACACAACGGTATCACATTCTGTACAGGTTCCTATGGCTCCAGCATAGCCAATAATCTGGTGGAGACAATATGGGCGCTTAAGGGCAGGATACACTTCGGCCATGTCCGTAATCTTAAGTTCAATTCACCCGATGACTTCGAAGAGGCTGCTCACTTATCAAGCGATGGAGACTTCGATATGTACGAGATCATGAAGGCACTTCATGATTCGGGATTCGACGGACCCATACGGCCGGATCATGGAAGGATGATATGGGGTGAGGTCGCCATGCCGGGATATGGTCTGTATGACAGAGCACTTGGCGCCACTTACCTTAACGGTCTGTGGGAAGCCATAGACAAGGGCAAATAGAGGGTTGCAATATAGGCTGTCACAGCTTAAGTAACATTATGTTACGGGTAGTCTGTGCCAGCTTTTTTCTGTATAATGGAATAACGGATGATTAAGAAATAGAGGATGTTCAGGGAGTAGAAGATATGGAATATATAATCAGTTCTGAGCGAATTGAAGAGGGAAAGATTGAGATAATAACGGAGAAAGCGGGACATGCCGGCGTAAGACATGTAGCCGGATGGCTTAGACGCGATATGCAGGGCGTGTTCGGGATGTATCCGTACACAGGGGAGGTTGAACATGAGGAGATTATAAGGGACAGTGAGTCACTTAAGCAGGCAAGGTATGATATGGTGGATGCCACTCTGCATGATGTATTGCCTGTAATATGCGTATCTGCGGATCGGGGTTATATAGCTGAAGGACTTAATGACAGAGGTGTCATTGATCTTGATCTGATACGGGGCAAGAGGGAATGCTATATATTCAAAGTGGTAGAACTGGATGATCCGTATACCGATCCGGACGATACGGATGACAGCAAGCAGGGTAAGAAGACAGCTCTTGTAATAGTAGGCTCCGATAAGCGCGGAACGATATACGGAATGCTTCATCTGTCGGAGCTTATGGGTGTATCTCCTTTTACAGACTGGCTGGATATCAGACCGCAGCACAGAGATGAACTTGTACTGACTGAAGCCGATGAACTTATATCCAAGGAACCCTCGGTGCGATACAGAGGCTTCTTTATCAATGACGAGTGGCCGGCCTTCGGCAACTGGTGCAATAAGCGCTTTGGAGGCTTCAATGAAAAGTGCTATGAGCATGTATTCGAACTGCTCTTAAGGCTTAAGGGCAATTATATGTGGCCTGCCATGTGGACATCAATCTTCCCCGACGACGGACCGGGGCTTGCAAGTGCGGTTCTTGCGGATAAGCTGGGTGTTGTGATGGGTATGTCACATCATGAGCCTTGCTTAAGGCAGGGTGAGGAGTATAAGTACTTAAGAGGACCTGAGTCCATATACGGAGATGCATGGGACTTCAGGAAGAATAAGGAAGGCATAACCCGTTTCTGGGAGGACGGCCTTAAGAGAGGCGGGCACCTTGAGAATGTCATAACCGTGGGCATGCGCGGTGAGTTCGACTCCACAGTGCTTGGCAAGGAGGCGACACTTGGTGACAATATAGACCTTATAAGGGATGTGCTTAAGACTCAGAATGAGCTCATACGTAAGATTGTCAATCCCGATCTTGATGAAGTACCGAGGATGATCGCTCTGTATAAGGAGGTGGAGGCCTTCTACTACGGTGACGATACCTATAAGGGACTTAAGGGAGATCCGGAGCTTGATGGTGTGACACTCATGCTGTGTGATGATAATTTCGGCAATCTCCGTACACTTCCGCCCCAGGAGGAGCGTGACCATAAGGGCGGCTATGGCATGTATTACCATATGGATTATCATGGCTGGCCGATATCCTATGAGTGGGTTAATTCAAGTACTCTGCCCAAGATATGGGAGCAGATGACCCAGTGCTATGAGTTCGGTGTAAGAGAACTGTGGATAGTCAATGTGGGCGATATCTTCACCAATGAATATCCGCTCTCATTCTTCTTAGACCTTGCCTATGATTATGAAAAATGGGGAATCTCCAATCTTAATGCCCCTATGGAATATACGAAGACCTTCGTGCGGACACAGTTTGCGGGACTTACGGAGCAAAGCAGGGCAACCGTGGAGAAGCTTCTGTCAGGATATACGCGTATAGCTGCCAACAGACGACCGGAGGCTATGAATGTGGGCGTATACGACCCGGCATGGTATGATGAGACTTCGCAACTGCTTAAGAAATGCGATGAATATATGGAAGAAGCGGCTTCTGTATATAAGCGGTTATCAGACAGTAAATCCGGATTATATGATGCTTCGCTCACATATGGAGAGGGTTCGGATGACGATAGATGCGTATTGAGCGACTATCCGTTCTACGAGCTTGTATACTATCCGCTAATGGTCAATCTCAATGTACAGAAGATGTGGCTGTATACCGGACTTAATCATATGCTTGCAGGAATACATGCGATGGATGAAGCCGCAGACTATGCGGATAAGACTAAGGAGTGCATTGAGCTTGATAAAAAGCTTACGGATGAGCTTCATACCATACATGACGGTATGTGGTACGGTATGGGTATGTCGGAGCATATAGGCTTTAATTACTGGAATGAAGAGGAATGCAGCTTCCCTGTGCTTCATGGCGGAATAAGACCGGATAAGCCGCGTATCGTAACCTGTATCCCCGGAACTGACAGACACACCGAAGGCGGAGTATGGACGAAGACCAACCTTGTACTTGATACCTTCCTAAGACCTGACAGTGAGACGGGAAGTATCATCCTGCATTCGGTGGGTGAAGGAACTGCGGAGTATGAGATATGCACAGATACGGATGCTTTCGATATATCAGATATGAAGGGCAGTATAGAGTGCGGTAGAAGTAAGGAGATAGAGATAAAGCTTAAGGACAGGAAAGAGCAGGATAAGACATCAATCTCAGTTAAGACTAAGACCGGTGATGGCACAGATATGACAGATGTGTCATATACGATATATAAGATCAGCGTGAAGTCGATGTCAGATTCTCTTACTACCGAATCGGTGATACTGATACCCGTGAACAATACGGACTATTTGGCTCTTAAGTCAGGCACATATGTGTGGTGCGGTACGGATGCGGCGGCACTTAGCAGCGAACACTATAGTGTGATCACGGATGAGAAGTGCGCTCCTATGGGTTATATATCCATAGAGGCGGGACATTTTACCCGTAAGGGAAGCGATGGCGAGGGCGAATTCACGGAGATAACGGATTACGGACGGACTCTGTCCGGTATGAAAGCTTTCCCTGTGACGAAGACATATACGCCGGGAAGCGACGCGCCGTATATGGACTATGATCTGTATGTATTGGATGAAGGAGAGTATATGGTACGAACCTATGTAACACCTGCCAATCCCGTATATAAGGATAATCTCCTAAGATACGGTATCAGTGTGATAAGGGGCGGTGCTGCAAGTGACAGTGGAAGCGGAGGCGATACGGCAGGCAATGTCGTAAGCGATATCAGATTTGTGGATACAGTGGCAAGCTGCTACGCCGTAGGTGATGATAATGATGACTGGAAGCAGGGCGTCCTTGATAATATACATATAAGCGAAAGCGATGAGACCTTCAATAAGGGTATTAATACCCTTCGTATATATGCCTGCGATCCGGGCTTTGTGCTACAGAAGATAGTGATATATAAAAAGGGCGCAAGACCGGCTTCAAGCTATCTCGGTCCGAAGGAGACCTACAGAGTCTGAGAAAGCGGAGATGGGCCGAAGAATATAGGGTATAAGATATAAGGTATAAGGTATAAGGTATAAGATATAACCTATAAACTATAAACCACATGCCATTAAGTATAGAGAATAAGGATTAGGGTACTAATATAATGATAAGATTATCCAGACTGATAAGTGACAATATGATCATCCATAAGGATAAGCCCGTAAGGATATGGGGATGGGCGGATAAAGGCGCGACAGTTACGGCAGGCTTTGAAGGGCATGAGCTTAGGTATGATACGCAGACCTTAACGGACGGAAGCTTTAGCCTTGAGTTCCCTGCACCAAAGCCGGGTGAGGGCTACGTGCTTAAGGTAACAGAAGCTAAGGATGGTATAGTGACTGACGAGGTGCTCATTAAGGATGTGGCGGTAGGACTTGTGTATATAATGTGCGGTCAGTCCAATGCCGGTTTCCCCATGTCAAGGGTAAGAGATACATATCCGGAAGAGTGGGAGAAGCCGGATAATGATAAGATCCGTACTTTCAAGATAGAGGAGAACTTCGCATTCAAGGCACCTGTAGAGGATGTGCTTACCGGTAGCTGGAAGCCTGTCAGACCGGACACTATAGATGCGTGGTGTGCGGTTGGTTATTTCGCTGCCAAGAAGCTGTCAGAGCAGAGCGGATATCATGTGGGTATAATAGATGCGACACAGGGAGGTTCACCCATAGAATCGTGGATGAGCAGAGAGTGGCTTGCAGACTGGCCTGACAGACTTGAGATAGCAGACAGATATTGTGATGACACTTATGTCAAAAAGGTATTGGATGATAATGCGACTCTTGGCACGAAATGGAGCGTGGCTCTTAAGGAGAAGGATGAAGGCATAGCCGAACACTGGGAGAAAGTGATGGCATCCGACGAAGCCGACAGGTGGAAGATGGTTGAATTATCGGCATTCCTGTGGAAGACAGAGATAGGTCATACCATAGGAAGTGTATGGCTTAAGAAGGAATTCAGGGTGGAGTCGGATGAGCTTCTTACAAGTGATGTACATCTGTGGCTTGGCACCATGACCGATGCCGATGTCACATACGTCAACGGGGTCAAGGTCGGCGAGACCGAGTATTGTTATCCTCCAAGAAGGTATGTGATCCCTGCCGGCACGCTTAAGAAGGGACTTAATGAGGTCACGGTAAGACTTACCATAGAGCATGGAATGGGGCGTATCACACCTCATAAGCTCCTTGCCATATTCACCGGAGATACGGTAAGATATATAGATGAAGATGATAATGAGTGTATTAAGGGCGCTAAGAACCTTATAGATTTAAGCGGCGAGTGGTACTACAGGATAGGTGCTGTGGCGGATGAGAAGCCGGGTACTGACTTCTTATGCTGGAAGCCTACGGCTCTGTATAACGGAGTGCTGGCGCCATGCCTTAGATATCCCGTAGGAGCTTTCATCTGGTATCAGGGTGAGAGTAATACCGGAGAGAATGCCGGAGATTATTATGACCTGACAATAAGACAGGCCAAGGGCATCAGGCAGGAGTGCGCTGACGAGAGACTTCCGTATGTATATACAAGACTGCCGATATTCGGACTTAACTGTTATGAGGGCGGCTCGGATTATGATGAGAGCTGTATGAGCGAAGAAGAGTATGTCTCTCTTAAGAAAAAGGGCTGGGACTACATATGTGAGGTACAGGATAAGCTTAATGAACTGCCTGATATGTACATGGCAGATACAAGGGGACTTGGTGAAGTCTATGACCTTCATCCTCAGGATAAGAAGCCTGTGGGAGAGCGATATGCGGATATATTGTATCAGGTCATGATGCACGCATGAGAAGACGGAGAACAGAGAATGAGTGACGGAATAGATGAGATGAATGATATAAATGAGATAGATGAGATAGATAATATAGTCAGTATGCTTGACGGCTTCATAGCCAGGGATGTATCAAGGTTCAAGATCACAACGGATGATGGACTTGCAAAAGGGGAGATTAAGGAGACCTATCATCACGGACGCTGTGATGTGGGAAGTCCATGGGCAAGAGGCTGTTCATTCGATGTTCTTGAGAGTGAAGGAGACTGAGATAGTGTGAAAAATATGATTGATATCATATTTTTCACACAGCGATTTGTGCCGAGCCCAAATCGCCTTATGGCTAAGGCCTGCAAGTACATCCTTGTACTTGCAAACAGGCCGGACAACATCCTGTTGTCCGCCGAATCTGACATTCGGCTCGCCGCCTCGCACAATGTGCTCGGCATGGTAGATTAAGATAAGATGATAGATATACTTTCGGTTGAGAATATGCGCAGGAGTGATGCACATACCATACAAAGCGGTACTCCCGGTCGTGAGCTTATGATGCGCGCGGCTAAGGGAGTATTTGATATTATGGAAGAGAAGTTGGAACCGGGGATAAGGATCGGGATAGTCTGCGGCAGCGGCAATAATGCCGGAGACGGCTATGCCCTTGCGCTTATACTTACGGATGCGGGAGCGGATGTGACCATCATAAGGACAGGGGAGCGCTTCTCTGATGACGGCAGATACTACTATGACAGGTGTATTGAGCGTGGGATTAAGGATATTGTATGGGATAAAGAATATGCTTCCGAACCCAGTAGGACTGACGATACGAAAAATACTAACTGCACTAAGGATACATCAGACCTGTCAGGATATGATGTTATAGTAGACTGCCTGCTTGGAACGGGATATAAGAACAGGTCGGGACAGAGGGATGCAAAGGGTACTGATAAACCGGATGTGCTCATGTCTGTGATAGATGCCGTCAATAAATGCAAAAGTAAAAGTGACAGCAAAAGTAAGATTAGAAGTAAAAGTGACACATATGTCATATCTGTGGATATCAACAGCGGACTTAACGGAGATTCCGGCATGGCGGGGGTAAGAGGAGATGAAACAATGTGTGTCATATCGGATATGACTGTCTCCGTAGGGTCTTATAAACCGGGGCATTTCCTCAATATGGCCAAGGATGTCATGAAGGATAAGACCAATGTGGATATCGGTATCGGGCCGGTATCCAAGCCGTATTATCTTATAGAAGCCTCGGATGTGGCATCCGCAATACCTGACAGATATAACATGTCCAATAAAGGCACCTACGGCTATATCGCTCTGATAGGCGGTTCAGCACGATACAGCGGGGCGATACGACTGGCTTATATGGCAGGTGCAGCCATGAGAAGCGGAGCCGGAGTCGTGAAGGTGGCCGTCCCGGGGTCTCTTATACATGATGTTGCACCGCATATCTTAGAGAGTACTCTTTTTCCCATGCCGGATAAGGACGGAGAGATGATATATGATGAGGCTAAGCTTAAGGAACTTACGGGTAATGTGAAGGCTGTGGCCTTCGGAATGGGTATAGGTGTAAGCGAAGAGACAGGGAAGATACTTACATGGCTTCTTAAGAATTATACCGGCAGGCTTATAATCGATGCGGACGGACTTAATCTCATGTCCGGACTTGATAAGGAGCTTATTGCCGGGGCTTCGTGTGATGTGGTGCTTACGCCGCATATTAAGGAATTCTCAAGGCTTACGGGCTTAAGTATCGATAAGATACAGGAAAGACCGATAGCTGCGGCCATGGAGTATGTAAGAGGGATTAAGGCTTATACAGAGGATACGTGTGACGGAGATAGAGACAGGGATAAGGAAAAAGATAAAGATAAAGATAAAGAAATAGTCCTTCTGCTTAAGGGACCATCCACGATCATCACTGACGGAAACGATGTATATATCACTGATAAGGGCTGCCCCGGCATGGCTACGGCTGGTAGCGGTGATGTGCTCTCAGGTATACTGTCCGCAACTGTGGCATACATTCCCAAGCTGATAACGGCAGTATATACAGGAGCATATATAGGAGGCAGGGCAGGCGAGCTGGCTGAGGAGCACTTCGGCGCCGTGAGCATGATAGCAAGCGATACCGTAAGTTGTATAGCGGATGTCATAAAGGAGCTATAAAGGGTATTATATACAATAAATTTCGAAAAAAGGCGAGGCAGGGATGCCGATAGCCGAAATTTATGATATAACACGATGTTATACAATAAATTTCGGAAAAAAGCGAGGCAGGGATGCCGAGCGCCGAAATTTATGATATAGTAATATGTTGAAAAAAAGTGAAGGCAAATAAACCACAGAATGGCTGTGCGAATATGGATGAATCAAAGGATAAGAATATACTTGATATAGAGACTGTGGACCTTGATCTTAAGACTGATGAACTGGTCATAATCGATCAGACGCTACTGCCTAACAGGACCGAGATCATAAGGTTAAGCACCGAGAAGGATATATGGGAAGCTATCAACCTGCTTAAGGTAAGAGGTGCTCCGGCAATAGGCGTGGCTGCGGCTATGGGTATGTATGTGCTCGCATCACGCATCAGGGTGGATGAGAATGCGAAGGATGAATATGGGATATTCTATGAAGAATTCGCAAGGATACGCGATTATCTGGATTCATCACGCCCCACGGCGGTGAATCTGCATTGGGCACTTAACAGGATGGATGAGCTGGTTAAATCCATGAAGGATGAGCCGGTATCCAAGATACTCGATGCAATGAAGCAGGAAGCGCTTGATATCAAGGCAGAGGATATATGGGTGTGCAAGCAGATAGGTGAATACGGGCTTAGCCTTATTAAGCCCGGTGACGGCATCCTTACACATTGCAACGCGGGCAAGCTTGCGGTATGTAAGTATGGTACTGCTACTGCTCCCATCTATCTGGGGCATGAAAGAGGATATAACCTTAAGGTATTCGCAGATGAGACAAGACCGCTTCTGCAGGGAGCCAGGCTTACGGCATACGAGCTTATGAGCGCAGGAGTGGATGTTACACTTATATGTGACAATATGTCGGGACTGATCATGCGTAACGGTTGGGTTCAGGCGATATTCGTCGGCTGTGACAGGGTCGCAGGTAACGGTGATGTAGCCAACAAGATAGGTACGAGTATGGTGGCTGCGTTGGCTAAGCGGTATAATGTGCCGTTCTATGTGTGTGCTCCGACATCCACTATAGATATGGATACCGGATGCGGCGATGATATTAAGATCGAGGAACGTCCGGCAACAGAAGTTACGGATATGTGGTATAATGAGCCAATGGCACCTAAGGGTGTGAAGGTATATAATCCGGCATTCGATATAACGGACAATGAGCTTATCACGGCTATAATCACAGAGTATGGCATAGTCAGGGCACCATACGATATTTCCCTTGCACGGATAATGAATGGGAAGAAGAAGTCATGAGAAAAAGTAACAGATCCAACAGAAAGCATAAAACAGCATATATTATCCTTATAATGGTGGCGACCGCCCTGATGGCTGTCTGCCCTCTGCGCACATATGCCACAGAGGAAATGTCTGCAACGGGCAGGGTCAATAACGACACGCTTAATGTAAGAAGCGGTCCGGGCACATCGAATGAAGTGCTCGGACAACTGCATAACGGGGATACTGTCGATATAACAGGGAGTGAAGACGGCTGGTATCGCATAGAGTATGATGAGGAAGTCGGCTATGTGGCAGAGAAGTATGTGGATGTGATAGAAGCAGAAGAGGATTCCGTACAGGGTGACGAGTCATTACAGGAGGAGGAAGAGGTTCAGACCGATGGTGATGCAGAGGATGATAACCTCTTAAGCTTCGGGGATGATCTTAAGATGACACTTGTGATAGCGGGAGTGGCATTGCTT
Source organism: uncultured Lachnospiraceae bacterium (assembly GCA_905235845.1). GTDB lineage: Bacteria > Bacillota > Clostridia > Lachnospirales > Lachnospiraceae > Colinaster. The sequence goes on from CAJONG010000031.1 coordinate 11,962, forward strand.
CTTCTTATTATGATCTTCGCAACCGTTAAGAGCATCAAAAATCTGTCGGATGATGAAGAATATGATGATGAATTTGATGACGACAGGTACGAAGAGGATGAGTACGAAGAGGATTATGAAGAAGAATATGAAGGTGAAGCCGACGGTTATGATGAAGATGATTATGAAGAGGATATAGAGGAAGAACCGGAGTACAGAGAACCGGTAAGTCGTAAGAAGACTAAGCCTCAGAATGTTGAGCCTAAGAGAACAGAATCAAAGAGGGCTGAGAATAAGAAGCCCGAACCGGGAAATACAGGATTATACAGTGCCGATCCGATAAGATATATGAGTAATAATCCGGATGATTACAGGATAGACATAGATCCGAGCTATTTCGAGAAGACGGGAACTCTGCCCTCGCTTGATGACATAGTGGAGGATATTGACGATGCCGATGCACCGTCACCCATTAAAGCACCCACAGATAAGCCTGATACGGCAGACAGAACTGACAGACCCGATAAGCAGGCAGAGATAGAGGCTGCACTTAAGAAGATGGATGAGCTTAAGGCGGAGATAGAGCGCATTAAGAATGAGTAGCATATATCTTTGTATCTCTATGTATGCCTTCCGGTAGAGTCTCTTATCATAAGCTTGGGGCGCATAAGTGTCTTACTTATGGCGATACCCGATATCAGAGAAGCCAATGTGGTATAGCTTCCCTTGCCAAGTTCGATCCTGTTCTGATTGACGGTAGTTAGTTTAGGAGTAAGTGCCCTGGCGAGGGGGATATCATCGAATCCTACCACGCTTATATCATCAGGGATTCTTAAGCCTCTGATCTTACATTCTTCGATCACACCCGATGCTATGAGATCGTTGCCGCACATGATGGCGGTAGCGCCGTTCTCAAGGAATGTCGGTACATGGTATCTCGCACTGTCGGCCACATAATATCCATAGACCAAGAGCTTCTCATTAACCTTAAGTCCGTGCCTGGACATACCCTGTATGAATGCGTCCTGACGCTGTTCGGATACCATGGAATGCAGTGATCCGTTAAGGAAGGCTATCTTCTCATGCCCCAACTCATACAGATGTTCTATCGCTGAATCTATACCCTCATAATTGTCCGTACCCACATAGCATGTATTGGGATTGTTGCGGATGAAATTATCAAACAGAACGGTTGGCATGGTGGTGAAGTTGAACTGCTTCATCCACTCGTCGTTAAGGGCAAAGCCCACGATGAAGGCTCCACTGTACCCGTTCTTCAACAGATATGTATCGTATTTTTCCTGAAGCTGGAAGGTGGGTGTCACAGGTATAACGTCCACATCCCAGTTGTTCTTGAAGGCATTCTGCTTGAACCCGAGTATGATGTCGTATCCGAAGTCATTCTCGGAAGCATAATCCATATTCTCGATAAAAAGCGCAAGTCTCCTGTGCGTTTCCTTTCGCGAACGCTTGGTGGAGTACCCCATCTCCACGGCAGTATCAAGTACAAGCTGTCTTAACTCTTCGCTGATGTCGGAAGCACCGTTAAGGCTTTTAGAGACAGCACTGACTGATATCCCAAGCTTACCTGCTATATCTTTAATAGTTGCCATAAACCCTCCTCTATGATACTATTACTAAAACAGTATATCACTAAAATTTACTAAAATATAGTATAACTTGGAGTAAATCATGAAGAAATATGTAAGTCCCGTCAGGGGAGCAGGAATACTGATGTCCATAGGCAGTCTTCCATCGGATTACGGCATAGGTACAATGGGCAGGGCAGCGTATAATTTTATAGATATATTGGCCGATCTTAAGATGCGATACTGGCAGATACTTCCCATAGGTCCCTTAAGCTACGGCAACAGTCCATACCAGCCCATCTCGGCATTCGCAGGTAATAACTATCTGATCGACCTGGATGAATTGGTGGGGGAGGGTCTGCTTAGGACTGAGGAGATAAGGGCGTATGACTGGGGCAAGGACGACGAAGACATTGATTATGCCAACATGTATCATAACAGGCGGCTGATCCTTAAGACTGCCTATGAGAGATTTAATAAGGATGATGCAGAGTATAACGGATTCATTAAGGACAATGCGGGATGGCTTGACGATTACACACTTTTTAGAGCAATCAAGGAGGCTAATTCCGATATATCATGGACCGAATGGGATAAGGGACTTAAGAACAGGGAGCGGACCGCTCTTATGAAGGCACGGACAGAGCTTGCTGACAGCATAGGCTTCTACAGCTTCTGCCAGTACATGTTCCACAAACAGTGGGATAAGCTTCATGAGTATGCCAAGGGCAAAGGAGTATCCATAATCGGCGATGTGCCTCTATATGTGGCACATGACAGCGCAGATGTATGGTCGGAAAGAGAGAATTTCCAGATTAACGATGACGGAAGTCCCAGACTTGTCTCTGCCGTGCCGTCAGATGAGTTCTCTCCCAAGGGTCAGATATGGGGAAGCCCCGTATATAACTGGGAGGAAATGGATGATAATGACTTCTCATGGTGGAGAATGAGGATGAAGAAGGCGTGTGAGATGTTTGATCTTGTAAGACTCGATCATTTCATCGGTGCAGTCAGGTATTATGCGGTTAGTCCGGATTCGGGGCGAAGCGACAGCGGCAGATGGTATAAGGGACCCAGCAGGAATTTCATGGATGCTATAAGTGAAGTTATGCAGGATACCACACTCATCGTGGATGATGCCGGCCCCAGAACTGTCGTACCGGGTGTTAAGAAGCTCATAGATAAGTGGGGACTTACATGCTCAAGGATACTTGTGTTCGGATGGGATAAGGGCAGCGATAACGATAATCTTATACACAATTATACGGAATCCGATATCGCGGTATATACCACCACGCATGATACGCAGACTCTTGTGGGATATATAGAGGGTCTGGCGGCTTTGGGCAAAAGAGATACTCTTGACTATATGAGCAGATACATGGGGATGGACATAAGTGACGAGCTGTCGGATAAGGACAAAGTGACACATCTGTCAGATAAGACAGTCAAGGCTCTTGCGAGGGGATGTATACGTGCAGCCTATGCTTCCACTGCGGATATTGCCATAATCCCGATCCAGGACATACTGGAAATGGGTAATGAGGCGAGGATGAATGCCCCGTCTACAGTGTTCGGTAACTGGCAGTGGAGAGTCGGTACACATACTCTTGGTGAGAGTCAGAGAGCCTTTCTCATAGATATGGCATTCCTATACAGAAGATAAAATCATCACCTGTAAGGCAGGATATCTTCGGTGTATGCCCTTAAGATCTCGCCGACGCTCCATGCCTGATCGTAGCATCCACCGGGATTATGCGGAGGATCACCATCGAAGACTTCGGATATGCCGCCGATAGCTCCCTCGGATTCCATGTGGGTCAGAATGGGACGCAGGATATCCATAAGCTTATCGGTACAGTCACGTCCGGGACCGTATACCTTGCGATAGGCGCTTATATATGAGCCCAGCAGATATGACCAGGCCGTGCCTTGATGATACGCTTCATCTCTTTTCTCAAGTGCCCCTGCATATACTCCGTGATATTGCTCGGAATCCTGTGACAGAGATCGCAGACCTTTGCCCACATAGAGCTTCTTCTCGACCATGGCTACTACAGACTTCTCCTGAGTCAGAGACAGCACGGAGAAGGGAAGGGCGATGGCGAGTATCTGATTGGGACGTATGGATGGGTCCCTGTAAGGATAAGAATCTGTCTCGCCGTCATATTCGACCACGTCATAGAGACATTTCTTCGTATCATTCCAGAATGCTTTGGTAAAAGATGATCTGACAGTCGTGGCAAGCGACGCATAGTGCGAGCCGTCATAGCCGTATATCTTACACAGATAATCCATTATGCAAAGGGCATTATACCATAGCGCATTGATCTCCACGGGACAGCCGTGCCTTGGTGTCATGACCTTATCACCGACCCTTACGTCCATCCATGTGACCTGATCGAGGTCGCTTCCGGCGTGTATGAGACCGTTATTCTCCATATATATGGAATAGTCCGTTCCGTTCTCATAATGCTCCGCTATATCAAGCAGAGCAGGGAATATGTCTTTTTTGATGAAGGACAGAACCTCCTTTAAGTATCTGTCACCCACCTTGGGATCGTCCTTAAGATACTTGATATATCTGTATACGGCGATGAAGAACCACAGGGAAGCATCTGCGGTGTTGTATAAGGGGGCAGAGGTATCATCGGGGAACATATTGGGGATGAGACCGTTCTTAATATAATGTGTGAAGGTAAGCAGGATGAGTCCCGCTTCATCATAGCGTCTGGTGCACAGGGTAAGTCCCGTGAAGGCTATCATGGTATCACGTCCCCAGTCTGTGAACCAGGGAAGTCCGGCAAGGATGGTCGATGTTCCGGTGGATGTCCTCTTGGATAAGAAGTGATCTGCGCCAAGAGCAAGCCTTACGAAGGTATCGTCACACAGATCAACATTCCCATTCCCCATATGAGTCTTCATGACGCGATCCGTGGCACGCTTCTTAAGCCCGTTATAATAGTGTCTTGCTTCATCCACTATCTTGTGTGCATCCCTTGCATCCAGGAAGTAATTGCCACCGTCCTGTAAAAGGGCGGCACCCTGAAGATTCTCCGAACATATCACATGACATAATACGGAGTATGACTTATCGCTGTGCGGAGGAACCTTAAAGCTTATCTCACAGGGAGTGTTGTGACTGGTAAGCCCCTCATTCTCCAAAGCGATCTCCTTGATAAGCCTTGAGCCCGCTTCGTAGCGGCTTGGATTGTCCATATATTCACCGGGGCTGAAGGCAAGGTCTATTCTCACGAACTGATTGACCCTTGGGACAAGGGACAGGGTATTGCCGGTACGGAGCATATTGAACTTCGGTACGGCTCTGTATGTCAGTTTATCATGCTCGCGGAAATTGATAAGAGGAGTGAGGACTATGGTTATCTCGTCATCTGTATTGTTAGTCACATCATAAGCGATGGCTACCGCATTGGTGTCCCGCTTCATGGCAAGCGTCTTATTAAGAGTGACGGCATGGTCGCTTCCGCACTCATATGAGAAAATGACACTTGCGTCATCATACCTGACCTCTTTAAGATATCTGTATCCTTCGCGGACACTGACTGTTCCCTTCTTATATATCTGTGCGGTATCAAGGTCGTATATATCATCGCCTAAGACGATACGCTCACGAATCTTTTCGAGGGTTACATACCTCTGCGTGGGCGGATACAGAGCCGCAACGAGATAGCCCTGATGAGTGCGGCTTAACGAACCGATCAGTGAACCGCTGCAATAGCCGCCAAGTCCGTTGGTCAGACACCATTCCATATCGGCGCCGGTCTCGTAATCCGGCCAATTGGTATTGTCATAGATGTATTCTGTCATATCTGCTCCAATATTCTTCACTATATATGATTATATATGCTATAATCAACTTATGGCAAGGGTGAACTTGCACTTGTTGCCTCGCACAGGCATCGAAGATGCTGTGGCTTTGAACGGAGGATAGTGTGAAAAATATGACAGACAGAAGAGTATTTGTGATAGTGATTGACAGTTGCGGGTGCGGCAATGCACCGGATGCAGAAGGATTCGGGGATAAAGGAGCAGATACCTTAAGGACCATCGCCTCTTCTGCAAGGTTTAATACCCCCGTTATGAAGCAGATGGGGCTTTTTAATATGGACGGGACAGACTATGAGAACGGTGTGGAAGCCCCCACTGGCTGCTTCGGAAGGATGATAGAGAAGTCCATGGGCAAGGATACT
>CAJONG010000032.1 GCA_905235845.1 uncultured Lachnospiraceae bacterium
GAGAAGGGACCCAGTTCATATGTACCGTTCTGCAGGCCCTCTATCTTAGCCTTAAGCCTGTCCTTGAAGCTGTCAACAAGCTTATCATAATCATATGCCATCCTGAAGTACACTTCATTGACTATAGCTAACGTCGGTATCTCATACATGGATGTATTAAGCCATGTTCCTCCCACGCTTATGCTTAGTCCGCAGGGGGCATCCGTACCTATCTCAAAATCCTGAAACCTCGGCTTCCACAGCCTTAGAAAGTCTACATATGAGCCCTTGATCCACTTGATCGATTCAAGATACTCAAGCTCCTCCTCATCAAATCTTAAGTCACAGTACATCCGGATCTGATCCCTGATCTCATCCACCATCTCTTCCGTAAAATGTACGCCCTCATTCCTGCACTTAAAATCCCATGTTGTCTTATAATCTGAAAACTGATGATATATCGCCTGTCCCATAGAGAACTTATAGGCATCTGTCTCTAAGAGCGAGTTGATTATCTGCTCCATCTCATTATCCTCCCTTGACGGTCGCATTGACCATATGTCATTCTTCTAATGCACTCTGATATCGGTCAGAGCGCACTGATCTCCCGTAAGCGCCACATACACGGATGTCGCATCACCAATGATATCAGTGGTGTTCTCAATATGTATGCCAAGGTTTTCTGTCATAGTAGTGATCCTGTTACCCCTCTTTTCGAGTATTATCTTGCATTCAAATCCTTCTTTATTGGTCTCCTTCCATGCTCCCCATCCCTGGAAGTCATCGGTCTTTCTCATGACGAAATTATTCTTCGCGTATTCATTGGTTCCGTTATCCTCGCCATTAAGCTTGATCATGGCATATTCCTTATAATCCTCTCCGTTAACGGTTCCGTCCTTAGAACTGAATATGACTATATAAGGGCAGTGCCATACAAGGCTGGCTCCCGGAAGGCTTACTGTATGGAAATTGATCTGGCATCTGTCTCTTAACAGCACTCCCTCAGTAGTCAGTGAGCGCGGTCTGTCGATCTGGATATTCTTAAGATCAGACTCCATACGATCGATATAGCTTATCTCATCAGCAATCCTTGGTATATCGCTCTCCTTAACCTCATCCTGCGTATCTGTGACAGTTATATCACAGAGCCTGCAATGTTCTCCCGTCAGACCGATATACACTGCCTTGGAGTCACCGGGCAGTGCCATGATGACTTCCTTAGAGTGTTCGGGGCTTCTCATAACAAGCTTAAGATGATCCCTGTATCTTCCTGCCAGTATCTCATAGTGCGAATCCGTAAGGTTCTCACTGTCTTCCAATTCTCTCTCCTGTATGTCCCTTGCAAATGTCGATACATCATGATCATCGAACCACACTTCACCGTACTCATAATAACTGAATTCTTCGATGGATTTTGTATCCGAGTGCACATGTCTGTCGTACGAATCAAAAAGGATAATTGAGGGCGCACTGAATTCTTCGGGTGCATCCTTATCCTCTGTACAGTTGAATTCTATTCGTACATAGTTTTTTTCAAGCGCTGTACCATAGCTTATATTATCTCTGTATAACCCGCACGAAAGCTCGCTCTCCATGACATCTGTGTCATTTTCGTTTTTTATTCCTTCTCCAAGATCCATGATCTTAACCATACATTTAGCAAAGACGGGATCGAATTTCCCACCGGCTTCCTTGATAAATGTCTCTCTTGCGAGAAAATCCGGTATCGGATTCCTGTATCTTTTGGCAGTAGACATATCCACATATTCATCTGCCACTGCGATCATCCTTGCGATCTCGGGTATTGCATCGCCCTTAAGTCCCTCGGGATAACCCGAACCGTCATATCGTTCATGGCTGTAATATGCACCCTGACTTAAGTACGGATACTCCTTTATATTAGACAGTATCTCCTGTCCGACAACCGGAAGTTCATGCAGTATATCGCTGTTATTCTCCATGGGATCCGTATCGCTTTTGATCACTTCATCCGAAACAGCTATCATTCCGACATCATGTAAGAGCGCCGCATAGTATACCATGTCACAGTCTTCCTCACTCTTACCGCACATCTTGGCGATCTCTCTGGCATACATTGCCACCTTTGCGGCATGACCCTGTGAAAAAGCGTCTCTTTTCTCAACCGCAGTTACAAAAGCAGTCGATGTCTGACCGAAGAGCTTCTTCATGCTCTTCTGCTCCTCATGCAACTCTTCCATCTCAAGCTTATGGGCATGCTCCACGGTATCGTTGATATCCAGATGTGTGAATACATACAGAGATATAGATACAAGAACCATAGACATATTGGTAATGGATATACCATATGTGAATATCTGTAATATCCCGCATGCTATCGGAACAAATATGTAAAGTGTCATCGACAGATAGATCAGCTTGCCAAAAAGGCTCTTGTTCTGTCTTATCACCGTGTACTGTATGATCGGGCATACGACCGGAATGATATATGCAATGAGGAATCCCGATCCTCTGTGATACAAATTGTTAGCATCAAAATAATAGTACAGACCTGTCATGGCTGAGATCACTGCCATTATGAGACCCCCTATCGCCATAATCTGTACAATCTTAAGCCTTACAGGTGGAGATGTCATCCCACCTTCATGCATAAGCCAGTCCGACAGATATATATTGAATCCGACCACAATTCCGGATGTAAGGAAGAATACGAAGAAATTGCTCACCCTTACCATAATATATCCTTTGCTGCTCGGATCACCGGCATATATATACGCCAATCTGTCAAACCACAGCAGCGAAAACGCTATCACCTCCATCATGATCAGTACCTGTCTTCGGCTTTTTGACAGGAATCTGGTTATACATAAAAGAAGACACATAACCGCACATGCACCGCATAAAAGCAGCATGATATCAAGTTGATATGTTCTGATGAATTCAAACATCTGCCTTTCTCCTCTCCCCGGTGCTATTTATGCTGTATAAAATATTCATCGAGTTTTTCATGCAATTCATCCTTCTGTATGCTCTTAAGGAAGTACCCCTCGGGTTTTAGTTCAACCACCGCCATAACGCTTTTCTTATCGCTTTTTCCGGTTAAGAACATTACCGGTATATCCTTGGTCTCAGCATCGCTCCTTAACATCTCAAGTACCTGAGGTCCGCTTGTAACCGGCATTTCATAATCAAGCAGAATAAGATCCACCTTGTTCTTACCCAGCCATTTGATAGCCTGCAAGCCGGAATTCGCCATGGATACTTTATATTTATCCTTAAGCCACTCCCTTACCATGGACAGATAATGAGTGTCATCATCAACTATAAGGATACTTTTTTTGAATTCATCCGAACTCTTCTTCTTAAAAAAAGCTTCGATATCCTTTTCAAATTCCGCATTGTTCACGGGCCTTGAATATAGCTTGTATATGAGCGTATTAGGAACACGATCTATTATCACATCAACATCCTGCTTCTGACCCACAATGATCAGATGTATGTCTTTCTCAAGCATCTTATCTGCCAGAAAATGTATCACTTCACCCGAGGGGAGCGAACCATCTTCCATGTACAGGATCATAAGGGATACATCTTCGAGTGAAGAATTAATGGCATCTACCCTGCACGGAACAAAACTGCACAAAGCCCCCACATCACATATATTCTTCATCAATACCCTTACTATAAATGTCTCTTTTGCGCCTATAAGGATGACTTTTTCCTTCTTCATATGCATCTCCTACGTCGGTACTGCGATTTCACTCCTTAAAAATGTCTTCCATTCCGTCCCAGTCAAGATTACGCAGCATCTTCTCAAGGGATGCGATCTTCTTGGCATCCTCCTCCGGAAGTCTGTATTCTTTAAGCTGTTCCAGTATCATCTCCACGGTGTCATAATCCATCTGTGGGATAACATCACCCAATGCTTCATATGCCCCCTTAAGTTCCTCTTCCGGTATGAGTTCCCTATCGGGATCATCCTGCGTAGTCTTAAGTCTGCCAAGCTTCTCACCGTATAACATATACTCGGTCAGAAGTCTGTCTGTATTGGCCGCTATGAGATCGGTATCACCCTTGTTACCCGCATCCTCAAGCTGTTCTGCAAGCTTCGACAGCTCTGTCGCTCCGATTATCCTTGCCGAACTCTTAAGCGAATGAACCTTTATCGTATACAATCTTATATTATCATTCTCATACGCATCCTTGATAACCTTGGCATTTTCTTCAATGGTGTCATTGAAGAGATTAAGAGAGAAGATATAATTGGATATCCCTCCGGAATTAGCGATACCCTCCCCGGTATCAAGTCCGTCTATATCTTTGATCCACAGCATATCCTCGGGAAGCTCTGTAAGCTCTTCCACCATATCTTCTTTGACAGGCTTTTCCATGATCTCTTCGGGGAGATGACGCATTATGGTTCTCTCTAAAGCCTCACTGTCAACGGGTTTTGCCAGATATCCGTTGAAGCCCTTTGATATATAGTATTCCTCACCATTGGTCGAATTGGCTGTAAGTGCATATACCGGCAGATCAGGATGATTCTTACGTATCCTTTGCACAGTCTCAATTCCGTCCATACCGGGCATCATGTGATCAAGCAGCACCACATTGAACTTAGTCTCTTTGATCTTATCAAGGCACTCCTCACCGCTTGTGGCTGTTGTGACGAATACCTTGGTGGCCTTAAGTAAGCCCTTGATGACATTGAGATTCATAGGAGTATCATCGACAACCAGTATATCCGCACCGGGTGCTATGAACTGCGGAACATACGGTCCTTTCGCCTTAGTCTCATCGTGCTCCATGAATACACCGATGGGAGCCGGATCTTCAATCCTCTGTGTGATGGTAAGTATGAACTCCGACCCCTCACCATATACACTTTCGCAGGTAAGCTCGCCCCCAAGCAGTTCGGCGAATCTTCTTGATATATCAAGCCCCAGACCCGTGCCCTGGATATCGCTGTTCTTCTTCTCATCCAGTCTCTCATATGCCATGAAGAGCTTATCCATATCCTCAGGCCTGATACCTATTCCCGTATCCTTTACCGAGAACCTTAATCTGCATGTGTCATCTACCCTCTCATCCATTGATACACAGAACGAAATACCGCCCATATCGGTATATTTTACGGCATTAGTGAGCAGATTAAGCACTATCTGCTTGATCTTACCGGAATCACCGTACATGCGTCTTGGCAGTATCTCATCTATAGATACGTCAAATATCAGTTCCTTTTCGGTACTCCTTGTCCTTATCATGGACACGATGGAACGCAACATATCCTGGGTATCATATTCCTGTTCCACAAGATTCATCTTACCGGATTCTATCTTGGAGATATCCAGAATATCATTGATAAGTCCAAGCAGAGATTCGGCGGCATTGCGTATATCAAGAGAATAGTTGATCATGGACATGAAGTATCTCTTGGGCACTCCTGTTGCATCTTCTCTTAACGCCAGCTCATTCATTCCCATGATAGTGTTGATGGGCGTACGTATCTCATGTGACATATTGGCAAGGAACCTTGACTTCGCCGAATTGGCTCTCTCGGCTTCCTCCTTGGCATTGCGTATCTCATCATACTGTCTTCTTATGATGGTCCCGTTCATTATCCGCCATACCAGGATTCCGGCTACTGCTGCAGCAAGCAATATTATAAGGATCTGGAAAATGGCAAGCTCCGTAAAACGCGGCTTTTTGACGATCTGATATATATCATCAATAAGCTCCTTACCCTCATTATCAACAGCCCTTATATGAAGAGTGTAATTACCGTATTTAAGCCTTGTATATTCCAGTGCCGTAAGCTCATTTTTCAGAGCTACTATACCATCATCCTCTTCGCCCTCTATGAATACCTGTACCAGAGGATTGGTGAGCGTATAATCAAGCACGGAAGGTGTTATCCTTATACGGTTGCCGGATGAAGGTATATTGTATACCCCGTTCTCATCAGGTATGATCTTCACATCATCACAATATATTGAGCTTATGGAGGTTTTGACTTCAACTTCATCCTCCATAAAATGTTCTATATTCACCCTGCATACTCCGCTTCTTCCCGGAATATACAGATATCCCTCATCATCAAGGGCACTGTATGAATTTGATGTGGGTGTGGTGGTCAGTCCGTTGGCAAGTGTATACAACTTATAATCCGTGACATTATCCTCTACCATGGAGTCAGCATCTATTACATATACTCCGTATGATGACAGTATCCACATCTTATCGGAAGAATTGATATAGAGATCATAATTATTATTATAAGGGAATGTTGTGACCTGATGGATGATGCCATCTTTCATATACTCAATAGAGTTGGATGTCACTAACCAGTATACTCCGCGTTTTTCATCCTTTTTGATCTTCATGATCACATCACTGGTAAGGCCTTCGTCTCTTCCGAGCCTTGTAACCCCACCGTCTTCCATGACATATATACCGTCTCCGTCAGATCCGGCGTATATCTCCCCATTATCTCCTTCGGCAACCGTCAGGAATACCGTGTTCTTAACCCCCTGCTTAGAGCCCACAGTCTTTTGAATAATACCGTCATTTATAACAGCCAGTCCACCGTTGGTCCCAACCAGTACCGAACCGTCCCTTGCAGGTACTACCGCCCTGACCGAATCACTCGGCATACCGTTATCCACCGTATAGCTTTTGATCTCACCTGTACTTGTGTAGCATACAAGCCCCAGATTGTTCGTAAAAGTAGATATCCAGAGATTACCGCCTTTATCCTGACTGATACAGCGTACCCTGGCATCTCCTATATATTCAGTCAGGTCATTCTCCACCGCCCTGTCGTCAGCATCGATTATCTGCAATCCGCTGTTGGTTCCTATATACAGCCTGTTATTGTATATACATGTGGCATTGACCACTTCTTCAGGTAAATCCGCTTTTTCCGTAATATTCACGAAGCTGTTGGTCACAAGCTTCATAACTCCCTGGGTGGATGAAGCAAGCCACAGATTGCCCTGATAATCCGATGTTGTCATCTCGATAGCGCTATCCATCGGCAACCCCGACAGCAGTCTGAACCGGTCTTTATCAATATATCCGACCGCTGATGCGGATGACACCCAGACTCTTCCACAGTCATAACTCAACCAGTGTATATTCTCTATCGGTGTGACATCTATCCTCGTCATGTAATCTGCCTTTTCGCCAAGATTACCATGGTACACAGCATTACTTTCCGTTCCGATATATACCATTCCTGCGGCATTGGGATCCGCAAGGAGTGAGGTTATCTTACCCAGTCCAAGCTCTTCACCGGTATAGTACTCGGTTATCTCATGATCGTCTATGGCAAATATCGCGCCTCCCGATGTCTGTCCGTATATCCTTCCTCTTGAATCCGAGTCAAGCTTAAGGATTATTGAATCATTGATCCTGCCATCATCCAGGATGCGCACGTTCATCTGCTGATCTATATAGCATACACCGGCAGTGGTACCCACGAATACATCACCTTCAATGTCTTCCGCAAATATCCTGATAGATGAAGACGGCAGTCCCTCCTTGTAAGTGATATGTGTACTTTCTTCACCGTCTACCACCACAATACCGTTATCATTGGTCGCCACCCATATCCTGCCTCTGCTGTCCTCGAACAGTCCTCTTCCACTCGTAAGACCGTCCGATGTGTCCATTCTCTCGAATGATGTTCCGTCATAGCACATTATGCCGCTGTATCCGCCGACCCATATATGACCGTCGCTTGAGCTTAAGATAAAGTTGGCATCAGAAGTTGGCAATCCGTTGGACGCATCGTAAATCTCGCAGGTATAACCTACATCGGCTATCTGTCCGGAAGCAGCATAGCCACCGCCGTATTTAATATCATCCGATGAATTCTCACCGGCTGCATATGCTGTCATACCGTCCGCGTATATGCATATGCCGGTCAATGACATGACAAGGGCAAAGGAAGCCGCCGCATATCTTACAATTCTGTTCTTACCGCACATAGTCGGTCTCCTTCTATACATTCTGAGCATATTTTTTAAGAACAACCTGAACCTCCGAGAGAGAATCCATGAACACTTCCACACATTTTGGATCAAACTGTGTTCCCTTACCTTCTTCAATAATCGATAATGCTTTCTCAATGGGAAAAGCCGGCTTATATACTCTGGGTGAAGTCAGCGCATCGAATACATCGGCAACAGCCATGATACGGGCTGATAATGGTATCACTTCTCCGTGTAATCCTTCCGGATACCCCTTACCATCCCATCTCTCATGATGATATGCAGCCATATTCCTTGCTTCCTTCAGATAACTTCCGCCCTCCACGGTTCCGATGGCCTTCTCCATGATATTCTTACCGGCTGTTGTATGAGTCTTCATTATCTCATATTCCTCATCGGTAAGCTTGCCCGGTTTATTCAACACCTCATCCGGTATATTGATCTTCCCCACATCATGCAAAGGCGCGGATCTGACAACATCCGACATGAATTTGGCATTGATCTTCTCCGCATAATAGCCTTTGTCCTTAAGGCCTTCCACAATTATCTTCACATATGCCGCAGTCTTCTGTATATGTGCACCGGTATCGGAATCACGGTTTTCCACCATGTCTGCCATTGTGATTATCAGTCCGTCCTGCATCTTGGCAGTGGATTCGGACAATCTTCTGATGCTTCGCATCTGTTCGGCCTGATTAAGTGTCATATTACTGATGGCACTGTACATCTTCTCGATCTCGTCACCGGTATGGATATCTATGTCCCTGAACTTCTTAACTTCATCATCGAACACCTCCTGTGTATCTACGCCGAAGGAGAAGTTATTCACATACTTTGTGATGGTATTGACAGGATATATGATATGATACTCCGTAAGCCATGTTACGAACACACACAGCACCACGAAAAATCCAAGATATACAGAGAGCATCTCGGCTAAGAAATTACGCTGCATGGAATTAAGCAGTCCCATGTCCACATCTGCGCCGACATAGCACACACATCTTCCGTTGGAATCATATACAGGCTGATAGGCAGTCAAAAGATATCCATATCTGTCATCAGTGATGATAGGATCTATCCTTCTTCCCTCCAAAAGCGCCGGCAGATGGTCGCTGAAGCCTTCATCTATCGGGATTATGGTTCCTATCTCTTCTCCCTTCACCTCTCCCGAGTCAATATCAAATACCACATGACACCCATCCTCCTGTATCTTATATACATACAGATACTCAACATCGGTGGAATTGTTAAAAATACCGGTCAGAAGCTTCTTAGTCTCGTCATAGCCTTCGGTTTTACCTTCTGTCTTAAGATACTCATCTATCTTATCTCCATCGATGATTGCCGCCGCCATCTCGGTCGTTCCCTGTGCGATCCTTGTATGTTCCTGAATAACGGTCTTACGGAATATCTCCATACTGATGAAAATGGCAACTACAGATAATATTGTCAGTACACACGAGATAACTATAAGTATCTTAGCCTTGATCGGCATTAATCTCGTAAGTGACTTGTCCGATATCTTCGTTTCTTCTTCAGATATGGGGCTCTGCATCCAGCCCCTGATCCTAAAGTACTGATGGAACCTTTCAGGTATCAGTCGCAGTATCACCGAGACCAAAAGTACCGTAATAGCTTTATCCGGAATGTCCATGATAAGGCTTGAAAGCAGATGTGAAACAACGCGACCGAGGTGTCCGGTCTCATACAGCATCTCTCCAAGTGATGCACTGTCAAAGGTAAGTTCATCCATAAACCACGGTATGAGTGACCCCAGACCACCGCCTATCAATACGAACACCGCAGTCATCCCAACATATCCGACACCCTTCTTGGTCCAGCCGCGTCTTGACAGAAATGCCGCAAAAAAAGCGATGAGCACATTAAGTCCTCCGTAGTATAATGATGCCGGATCAAATATCGCCTTAATGATATTAGTGAAAAATCCGACCAGTACACCCGGCAGATAGCCTCCCAATACTCCTAACAGAACACTCCCCACGGTATCAAGATAGAGCGGTAAGCCCAAAGCACCGATCAATGTTCCGAGTAAAAGATTGATCCCTACACCTGCGGCGCACAGAAGCAGCGGAATGATATTTTTATTTTTCCTGTCGTATTCATTTCTAGTATAAGTACTCATAGACACCTCTAATAATCCATTCTTTATTATACCAAATCACGACGTTATATGACACCTATTTTTACATAGACCGAGGCATGATCAGGATGAAAAAAGGAACCTGTCACATAATTCGCAACAGGTTCCTGCAATGATTCAATATTCTGCTTGGCTTTCGCGGATAAACATCATGCGTTTACGATCTGACCGAAATCAGCCTTAAGCGAAGCACCGCCAATAAGGCCGCCGTCAATGTCAGGCTTAGAGAGAAGCTCTGCTGCGTTGCCTGCATTCATTGATCCGCCATACTGTATGCGAACTGCCTCAGCAGTAGCAGGATCATACATCTTGGCGATGAGGTCACGGATAAGCTTACATACTTCTTCAGCCTGATCTGCTGTAGCTGTCTCGCCTGTACCGATGGCCCAGATAGGCTCATAAGCGATAACAAGATTCTTGACCTGATCTGCCGTTACGTCTGTAAGATCCCATTTGATCTGTCTCTCGATCCACTCCTTATAAGTACCTGCCTTACGAAGAGCAAGTGACTCACCGCAGCACAGGATAGGCTTAAGACCTGCTTCGAATGCTTTCTTAACCTTGGCATTGATGAGCACATCGTTCTCGCCGAAGATATCTCTTCTCTCAGAGTGACCGATGATGATATACTCTACACCGGCATCCTTAAGCATAGGAGCAGAGATCTCACCCGTGAAAGCACCCTTATCTTCGATGTAGAAGTTCTCAGCGCCTACATGTACGTTAGTACCCTTAACAGCCTCGGCCACAGGTACGATATCGATAGCGGGTACGCAGTATACTACGTCCACATCGTCATTCTTAACAAGATCTTTAAGTTCTGCACAAAGTGCAACGGCCTCGCTGGGAGTCTTGTTCATCTTCCAGTTGCCCGCGATTATTCTTCTACGTGCCATAATAATTCAATCTCCTTTATTTATCATCTGCAGCGTAAACGCCCGGAAGCTCCTTACCCTCTAAGAACTCAAGGGAAGCACCGCCGCCTGTTGAGATGTGGCTCATCTTGTCAGCAAAGCCAAGCTGGTTACATGCCGCTGCGGAATCACCGCCGCCGATGATAGTCGTAGCTTCTGTCTCGGCAAGAGCCTTGGCTACTGCTATAGTACCCTTGGCAAGGGTAGGATTCTCGAATACGCCCATGGGACCGTTCCATACGACTGTCTTGGCCTCCTTAGCTGCGTTAGCGAAAAGCTCCTGAGTCTTGGGTCCGATATCAAGACCCTCCATATCAGCAGGGATAGCTGTTGAATCAACATATGTTACATCTATAGGTCCGTCGATGGGATCAGGGAAGCTCTTAGCTATACCTGTATCAACAGGAAGAAGAAGCTTCTTGCCGAGCTTCTCGGCCTTCTCCATCATCTGCTTACAGTAATCAAGCTTCTCATCATCGCAGAGGGACTTACCGATCTCATAGCCCTGAGCCTTAAGGAATGTGAAAGCCATTCCGCCACCGATGATAAGTGTATCAGCCTTCTCAAGAAGGTTATCTATTACGTTGAGCTTATCGGCAACCTTAGCTCCTCCAAGTATTGCTACGAAAGGTCTTACGGGATTCTCAACTGCATTGCCGAGGAAATCGATCTCCTTCTGCATGAGATATCCAACGGCATTGGTGCCGCCCTTCTCTGTTATATACTTTGTAACGACTGCAACGGATGCGTGTGCTCTGTGAGCGGAACCGAAGGCGTCGCATACATAATCATCTGCAAGATCGGCAAGCTCCTTAGCAAAAGCCTCTCCGGCCTTCTGAGGCTTGGTCTCCTCCTCGCCGCGGAAACGTGTATTCTGAAGAAGAACAACATCTCCTTCCTTCATATCCTCTACAGCCTTGGTAGCATCAGCACCGGTTACGTTGTAATCAGATACGAATACAACCTCCTTACCAAGCTTCTCAGATAATCTCTTGGCTACGGGTGCAAGGCTCTCCTTCTCATTGGGGCCTTCCTTAACCTTACCAAGATGTGAGCAAAGGATAACCTTGGCTCCGTCTGCAATAAGCTTGTTGATCGTGGGAAGTGCAGCCACGATTCTTGTCTCGTCTGTGATCTGACCGTCCTTTAAAGGAACGTTGAAGTCGCATCTTACAAGTACTCTTCTGCCTTTTGCGTTGAGATCGTCAACACTCTTTTTGTTCAATGACATATCCATGTCCTCCTATAAATATTATTATCATATCTGTGACTTGCGCATTGTCACAGAAAAGAATAAAAGCCGCCGACTTAAGTCAGCGACTCTTATTATAGCACATATATATGAGATTTGACTATAAATATCTCTACAGCAATATCCTCTGATACGGAGATATCACTTGAATTCAAAATCAGCCTCTGTAAGCAGCGATATATCTGCGTCCGGTTCAGCCACAAGCCGCTTCGACTGGTTAAGTATAGCTTCCTCAACCTTATTGCGCACCAGACGTCCGTTACCGGCTTCCCTTGCGTTGGTGGCCTGTACATGGGCAAAAAATGCCTTCATCGGTTCGAATACAGCCTCATCTATCTCATATCCCTTGCCCTTGGCAGTGATCCTTGCTATGGCAGCAAGCTCATCAGCCGTATAATCCGGAAAATCTATGATATTGGGGAATCTGCTCTTAAGTCCGGAATTGGACTCAAGGAAATCCTCCATTTCCTTGGAATATCCCGCAAGTATCACAATAAGGTTATCTCTGTTATCCTCTATGCATTTGACAAGCGTATCAATTGCTTCAAGTCCGAAGCTGTCATCCTCTCCTCTGTAGAGTGAATAAGCCTCGTCTATGAACAGCACACCGCCAAGCGCGGACTTAACCACCTGATTGACAAGCGGTGCGGTGTGACCCACGAATCTTCCGACCAGATCTCCTCTGGATACTTCCACGAGCTGACCGCCGGATAATACTCCTATGGCCTTAAGATACTTACTTACGATACGTGCGATCGTAGTCTTACCTGTTCCTGGATTACCGGTGAATATCATATGCTTATTAAGTTCGCCTGCCTTAAGTCCTTCTTCTCTGCGTCGCTTCTGCATCGCATAGTATTCCTTAAGGCTTCTGATATAATCCTTGACCATATCAAGACCCACGATATTATCAAGCTCTCTCTCGACTGCTTCTTCCTCGCCGTTATAGCCCGTGGGAAGGTAGTCGCTTAGTTTGATCTCTTCATAAGCTTTGCTCTCACCTGCCCTGTCCACAGATGCAGTCGCTTTAACCTTTTCATCTGTATTCTCATCCTGCGAGGCCAAAGCATCCGGCAGATGACCCGCGGACACATACGGCAAGCCGTCACGACATGTAAGTATAAGCTTCTTATCCACAAGGTCATCTCTTAAAAGCCTAAGCTCCGACAAAGCACGTATCGTCTCATCATAGGTATCTATCACGCCCTTAAGCCCTCTGTTGCGCGATGTCTGGGCGACCATATATTCATCAAAGCTCTGATCCGTAGTAATATCATAAGCAAGCTGCTTCTTACACTTAGTAAGCAACTGCTCCTTAAGAACGGTATTGATCTTATCTATGGAATCCGCATCAAGCGCATCTGTTGTACATACATCCCCAAGCGAATTAACAAAGGGCGCTCCCATTATCCCGACAAGCTTATCAAGTGCCATCCTGCCTATGAATATAAGGTACTTTCCCTTAGCCTCGAAAGAACCCACAGTCTCCCCGGCAAGCGCATTACTCACACTTACAAGCTGACCATTCTGCATTATATATCTCTCTGACAGCCGGCATTCTCCAGTGGTCACAAGATCACTTAATCTGGTGAGCATGGATATATGACAGCTTTCAAAATTCTCAAAAAGAATCACGGAGGCCTTATTCTGAAGGGCTGAATACAGATCCTGTAAAAAAAGCTTCTCCTCTGCGGCTGTTGGATATAATGACAGATCCATCACATATGGCGAATCTCCGCTTATGATCCTTCTCTCATTCAGCTCCTTAATAAGCAGTTGAAGAGCATAATGCTTTCCCGAGCATTCGGGTCCGGTGATGAATATGCTGTTAAGAGCGTCATTATTATCCCTCTCCGACACAAAGGGACGTTTGAAAGCGATCACAAGCTTTTTAACAAAGCCTTCCTGTCCGAATACCTTTTCCTTAATCTTATCTTCGACTCCGTTAAATTTCTTAAGCACATCCGGATTATCAGAAGTCACTGATATCGCTGCCGCAGAGGTCGGTACACCGAAGTCCGATTCAACGTTCGTATTGAGCTCTTTAAGGGTCTTGGAGATATCATCGGTAGAGGAAGTGAATGCAGTCTGCGTCCTGTCCGCTGCATCCGCCATAGCAGAAATACTCTTAGTTCCCGATCCTGATGCCTTGGTTTTGCCGGACTTTTCCACTCTCACTGCCTCGAGATTCTCCATGAAGGTTCCGCCTTTTTTCTTCTGCCTCTTCTTGGCTTCCTCTATCTCATCCAGCGTATAGTTCGCTTTCCTGCCGCCCATGCTGTCCATAAAATCGTTCATATTCATTCCTCATATCGAAAATGCGTATATAATGCGCTTCCTTACCCCAATCTGTCTGCCTCATAATACCATAATTTGTAATTGCAGTAAATAAGGCGACAAGATATCCCGCCGCCTTGCGCCGACCATGCGTCCAATTCCTTTTAAAGATACTATTGCCATGAAATAGTTAATTCACGATCATTTTGCGCACAATCCGAAAGGTACAGATTATTTTGTCCGAATTAACCATGTCCTGATTGACACAAAAAGGGCTGTCTAAAACCGACAGCCCTTCAAATCGCTTATTATCGTAAGCCCGTATCTGAGATCAGATTACTTAAGAAGGCTTCCGAAGTGCTTGATGGTACGAACCATCTGGCTTGTGTATGAGTTCTCATTATCATACCAAGATACAACCTGAACCTGAGTTGTTCCGTTATCAAGAGGAAGAACCATTGTCTGTGTTGCATCGAAGAGTGAACCGTATCTCATACCGATGATATCGCTTGATACGATCTCGTCTGTGTTGTAACCGAATGACTCGTTAGAAGCTGCCTTCATAGCGTCGTTGATCTGCTCCTTGGTCACATTACCCTCTACAACTGCTGTAAGGATAGTTGTTGAACCTGTAGGGGTAGGAACTCTCTGTGCAGCACCGATAAGCTTACCGTTAAGCTCAGGGATAACAAGACCGATAGCCTTAGCTGCGCCTGTTGAGTTGGGAACGATATTAACTGCTGCTGCACGAGAACGTCTCTTGTCACCCTTTCTCTGAGGTCCGTCAAGAGTCATCTGATCACCTGTGTAAGCGTGGATCGTGCACATGATACCTGACTTGATTGTAGCGAGGTCGTTAAGAGCCTTAGCCATAGGTGCAAGACAGTTGGTTGTGCATGATGCGGCAGAGATGATCTTGTCATCAGCAGTAAGTGACTGATGGTTAACATTGTATACGATAGTAGGAAGGTCATTACCTGCGGGAGCAGAGATGATAACATGCTTAGCACCTGCATCGATATGAGCCTGAGCCTTATCCTTGCTTGTGTAGAAGCCTGTGCACTCAAGTACAACATCTACACCGAGCTGTCCCCAAGGAAGGTTCTTAGCATCAGCTTCCTTATAGATTGTGATCTTCTTGCCGTCTACAGTGATAGAATCCTCACCGAAAGACACCTTGTCGCAGAGCTCGTAACGACCCTGTGTTGAGTCATACTTAAGAAGGTGAGCAAGCATCTCAGGGCTTGTCAGATCGTTGATAGCTACGATCTCGAATCCCTCTGCACCGAACATCTGTCTGAAAGCAAGACGACCGATACGACCAAAACCGTTAATTGCAACTTTTACTGCCATTTTTATTTCCTCCTAAAAATGTGAATTTATTATATTTTGACTCGCCCCGACATCTCTGATTATGTAAACCAAGCCGTTTATTTAGGTTTGTCAAAATTTTATCAGCGAGAATATTCTACTAGAAACCACACAAAAATACAAGATGTAATTCACAAATTCCCGTGTTTTTGTGAAATCACTGAAGTGAAAGCGTATTTCTTGATTCTACATCCGCTTTATATTCGATAGATGTCAGCCCAATGATGCCTCCGCCGCATCGATGGAATCGTAGCCGTAAAGCTTTGCGGTATTGGAGATTATATTGTATGCAAGATTCTCTCCCTTTTTAGCTATATCCGCTATGAACATGCCATAAAGTGACAGTGTCACCTCCGAATAGGTTCCCAGCTCTCCACGCAGATATGTCTCATAGGACGTATCCCACGGCTTATCATCCACAGTACGAAGTGTCCTGGCATTGTCAGCAAGCTTGGGATACTTAGATGCCACATCCTCCATCATCCCGACCTGTATCGCCACTATCTGCTCTATGATGGCATCCTGCTTATCCGTATGTACGGGAAGCTTATCCTTGATCTTCTCGTATTCCTCAGGCGCGGTTGACTTCTCCATACGCGCATACTTCTCCGTTATCAGATTCCACCCTCTTGCATTGGCAGCCTCAAAATCCGCAATGAAACTCTCAAGCATAGGCTCATCCCATTCAAGATACTGGCTTTTACGCATTATCTCAAAGGTAGTCCAGTCATCCTGACAGAAGGCTCTTCCCCCCTCATTATCAACCTTGTCGAAGGCTTCCCATTCAAGCTTAATTATCTTATCTATAAGTTCTTCCCTGCTTACTTTGCCTGTATGATTCATATTCTTTATCCCTGTCCCTAACACTTCTGCCTCAGTATCCCGTGTGCCATATGCATTCTCATCAACGGAATCCCTGTCCTGACCTGTGGTGGAATTCAGTATCTTCTTACCCTGATACTCCAGATACCAATTATCCTCACTCTCATCCACCATTCCGATCTCTTTAAGCGCCTGCAATATGATCTGTGCCGCGATCTCTATTGTTCCCGTTATCCTTGCGTATGGATCGACATTATCATCACCGTCTACATTGCTTTCCTCAATCTGATCTGTAGCTTTAGCCATATCCTCTATGAATATATCCGTAAGCGCCCTCATGATATCCGATATCTCCGGATGTATATCGAGTTCTCCTGCCGCCTTTACAAGCCACTTATCATAAGGCGCATACCTGCGATTTATGATAAAAAGCGTATGCAGCATATTCTTCATATAATCCGACAGGTACATTAGTGCCCCCGTTCGATCACCGCGCTTAAGAGCCCTGGTCAGATTGTACTGACCTGTCTGTCCCGTCAGAATAAGACTGACACCGAGTCTGTGTCTCCATGTCGCATCCGAATAATATGCCTCGACTTTTTCCCTGATCTTAGTTATGACACCAGTGTCATCTCGCCATATCTCGCCGTTCACAAACTGTGACAACTGTGTCTCATATACCAGCGCCAGTCGGTCACGCGATATAGCATCCACAAGTTCCGTATCAGTCAGCCATCCGAGCGCTGCTGTCATGTCCTCTCTGCTGTTATCCCCGAATAACTCAGGTATATACCTGCACAGAAGGCTCTCTATACATATCACACCGACTCTTACTTCGCCCTCCGGTGTGGACAGCCTCTTATAGCCCATATATTCACCGGGAAGTTCATCGTATGCCTTCGCAAGCGCCTCTCCGATCTCATCATACACGCTCCGTCTTATAAGCAGCATGAATCCCGGCCCGCAGTCATGATC
>CAJONG010000033.1 GCA_905235845.1 uncultured Lachnospiraceae bacterium
ATTCTTAATATATGAGTAGAGGCTTTAATTGTCTCTGCTCTTTATTTATGATGAAGGTGATTGGTCTGACGTAATCTTCGATTGGGACACAACGCCCGAAAACAAATTTGTCAGCCCGCCTTCATCGTTTTACATTCGATTCAGCAAGTTGGGAAAGATTGCTTCTCCCGTTTAACGAAAGAATATGAGTGAACCTTGAAGAGCTGGATCCAATCATAAATCATTTACTTACGAAAGGAGAATCTTTCTTATGATTGCTGTTGGTATTGACGTTTCAAAATCCAAAAGCACAGTTGCCATCCTCAATGGAGATGGTAGCATCCGTGCTAAGCCTTTTGATGTTCACCATGTCGCTGATGAGTTGCAGGCATTAGTCAACTACATCAAAGGAACTTCTGAACCCCCGACCATCCTTATGGAGCCCACCAGCCACTATCATTATCCACTCCTAAAAGCCTTTCAGGAAGCGGATCTTTCTGTTTGTCTGATCAATCCCTACCAGATGAAGAAATATGGCGATACTGAGCTTCGGAAGGCGAAAACGGATAAAAGGGATGCCCTACGGATTGCTCAGTATGCACTCGAAAAATCTTACACATTGGTTCCATACACGCCTGCAGATCAAAAGTATGAGGATCTGCGCTTTCTGTCCAGACAGTACAGTCAGAGAATATCAACTCTCACCGCTGCCAAGGTTCAACTGCTCAGCCTTCTAGATGAAACAATGCCAGGCATTACGACCATTCTCCCTCTTAAGAGTCGAGATCCCGATAACTGCATACTTTTGCGATTTATCAAACGCTTTCGGTCATTCGATGTAATACGAAAAATGGGCAAGACACGCTTTCTGGACAGTTATCAGATCTTAGTCAAAAAAACAGGGGATCGTTTTGCCGGCGCAAAGGGACTGGCAATATACGAGTTGGTCCTTAACAGTATTACAACCCGCGGAGAAAATCCACTATCCGCTATGACTCAGGATCAATGTGTTGATCTTGTTTCTACAGCCCAAAAAGCCGCCGATGACATCAATCTTCAAATGCGTATTATCGCGGAGACCATACCTGAATATAAAGTACTTCGCTCTATGGCCGGCGTGGGCGATCGTCTTGGACCGATCATCCTCGGAGAGATTGGCGACATCCGCCGTTTTCACAGCGGAAAGGCTCTCAATGCTTATGCCGGGAACGATGCACCGCCTTATCAATCCGGGCAATTTGAGAGCCGGAATCGTCACATCTCCAAACGCGGCAACCCGGCCCTCAGGAAAGCTTGTTTTGAGGTCATGCAGGCTCTCAAACTGACAAAACCTCAGGACGATCCCGTATACCTTTTTCTGCTCAAAAAGGAACAGGAAGGGAAACCGTACAACGTAGCCAAGATGGCTGCCGTCAATAAGTTTCTACGGATCTACTACGCTCGTGCGATGGAGTTGTATAAGTAAATCCGTCCACTTTCATTATAGCCGTTAACTACAGGTCTGCAATAGCAGGTCTTGTTAAGGTTACTCTTTTTTCTGTCCACAAAGTGCAAAAAATCTTCAAAAAAACACTTGACAAACATTAGCAAGATTCTTAATACTCCAACTCCATTAAAATCATCATCAGCACTCCTGTGGAACAATTCTACAGATCCGATAATGTTTGTAAAAGCTTTATCCACTATTACCCATCTTACAAACCACTTCTTAAAATATGAGTCTAGCCAGAAATCAATTGCTGAATCCATCTTTTCTTTTGTTGGATAATAGAAGTTATCACCATGACAATTATCGCTATTGAAAAATGGCAATGCGTTTTTGTCACTGTAAATCTTTAATAGATGTCCTGCATCTTCTTTACAAGCGAATCTTAGCAAAACTTTGTCCGTCTCTATATCTGGACATTTTTCATAAACATCATTCATAATGAATTTCTCCATTTTTATATCTTTTTTAGCCCATTCATTCGTATATCTTCCAGCTCCTGCGCATTCAAACAACCGCTTTGGTACAAACGCAAGTATTCTTTAGATACATCTGAATCAAATATTAGAACATCATCCGAATTGATAGTTACATCAACGCCGTTTCTATAAAGCTCTGCAATAGGATGCGACTTCAAATCTTTGACTCTCCCAAGAAGATAATTACTGGAAGGAGTAATATTAAGTCGAATATGGTTATCTGCTAAAAAACGAACTACAGATGGATCATCCACCACTGCAATTCCGTGTTGGTACTCATCTAGTTCAAGATATTCTACAGCGTGACGCACATCTTCAGCAGTGCCCCATTCCTTTCAAAGTAGAATTATGTTAAAATCTATGGTTCACTCCGACCGGAATAATATTTTTCCATTTCTCGATCAAATTCTGATATATATTCTTCGTCCTGTTTTTTACGAAATTCCTCATATATCTTGCCGACCTTTTTGACTGCTGCTTCATGAGACACCGTTCCTTTTCCGGAAAGTACTTCTCGTCTATTGCTTTTAAGGAAAATATCTGTTTCATCAAGCCAATCCTGCATGCTCATTAGCACTTCGTCTTCAGCCATCAGTTCTGCATAGTCAATGAACATAGTCACCAATCTGTTTAATCTGGATATTTCTTTTTCATTCAGATAATTTTTAGCTACAACAATGTCACTTTTTAGTATTTTCCCATCAGGAGCACCCTTCCAAGTTGTTAGTCCCATGGTAGGACTATCAATCGAAGCTCTCTCACTTATCAATTCTGCAGCAGTTTTTCCGGTAACGGCATAATGAAGTTTATTCTGTACAAAAGAATAAAATGCTCTTGTAGTCTCGCTGTTTTTATCATAATCATAACTACATTGCTCAAATACATCCGCTATTTTCTGATATGCTCTGCGTTCACTGGCTCTGATCTCACGAATTCTTTCCAGTAACTCGTCAAAATAGTCTTTTCCAAATGCTCGACCATTTTTCATCATATCATCATTAATAACAAAACCTTTTGTAATATATTCCTTCAATGTTTTAGTAGCCCATTGACGAAATCTGGTTGCCTTCTTTGAGTTTACACGGTAACCAACAGCAATTATAGCATCTAGGTTATAATGATCGATGTTTCGACGAACATCTCTATTTCCTTCTTTTCGAACTACTAAGAATTTCTTAGTAGTTGCCTCCTTATACAATTCCTCTTCTTCATAGATATTATTAAGGTGCTGTATAACGTTTTCTGGAGTACACCCAAATAACTCTGACATTCCTAGCTGAGATAACCAAAAATTATCTTCATTGAAAATAACACTGACAAACTCTTTAGTATCAGCATCTTCGTAAAGTAAAATATCAGCACGACTCACTTCATTAGACATAAACATAACTTCCTTTCAAACTACTTATGGTCGACATTTCCTTTGCATCATATGCATTCTATCAAAGCTCCCACCAATATCAAGTGGCAAAACCATGTCATTTTACGCATTAGTTCTCTCAATCTGTCATGCAGATCCCCAGGTAGATATTCCCACATCAATACCCTTTTTGTGAACATGTGTTCTGTATCATATTATCATAACCGGCGCGTTTTTGCACGAAAAACTTTCAGAAATATCGATATTGATGCGGGCTTGTGTAAAGCTCCCGCAAAATGAGCCTCCGGCAGATTTTCAGCGAATAATCCTATAGAAGCTGAAACGTGTCGAGGCGAACGAACCCATGGGTTCAAATCTCCTTCGGCACATAAAATCAAAAAGGGCTGTGCCATAAGGCACAACCCTTTTGATTTTAGGATGCGGAAGATGGGACTTGAACCCACACGGTATTGCTACCACAGGCACCTGAAGCCTGCGCGTCTGCCATTCCACCACTTCCGCTTATATATTTCGCAGACGCTCTTTCAAGCGTCCACGTGATATTTTATATGTTTTATTAACAAGTGTCAAGATGGATTTATACGACTGATAAATCATGATAAATCAGTTCGAACATTACCGGTGCACATTTTTTTCAAATATATATTGACATTGCCGTATAAATGGTGGTAATATAGCAAGGCAGTCGCAAAACGGCAGCGGGCGGAAGTGTCGGAATTGGCAGACGAGCAAGACTAAGGATCTTGTGGCAGCAATGTCGTGTGAGTTCAAGTCTCATCTTCCGCAGTTACAGGAAAAGGAGTAGGTGAATTCCTACTCCTTTTTATCTTTCTATCTTATAATAATGAGCAAGTACATCCTTTACGAAAGCCGTAGCCTTAGGTGCTCTGCTCATCATGTATTCATTGTCCTCTATGACATATCTGTAGGTCTCCGCGAAGAACTCGAAGGTATCTATGCTGTTCCACTCAGGATATTCGGCATCCCCGACCTCTTCATTATATATCTCCTGGAATGCGTCGATATTGGAGATTCCGATCCAATACTTCTCCTTGTCTACCGGCATATGTGCAAGCTCTCCTATCATGGAATCTATGCAGTGGCCGATCTCATGGTTCACAGACATCTTAATCTTACCCTCGGTTGCGGCATTGACAGCCAGTATCCGTTCCTCTGAATAGTATATTCCCGCATTTCCATCAGAATACGACGCATCAGGCCCCACCACTATGATCACATCATATGCATCAATGGCACGTCGTATCTCTTCCGGCTCCATGTAATAGTAGTGCATGAAGAGCGCTTTCTTACTTTCAGATACATCCTTATGGAACCATATTCCGTTCTCATATATGAGATTTTCGTCATTCCATATATCCGGAGCTACTGCCGCAATCTCCTCAGGCGCAACTATCTCCTTGTCATCGAAGGACTCCGTCTCGGATGAGGCGGCTTCATAAGCACCCGCTTCTTCGTATGAAGAGACATCTTCCTTTACCTGCTCTGCTACAGCCTCTTCCAATACATCCTCTGCCTGTATCTGCGTATCGGAGGGATAGGTGTCGGCTACAGGTAAAGTATCACCGGAAGGATAAGTATCACCGTCATAAACAGGCACCCCACAGCCTGCGGATGTGAGCAGACATAACATGAGCAGACATAACAATAAGAGGACAGGCAATACCTGTCCTCTGTAATTGTATCTATAACTCTTATTATGAATTAACAGACAATGCATTATGCCTCACCGTTAATAAGACTTCCTACTGATGTGGCTGTAGCTGCATAAGAGCCCTTATTGGTATATCCGCTTAAGTTCTTGGCTGCACTTGTAGCTGCCGTACCGATCTGGCTTACCTTGGATGCTATCTGACCAAGCATGGAATCCTGGCCTGAGAACGCTCTCTTAAGAGTGCTTACATCCAGCTTATTAACCTTATCCTCATCTATGCTTATGGTTCCGTCATCAGAAAACTTCACACCCACGGCACTTAACTGCTTATAGTAGGTGTTCATCTGACTCACCAGATTCTCAGCCCTTCTGGCAACATTCTTATTCGTCGAATTCGTCGCCTTCTTCATGAAGTCATTATATCCCTTGGCGAAGTCCTTAAGAGCGCTCACGATGCCGTCACGGTCATACTCCTTGGTCGTATTCTCCACGCCGTTCTCATCCGTCCTTGTCACATCCTTAAGCTCGAACAGGTCAGAACTAAGGAGCTTATCAGCAGTCTTACCGAACTTATCGGCAAGCGAAGCGATCTCACTGTATTCCGTACCCTTGGTCTGAGTCTCTTTCTTAATATCCTCAGCCGTCTTACCGTCGCTCTTCTGCTCCTTATAATAAGCCTTCATAAGCTTACCGTATGAGCCGTTCTTAATGCTGGCATAATCATTCAGGGAAAAACCAGTACTGTCTGTAGAATTAGTAGTACCACCAAATAAAAAAGAATAATCACTCATATATTACCTCCTTGCAATCACGCGCCATCCATGGCTTAGAAGCAACAGAAGCATGCTTTTAAGCATACCTATACCTCTATATTATCATTATCGGTAATTATTTCAAGTATCTTAACCGGAAATCAGATATTTTTTTAGGAAAAAAGTAACACCTGCTCTCAGATCTGCAGCTTAAAATCCTTCATTACTTCCTTTATCTTCTCCCTTGTCTCTTCCGGAAGCTTCCTAAGTGCCTTGAGCATGTTCTTGGATGCTTTCTTACTGCCCTTTAATTCTATTGTGGTCTCGGCCTCGGAGGATGCAAGTATATCGTATATTGTTCCGAATATGAGTTCTCTTTCATCGGGATCGGCTTCATCCATCCATACAGTGATTGAATCCCTCAGTACTCGCGAGGCCGTGCTTACATTATCTGTATAATCGAAGCGGCCGTCATATATAAGCCATGTATACGGATTATGCTGTGCTCCGCCTCTGGCGGAAGATGTCACCGTCTTATATCTGTCGTCCCTCTCAAGTATTACGCCTACGATAGAGGACTCCGGAACAACCTTATATAACCTGTCGGCAATAAGCGGATAATCATATTTCTCCATTATCTCGCGGTTAAAGCCCGGACCATCGAAATTATATATCTTAAGCACCCGGTCTCTTAACGGACCCGGTGCCGTGAGAACGGAATAGGTCGCGAGATTCCCACCCTTGGAATGTCCGGCTGTCATGAAGCCTCCGGGAAGCCTGAGCGCTACCTGCTTGATATATGTTGCCGCGTGCGACTGTCCGGTAACCGGGGCTCTGTATGCCATATTGAAGTCTTCCTTCCACCCAAGTAACGTCTCATCCGTGCCTCTGAACACCACTATAGGCATGGTATCCGGCAGGAAGGCTGTGAAAGCAAAAAACTGAGTCTCTGCTTCTTTATCTATATCATCGTAGAGATAATTGCAGCTAAGCGAACCGAACCTGACACCTGTGACCATAGCATCAAGCAGAGCCCTGTTATCCTGCTCATAGCGCTCGTCCATGAATACTTCACCTTCAAGCCCACGCTCCTTCATGACACTGCACATCATGCTTATGCTCATGTTCTCACAATTATCCCTAAGTCTTGGGATAATATGCTCCCACTTTAGATATATGAATTGTGACAGCACAAGGGCGTCCACTTCATTAAACGGACGCTCCTTAAGGCTTATATCACTGTATTGCCTGACATAATCGATTATATTGCCCATGTTCATTAACCATTATGGGTATTCAACCCTTCTTAAGACCTGCTATTCCGTAATCAGCATTCTCTGCCGGCACTATCCATCTGCAATTATCGTTCTCACCGGTCTCATATCCGTCTCCTGCCTTCCATATCGCACGTTTTCCGTTATAGCCCTTTTTTTCATTGAGATACGTGAATACTCCGCCCTTAGCCGTACCATACCAGTCTGTTGTAGAACCATAGCCGTCATTGGTCATTATGTACATCTCTCCGTTATAGAAGCCGTTCTTGAATCCTCCTATAGCATTCTGGATCGCATATACATCAGTCCCGACATTCATCTCTTCCGTCTCATACTGGATATTCTCCTGTCCCTGTCCGTTGGGGTAGTCATTGCTCCACTGACCTGCATACTGATGCCACGTAACACCGGTTATTCCATTCACTGTTCCCGGCTTATCAGGGAATACCCTGATCCACATTCCTTCTCCGCTTCTAAGTCCCTTGCTCCACTGACCGAAATAATACGTGTTGTCCGCATATACTGCCAGACCCTTTCCCTCCGGGTTGCCCGATGCATCCATATCTCCGTAGTAGTAGAAATCATTGCTTCCCTTAAGGGAATCGGTGATCTTCCTTACTCTTTCGAGATTGATAAGGTCTGATACCGCCTCAAGCTCATAATTATCCCAATATGTATACAGCTCGGGAAGCTGGTATGTATCAAGGGTCCACTGAAGCGGCTCACCTTTGGTATACACGGCAGGAAGTTCGCCGGTAGCCTTAATCTTCTTCTCCCTTTCAAGTTCCGTCAGGTCGACTCCCTTTTTCTCCTGTGTGATGTCTGTAACTGCATTACCACGGTCTGCAGTAGTACCATCCGTCATCTCCTTATCAGTAACATCCGAAGCCACACTCTCTTCAACCGCTACAGTCTCATTCGATCCTTCGTGTGCACGTTCACCCGCACTCTTTCTTACCAGAAGCCAGATAGCGAATACTATGAGCGTGATCAGTACGACCAGACCAACTATCGCTTCTATCATATATTGTTTATTCTTGTCCATTTTCATGATTATTGTCGATCCTTCCTGCCGGTAATACCGGCTTACGCCTCCCCCCGGATAACAATAATTATACATAAAGGAACCGACACATACCATTAAGGATTTCTTAATTATATAGGTTGATTACCTTAAGTAAAAAAGAGCCACCCTAGTGTCTCGGATGGCTCTTGGCATATACATCTCTTAGATGATTGTGATTCATATTAACATATATCTGTGTAGTCGATATATCTGAATGTCCCAGCATCTCCTGCACGCTCTTAAGATCCGCTCCGTTCTCCACCAGATGAGCCGCGAAGGAATGTCTTAAGGTATGTGGGGTGATATCAGCTTCAATTCCTGCCTTCTTGGTGTAATACTTGATAAGCTTCCAGAAGCCCTGTCTGCTCATCTCCTCACCGGAGCAGTTAACAAAAAGCGTATCGGCCTTGCCCTCTCCAACGAGCTTATCTCTGCTGTCATTTAAGTATCTTACTATGGCATTCTTAGCTGTGCTTCCGAAGGGAACCACTCTCTCCTTATGGGAATCCCTGCAGACTATCATTCCGCTCTGCAAATTAAGATCCGTCATCTTAAGTCCTATAAGCTCCGATACCCTTATGCCTGTAGCATACAACAGTTCAAGCATCGCCTTGTCTCTGATCTCCTTGGGAGAATCGCCCTTGGGCTGAT
This sequence comes from uncultured Lachnospiraceae bacterium, assembly GCA_905235845.1. GTDB lineage: Bacteria > Bacillota > Clostridia > Lachnospirales > Lachnospiraceae > Colinaster. The sequence goes on from CAJONG010000033.1 coordinate 8,741, forward strand.
CAAGAAGAGAATTAACTTCAGTGAGAGTCATTATCTCCGGCATCTTCTTCTCTATCTTGGGTGCCTTAAGTCCTACGGATATATCTGCGGACACCATGCCGTTAGAGGTCATATAATGATACCATGCCTTAACGGATGCGATATTCCTTGAGATGGTAGCAGGCTTAAAACCGGACTCGGACATACTCTTCACATATTCCTTAAGACTTGCTTCCGTTATATCCGATGTAGTTCTGATACCCTTTTCTTCGAGGAATGCACGAAGCTTCTTTAAATCACGCTGATATGAAAGAACTGTATTATCTGAAGTCTTCTTAACATTATGTAAATATGATATGAAAGAATCAATCTCTTTCTGCATTACACCAAAAACCCCTATTCTCCCCTCTTCATCCGAGGAAATCGTACCGTATCATTATACCCATGATATCCACAAAATGCAACGGTGATTTTTCTCGCAAATAGGCTATTTTACTGGGTTTGTTGGCATTTTACACAACATCTCGTTGGGTCGTTAAGTTATGTACACTAGATATTGTTTAAAAATTTTTTTATTTTTCTTCAAGCAGCTTCTCTAAAGACGCTATCTTAACACATAAGACGAATATCTCCGCTGCCATCCTCATCTCATCAACATCGGGGAAGGATGGTGCTATCCTTATGTTGGAATCCTCCGGATCCTTGCCGTAAGGGAACGTAGCACCGGCACCCGTAAGGGTAACTCCGGCCTCCTTACACATGGCTACGATCTTCTTCGCAGTACCCGGGATCGCATTAAATGATATAAAATATCCGCCCCTGGGTCTTGTATACGCTACCAGATCTTCAAGTCCTTCAAGTTCCTTATCGAAGCAGTCAAGAACAGCCTCGAACTTAGGACGCATTATGTCGGCATGCTTGCGCATATGCGACTTGATACCGTCCAGATTCTTAAAGTACAGCACATGTCTGTACTGATTCATCTTATCATAGCCGATAGTCTGGATGGCCATGGTCTTCTTGACCCACTCAAGGTTTTTCTTAGATGAAGCCATAGCAGCTATTCCCGCACCTGAGAAGCTTATCTTGGACGTAGAGCAGAATTCGAATACCATATCGGGATTGCCTGCCTTCTCACACTCACCGATTATATCAAGCAGCTCATCGCCCTCATCATACAGATCATGTACGGCATAGGCATTGTCCCAGTATATCCTGAAGTCTTCGGCAGCCGGCTTAAGGGATGCGAATGCTCTTACAACATCGTCAGAGTATGTGATGCCTGCAGGATTGGAATACTTGGGCACACACCAGATACCCTTAACGGCGTCATCCTTCTTAACATATTCCTCCACAAGCTTCATATCGGGACCGTTCTCATCCATAGGAATATTGATCATCTCTATTCCAAAAAGTTCAGTTATGGCAAAATGCCTGTCATACCCCGGAACCGGACACAAGAACTTAACCTTAGGTAGCTTACACCATGGTGTTGAGCCATTGACTCCGAATGTATAGGATCTGGATATCGTATCATACATGATCGGCAGAGATGCATTACCGAATACGAATACATTCTCATATGGCGCACCCATCATATCGGCCATAAGCCTCTGTGCCTCGGGTATACCGATCAGTTCGCCATAATTACGTGTATCTATTCCCGAAGGAGTCACGGGATCTACCCTTGAATTGAATGCGTCTAAAAGCCCCATACTCATATTAAGCTGAGTGGCTGCCGGCTTGCCTCTTGCCATATTAAGGCTTAAGCCCTTACCCTTCGCATCAACGAATCCCTTCTTAAGCTCATCCAGAAGAGCCTGTAATTCTTCCCTTGTCATTATCTTATACGACTTCATATCCGTCTCCTTTGTATAATTGTATACAATTTTCAACCCTTACATTCTACAATACGCCACCATTATATGCAAGTTTTTTTTACCCACCGGTCAGCTTTAGCTGACATAGCCCTCTCGCGGCCATGCGATAATAAAAAGGAGCCGCGTCTGCGACTCCTTTAACTTACTTGGCGTAATCCGTAACTCGTGATTCACGTATTACATTAACCTTGATCTGTCCCGGATATTCCATCTGTTCCTCTATCTGCTTAGATATATCTCTGGCAAGAAGAACCATGTCGGCATCTGATACCTGCTCCGGTACTACCATTATACGAACCTCTCTACCGGCCTGAATGGCAAATGATTTCTCCACACCCTTGAAACTGTTGGATATCTCTTCTAACTGACGAAGACGGCTTGTATATGTCTCAAGCGTCTCTCTTCTGGCACCCGGTCTTGCAGCAGATATTGCATCCGCAGCCTGTACCAGACATGCGATGAGTGAAGTGGGCTCTACATCGCCGTGATGAGACTCAACTGCATTAATGACAAGTGCCGATTCCTTGTACTTCCTACACAGTTCGACACCTAACTGTACGTGTGAGCCTTCCATCTCATGGTCTACGGACTTACCTATATCATGCAGTAAGCCCGCTCTCTTGGCCACTCTGACATCAAGCCCGAGCTCTGAAGCCAAAAGTCCCGATAATTGGGCAACCTCTATCGAATGCTTGAGTGCATTCTGTCCGTAGCTTGTCCTGAACTTCATCTTACCTAAGAGCTTCACAAGCTCAGGATGAATTCCATGGACACCTACCTCAAGAAGTGCTGCTTCGCCCTCTTCCTTGATCATGGTCTCGACCTCTTTCTGCGCCTTCTCAACCATCTCCTCGATCCTGGCCGGATGTATACGTCCGTCCACGATGAGCTTCTCAAGTGCTATGCGGGCAACCTCTCGTCTGATGGGATCGAATCCCGACAGGATAACCGCCTCCGGAGTATCGTCAATTATGAGATCCACTCCGGTAAGTGTCTCGATAGTACGGATATTCCTACCCTCTCTACCGATTATCCTACCCTTCATTTCATCATTGGGAAGATTGACAACAGATATCGTGGTCTCGGATACATGATCGGCCGCACATCTCTGGATGGCATTGACCACATATTCCTTGGCCTTCTTGTCAGCTTCTTCCTTGGCACGGCTCTCAAGTTCTTTCACCATGACAGCCGTCTCGTGTTTCACTTCGTCTTCAACAATTTTCAGTAGATAATCTTTTGCCTGGTCGGAGGTTAATCCTGAGATTCGCTCAAGTTCCTGAATACGTTCCTCGTTGAGCCTGGCAATCTGTTCCTTCTGCTTATTGAGCGAATCCTCTTTCGCAGCCAGACTTGCCTCTTTCTTCTCGATGGACTCTGTCTTGCGATCTATGTTCTCTTCCTTCTGCTGGATACGGCGTTCATTACGCTGTATCTCCGCACGACGCTCCTTAATCTCCTTGTCCAACTCGTTCTTGGTACGAATGGACTCTTCCTTGACCTCAAGCAAGCCTTCGCGCTTCTTCTCTTCAGCAGTCTTAAGAGCTTCATCAATGATCTCCCTGGCCTGTTCCTCAGCGCTTCCTACCTTGGACTTAGCAGCCTTCTTCTGGTAGTTGGAAGCACATATGGCGGATACAGGTACCGCGATCAACAGAGTTACCACCACTGCAATTACTATAACTATAGCATTCATGCAGCAGTACCTCCTTATTCAATTATCATTGTACTTAACCATATTCAAAGAGTCATGTAGAGTGACTCCAAGATAGCAAAATTACAACATATCTATGATACACTCTTGTCCAAGTTATGTCAATAGCACACTATACACATCGATCGATAGTATCCATATCGAAGCCCTTGCCGTACAGGTACGCCTTCATCTCCTGCTTATCCTCATATGAGGCGCTGTCCCTGTCATAGTGTCTCTTATCCATAAGCCTGACTATAAGCTCTTCCTCATCCGACAGATCGCCGTCGTCTCTTACATCACTTAGAGCCTTCTCTATGATATCCCTCTCAACTCCCTTATGCCGCAGATCGTCCGTGATGCGTCTGATACTCTTTAAGCTGCTGTAATACTGAATATAGGTCCTGGCATAGCCGTAATCATCAAGGCATCTCATATCCTTGATATACTCTATCGCTCCTTCTATGATGTCCTCCGGATAGTCCCCGTCTGTTAGCTTCTGCCTTATCTGATATTCGGTATACGGTCTTTTCTTAAGAAGATTAAGGGCTCTTAATCTCGCTCTCTTAGGCAGTATATCTGTCATGATCCTATTATATGCCTCATCATCAAGTTCACCGCCGGACCTTATATTCAGTTCCTTAAGTTCACACTTATATAACGTGATCAGGCTGTCATCCGACAGCCTGATCCTTCGCCTTCCTCCGGGCAATTCCGTGATCTGTGTAACGATCATATATCAGAAGTTCCTCCGCTAAGACCAAATAAGTCTCTCACCTTATTCTCAACCTCAGCACATACCTCAGGATTCTCCTCTAAGTACTGCTTCGCATTCTCACGGCCCTGACCTATCTTATTGCCTTCATAAGCATACCATGCTCCTGACTTGACTATTATATCATTGTCAGCAGCAAGATCTAAGATATCGCCTATACGCGATATGCCCTTACCGAACATTATATCGAACTCTGCTTCCTTAAAAGGCGGAGCGACCTTATTCTTGACAACCTTGACCTTGGTCCTGTTACCTATGACCTCTCCCGCCTGCTTGATGGATTCAGTCCTTCTGACATCAAGTCGCACCGAAGAATAGAACTTAAGTGCTCTTCCTCCTGTGGTGGTCTCGGGATTGCCGAACATGACACCTAACTTCTCTCTTAACTGGTTGATGAATACCACTGTACAATTCGACTTGCTTATAACGGCAGTGAGCTTCCTCATGGCCTGACTCATGAGCCTTGCCTGGGCGCCCATTACTGCATCACCCATATCTCCGTCTATCTCCTGCTTGGGTACCAGCGCCGCAACCGAATCGACTACAACTATATCTATGGCTCCCGAACGGACCATCGTCTCCGCTATCTCCAAAGCCTGCTCTCCGGAATCCGGCTGTGATATATAGAGATTGTCTATATCCACGCCGATATTCTTGGCATACACGGGATCAAGCGCATGCTCCGCATCTATGAAGCCAGCTATACCTCCGCGCTTCTGAACCTCGGCTATCATATGGAGCGTGACCGTAGTCTTACCCGATGATTCTGGACCATATATCTCCACTATACGTCCTCTGGGAATGCCTCCTATACCAAGAGCCAGATCCAGACTTAAGGAACCGGTGGGAATAGCCTCTACATTCATATTGGCTCCCTGATCTCCCAGCTTCATGACGGCTCCCTTGCCGTACTGCTTCTCTATCTGCGCAATGGCAGCATCCAATGCTTTAAGCTTCTCTTCTTTTTCCATGGTAAAATCTCCTTCCGGTGTGAACAAATGTTCACTTGGTTATTAGAATAAAACATTTGTTCGTAATTGTCAACAGGTTTTTTATCCTATCCGGAACGAACTTGATCGAATGCAGAATTGAATTCAGCATTCAAGTACTTGATCGAATGATTGAATGAATGATCGAATATATAGAATATATCCTATTATCAGGATATGTTCAATACCCAATTCAGTGCTTACCGCCGAATGTCTTCTCGCTGTAGTACTCAAGTATGCAGTTGCGCATCAGATTAAGAGCCGCCGTTACCGTATTCTCCCTTATCTTGGCTCTGCTTCCGGTGAAATGATGCTCCTTCACAGTCACCTTACCGCATACAAAGCATGCGACATATACAAGTCCCACAGGCTTATCGGGGCTTCCGCCGTCCGGTCCTGCTATACCGGTTGTGGCCACCGCCACATCACACTTTGATAAGGATGCCATACCTGATGCCATCTCTCCCGCAGTCTGCCTGCTTACCGCACCATACTTATCAAGTGTGCTCTTCTTGACACCGGCAAGCTTTTTCTTGGACTTATTCGAATAGGTGATTAGTCCGGACTTAAAAGCCTCCGATACCCCGGGCACATTGATAAGTCTGCCTGCAAGGAGTCCCCCTGTGCATGACTCTATCGTACCCACGGTAAGCTCATTGGCAATTATAAGATCCACTACGGCCTGTTCCAAGGTCACATTCTCATCGGTTGTATATATACTGTTGCCGAAGCGTTCCTTAAGCTCCTTCACTACAGGCTTGGTAAGCTTCTTGGCAGAGGCTTCGTCCTCTCCGTATGCGGATACTCTTATATGCACCTCTCCGGTCTTGGCATAGGTCGCTATGGTCGGATTGGTCTGACCGTCTATCATATCCTTAATCATGGTCTCGGCCTTACTCTCACCCACACCGCATATCTTCACCATCTTGGAATAGATGGTACCGGATAATAATGACTTAAGATACGGCTCGACAGACTCTCTGTACATGAGCATAAGCTCTTCCGGAGGTCCGGGCAGGAGTATCACATGCTTACCCTTATCGGCTATTATGCATCCGGGTGCCGTTCCGTTATTATTGGGCATTATGATGCATCCCTCCGGCATCATGGCCTGCTTCCAGTTATTGTCCGTGGGAGTCTTGCCCACTTTTACGAAGTAATCCATTATGGCGGCCTTGGAAGCCTCATCCATATAGAGCTTACGCCCCATACACTTAGCTGCCGCTTCCTTGGTTAGGTCATCCTGTGTGGGACCCAGTCCACCACTTAAGATCACGATATCAGCCCGAGCAATGGCTCTGTTAAGAGTATCGGTAAGCCTTTCCTCGTTATCTCCCACAACATCCTGATAGAAGCAGGACAGACCGAGCTTTACGCACTCCCTTGCAAGGAACGCCGCATTAGTATTGACGATATTTCCCATCAGTATCTCTGTTCCTACCGATATCAGTTCTACCGTAAGCTTATTATCCATAGCATTTACCCCTATCACTATCTGTCAGCCAATACCGCTCTGTTCTTCCATATATAATCTATGAGGGATACTATAGTCAGTATCACCGCTATCCACATGACTGCCTTCGTGATCATGGTGAAGATGTCATTATGAATATTCGCAAGCATAAGTATGACCATCGCCATCTGTGACACTGTCTTGCACTTACCCCACATACTTGCCGCTATGACGATGCCCGCATCGGATGCCACGAGTCTGAAGCCGCTTATGATGAATTCCCTTGCTATGATGATTATCACAGCCCATGCCGGAAGCATGGCAGGATCAATCTCCACGAGGCAGATCATGGCGGAGCAGACTAAGACCTTATCCGCAAGCGGATCCATGAACTTGCCGAAGTTGGTGATCAGACCGTACTTACGCGCGATCTTGCCATCCAACATATCCGTAAGCGAAGCCACTATGAAGATGATAAGTGCGATCTGTCTCGAATATGGTCCCGCACACTCTGTCAGCAATATAATAACAAATGGTACTATAAGTACCATTCTTAAGATCGTAAGCTTATTCGGAAGATTCATTGTCATGCCTTTCCTTAATGTCAGTCATCCACAGGTACGGCCATGAGGTCATAGCCTGCTGCCCCGGTAACCCTTACTCTTATATCCTCCCCACTCATATACTCCCTGTCAGATTCTATGAATACCATGCCGTCCACATCGGGAGCGTCCATATATGACCTTGCCATGTACACGCCGTCCTTCGGGATATAGCCCTGTACAGTGACATAAAGTTCTCTTCCCGTCATAGCCTCATTGGTCTCAAAGACTATCTTCTGTTGAAGCTTCATTATGGCATTGCGTCTTGCATTGCGCAGCAGGACCGGTATCTGATGCTTCATCCCCGCTGCGGCGGTTCCCTCCTCCGCGGAAAAAGCGAATACTCCAAGCCTTTGGAATCTCATATCCTTAACAAAGGCCTTAAGCCGTCTGAAGTCAGCCACACTCTCTCCCGGGAAGCCCGTTATGAGAGTAGTCCTTATGCATATATCCGGAATCTCCTCCCTTAATCTGCCTATAAGCGCTCTTAAGCTGCTCTCATCGGTCTTCCTGCCCATGCGCTTAAGGATATTATCCGACGCATGCTGTATAGGCATATCTATATAGTGACACAGTTTAGGTTCACTTATCATAAGCTGTATCAGCTCATCCGTTATCTCCTCCGGGTAACAGTACAGAAGCCTTATATGCTCTATCCCTTCGATAGCCGCAAGCCCCTTTATCAGACTCACAAGCTCTTTCTTACCATAGAGATCGGTCCCGTACAGAGTAGTCTCCTGAGCTACAAGGATCAGTTCCTTCACTCCCTTGTCTGCCAGATCCTTCGCTTCATCAATAAGTGCTCCCATGGGTATGGATCTGTACCTGCCTCTTAACTTCGGGATGATGCAATATGTACACCTCTTATCACAGCCCTCTGCGATCTTAAGATAAGCATAGTGTATAGGTGTGGTAAGAAGCCTCTTATGTCCGTATATGGGCTTATTGTCAATAGGATCACACAGAGTCACGGTCTTATCCTGTCTGCCCTCAATAAGCTCATTAAGCACCTCCGTTACCCTGTCGAATGAGGATATACCCAGTATCGCATCCACTTCCGGGATAAGGCTTAATATATCGTCTGCATACCTCTGTCCCAGACAGCCGGTGACTATGAGAAACCTCAGACTACCCTCTGTCTTAAGTTTTGCCACACGCAGTATATTGTCGATGCTCTCCTGCTTGGCATCGAGTATGAATGCACAGGTATTGATGATTTCCTCATCATAGACAAGCTCATGACCCGCCTCATTAAGCATACCAAGCATCATCTCGGTATCGACCGTATTCTTATCACATCCCAGAGATATAAAAGCGACCTTCATAGACTGTTATCCGCTTATGCTTCCTCTTCTTCTGCGTCAGACTTCTCGCTCTCGCCATCCTCAGCCTCTCTGGCTGCCCTCTTGGCCTCTCTTTCTTCGAGTATCTCCTGAGCCTTCTTAGCTGCCTCTTCCTTGATCTCTGCCTCGAACTCCTCAAGCTCGTCCTCGGCTATGACCTTGATCTTGCTCTGGTTAAGCTCTTCTACCGCCACAGAAAGCGGCTTCTGTCCCGACATGGCAACCAATGGCTCATCTCCGTCCACTATCTGGCGTGCGCGCTTGGCTGTAGCCATTACGATCGAATATCTGCTGTTGACTACCTTGGTCTCTCCGGGTTCTACATCTGCATTAACGACCTTCATAAGGTCTGAATATGATGGATGTAACATTTTATCTCCTCCTGTCTATCCTACCGTTTCGATTAACTCTTTTTTGATCTCTTTTATAAATGCAGCGTTACGTGATACGCTGTACTTGGCATTCTGTATGATCTCATGAGTCTGCCTGACACATGTGTCAAGATCATCATTAAGCAGTATATATTCGTACTTATCGACTATATCCGCCTCTTCAATGGCACGCTTCATGCGATCCCTTATCTTATCCTCGGTCTCGGTATTGCGTCCTCTTAAGCGCCTTAATAGTTCGTCGGCACTCGGCGGTGTCACGAAGAGGAGCAATGCCTCGGGCAACATCTTTTTCACCTGGAAGGCACCAAGATATTCTATCTCTAGGATCACATCCCTGCCCTCGCTTAACTGCTTCTCCACATACTCTCTCGGAGTACCGTAGTAATTGCCCACATACTCGGCATATTCAAGCATCCTGCCCTCTGATATGTTGCGTTCAAAAGCGTCCCTGTCTATGAAGAAATAATCCACTCCGTCCCTCTCGCCGGCTCTCGGAGAACGCGTAGTCATGGAGATGGATAAGGAATAATTGTCATGCTCGCTTATGAGCTTCTTAACAAGAGTTCCCTTACCTGCTCCGGAAAAACCGGATATGACCGTCAAAACTCCTCTTTCTTTCATGTCTGACCTCCCCGCCTCGGATTGATATCAGTCCTTATCAGAATCATCGGACTATTCTATGTTCTGTATCTGTTCTCTGACCTTTTCTATGCCCGTCTTAAGCTCTATGCCCCTGTTGGATATCTCAAGATCGCTTGATTTGCTAAGGATCGTATTGGCTTCCCTGTTCATCTCCTGTGCTAAGAAGTCAAGCTTTCTTCCGATGCTTCCGCCCTCGGTAAGGGTCGCCTTCATGGTCTCTATATGGCTCTTAAGCCTTACGATCTCCTCATCCACGCACACCTTATCGGCGAAGATCGTGACCTCGGTAAGTATCCTTCCCTCGTCGAACTTATTGTCTCCCAGCATCTCTTTCACTCTGTCGATAAGCCCCGACTTGTAGTCTTCTATGATACGCGGGCTTCTCTCTTCGATAAAATCAACGATCTCATGCATCGTATCAAGCTTCTCTATAAGATCGCTCCTAAGGTTCTCACCCTCGCTTATCCTTGCTTCCACGAAGCCCTCCGCGGCACCTCTTATGGTCTTCTCCAATATCCGCCATATGCCCTCTTCATCTATCTCCACATCATCAAGTGTGAATATCTCGGGGTATTTTGAGAGAGTAGATACCCTTATATCATCCTCAAGAGAGAAGTCTTCGCTCATCTGCTTAAGATACTTAAGGTATTCCGCAGCCACCTCCGGATGATATGCCACACTCACGTTATTCTCCGAGGTGTCCTCATACGTGATGAATACATCCACCTTGCCTCTCTGGATATACTCCTTTAACAGATTACGAATCGAAGCATCGAAGAAGTTAAGCTTCTTAGGCATCTTGATGCTCACATCAAGGTATCTGTGATTGACAGACTTCATCTCCACCGTGACCTTACGCGAGCCCTCGCTTAATTCGCACCTTCCGAAGCCTGTCATGCTCTTGATAGAATCCATGACTGTCCCTCCAATACAGTATTAAAAGTCTTAAGTATATGTGGGACTATGTGGCGCGTGCATGGCATCCATCCGCATATTAGACCCACCGTCAGTAAGTATACTATACATATGACGAACCAGTCAAGCAAAATCGCCGTAAATCCAGTAAAATCAAGGCTTCACGGCTTCTGTGAGTTATGGTTTCACTTCCTCTATGTCCGATATGTCACTGTCCATTATCATGGAATAATTGGTATAGTAGATCACATATCCCGGCTTGGCTCCATTGGGCTTCTTCACATCCTTACGCTTAAGGTAGTCTATCTCCACCCTGCCCGCATCCGCTCCCTTGGAATAGTGCGCCGCAAGTCTGGCCGCCTCTTCGAAGGTCCGATCAGGAAGCTCCTTACCCTCTGCCTTGACTATGACATGGGATCCCGGCATCCCCTTGGCATGAAACCACCAGTCTGAGCCATCCGCTAACTTAAAGGTCAGTTCATCGTTCTGATAATTATTCTTGCCCACATACATATGGAAGCCGTCACTGCTTATGTAATGCAGGGGCTTACTCTTGAATCTGGGCTTATCAGCGCTTCCCTTTCCGCCCTTTTTAGAGCCCCTTCCCGTCTGCATACCTCTGCCCTTGATATAGCCTGATTCCACAAGTTCCCGCTTGATCTCGCCAAGATCCTCTTCATCTGCGGCAAAATCAAGAGCGCTTAGTATACTCTCAAGATGGTCCATCTCCTCCTTCACACGTACTGTAAGCTCCGTTAAGGCTTCTTTGGTCCTCTTAAGCTTATTATATCTGTCAAAATAAGCAGCAGCATTCTCCATAGCGCTCTTAGTCTCATCTAACGGGATGGTAAGCTTCTCTCCTGTATAATAATTGTCTACGGTTACGCTCTTAGATCCCTGCTTTACCTCATATCCATAGGTATGAAGCAGCTCTCCGTATACCCTGAACTTATCCATCTTATCGGTATCCTTAAGCTGTTTAAGCTGCAGGTCGTATTTCTTTACATCCCTTTCAAGGATAGTCCGTACTATGGCGCGAAGCTCAGCCGTCTTCTGTCTGGATCTTGAGATCCTCTCTTTTTCACTGTAATACGTCCTTATAAGTGTACTTGGGTCGGGGAAAAGCCTTATATCCCCGGCCGAATATGTCACCACGGGTACCATCGAATACTCTGCGGGTGCACCGTTCTCATAGAGTATCTGCGGTGTAAGGTCATCCTCCCTTACCCTGTCCATGATCTTAGTCAATACATCTGCGACGGTTCTGTGTTCCTTAATGGCGGTATAGCTTATCTCATGAGCCATATAGGAGGATATGCCTGTGTAGCCCTTCTGTATCCTGATCGCAACCTCATCCGGGTCCGTAGCGCCCTCTGTAAGCTCATTGATCTCCTCTTCTGTTGCTTTCATCGGATCTCTGTGCCCTTCCTGCTTCGGTATGAAGTATTTAAGTCCCGGGAGCACTTCTCTGACTGAGCTTACGGATGCATTGACATGTCTGATACTGTCTATTATATTATCCTCATCATCGGTAAGTATTATATTGCTGTACTTGCCCATAAGCTCTGTTATAAGCCTCTTACGGCATACGTCTCCCATCTCGTCAAGATGCTCGACCTCTATCACTATCACCCTTTCAAAATCAGGCTGATACACGGATAATATCCTGCCGTTTTGCAGATGCTTGCGAAGCAACATTGTAAAGCTCGGCGCAGTGGCAGGACTTATCTTATTCTCGTCTGTCAAATAGGCAAGCGGAAGTGAAGGATTGGCAGACAGCACGAGTCTGAACTGACCGTCATTACCCTTCACGGTAAGCATCAGTTCATCCTTCTCAGGCTGTGCTATCTTACTTATCCTGCCGTCTTTCAGAGCCTTATAAAGTTGTGCGGTTACGGCTGCAACCGTTATTCCGTCAAAAGCCATATCATTCCCACTCCTTAAGCGCAATAAAGGAGTCTGACCGTATCGACAATGCCATCTACGAAGTCAGACTCTCTTAATGTACCTTCTGTTGTATCGCGGTATTACTTGATCTCAGAACCACAGTGAGGACACTTGGTAGCCTTGATGCTTATCTTCTCGAAGCAATAAGGGCAATCCTTGGTAGTGGGAGCCTCCTCCTGCTGCTTCTTGAACTTATTGATGCTCTTGATCACGCAGAATACCACGAGTGCTATCACCAGGAAATTAATTATCGCTGATATGAATGCGCCGTAATTGAGTGTCGCAGCGCCCTCTCCCTCGCCAAGCACGATACACAGTGCCGAGAAATCAAAGCCTCCCGTAAGCAGAGATATGACCGGCATGATCACGTCACCTACAAGCGAATTGACGATAGCAGTGAAAGCACCGCCTATGATGATGCCGACTGCCATGTCCATCACATTCCCTTTAGAGATAAACTCCTTGAATTCCTTCATAAATGCCTTCATTATGTATTCCTCCTGTTATGAATCGAAAGATACCTTCTTCATCTCAGTTACTGAGGTTATTCCCTCCATTACGTATCTTGTGGCGCTCATACGCAGAGTGTTCATGCCATCCTTAAGAGCCTGCTCCTTAATCTCGTCCGCATTGCCGCCTTTAGCTATGACATTCTTAAGATCATGCGTAACCTCCATGATCTCATATACACCGATACGTCCCTTATAGCCTGTCTCATCGCAGAACTTACAGCCTTTTGGTCTGAATATCCTCGTATGATCCGTAGCCGGAAGTCCGAGTAACTCCTTCTCTTCCTCATCAGGCTCATACTCTTCCTTACATGTAGGACAGAGTCTCCTTACAAGTCGCTGCGCTATGACACCCACCGTAGCATCGGCTATCAGGTACGGCTCTATACCCATATCCGCAAGTCTTGTGACGGTACTTGCGGCCGAGTTCGTATGAAGTGTGGATACCACAAGGTGACCTGTTATCGAAGCCTGTACGGCAATACCTGCGGTCTCACCGTCTCTTATCTCACCGATCATGATGATATCAGGATCCTGACGGAGGATGGATCTTAGTGCGGATGCGAAGGTAAGGTTGGCCTTATTGTTCGTCTGCACCTGATTGATACCGTCGATATTGGCCTCCACAGGGTCCTCGACCGTGATGATATTAACCTCTGATGTATTAAGCTCGGATAG
>CAJONG010000034.1 GCA_905235845.1 uncultured Lachnospiraceae bacterium
GTAAGCACTCAAACATGAGTACCATACAATAAAAGAAACCGCCAAAATGGCGGCTTCAGATAGATTTGAACCTTGAAATTATAATACTATTTTTGTGGCAAACGGAATTGCTCCTGTACCTTATCTGACCACGGTAGAAGATCCACAAGGAAGTCTCTCTTAGTATCATCTGCATGATTAACCAACTCTGCCAGAAGATACTCGATATAGTCGGGAAGCCTGAGCTTATTTGCTTTTGCTGTTTCGATAAGGCTATATAGTACAGCACTTGCTTCTGCGCCATGTGTAGAAGATGTAGTCACCCAGTTCTTTCTGCCAAGAGTAAAGGGCCTTATAGCCTGCTCAGCGAGATTATTGCTCATGGGTATATCTCCATTAATTACATTATTGCCAATCGGTATGATTCAAGCCTTGATGACGTGGCAGGAAAAGTTTATACGAGAGATGTGTATGGGAGAGATTGAGGAAATCAGACGAATAACTTGATTTGCAAGTTATATAGTGATAAAATAAGTTTCAGACACTTATGATATGTATTTACGACTATAAGTGTCTGAAACTTATATTTTTTAGATGGTTTCAGACACTTATGAATTTAGAATGCCGGAGAAGGAGAAACCATATGGCTTTGATTGGGAGAAAGCGGGAGCAGAGTATACTGGATGATTGTATGAGGTCGGACAGAGCGGAGTTCGTAGTTGTTTATGGAAGGAGAAGAGTAGGTAAGACCTTTTTGATCAAAGAGTATTTTAATTACCGGTTTTCGTTTTATGCCACGGGGGTTAATGCTGAAAATATGGACAAGCAACTGGCGTATTTCGATGATAGCCTACATGAGTACGGCTCGGGAGAGGAGAAAGCAACTAGGGATTGGAGAGAGGCTTTTGCGAAACTTAAAAGACTTCTTTCTGATGAAAACATATATAAGGATCCGATTTCGGGAAAGAAGATAGTTTTCTTTGATGAAATGCCATGGATGGATACGGCAAGATCAGATTTTAAAAGTGCATTAGACTATTTTTGGAACAGTTGGGGAGCAGATCAGAAAGATCTTATACTCATTGTCTGCGGATCAGCTACATCATGGATTATAAACAATATTTTGGGTGATAAAGGAGGGTTTTATAACCGCATCACTCGTCAAATCTACTTAGCACCTTTTTCGTTAAGTGAATGCGAACAGTTTTTTGCTGATAAGAACATTATAATCGGCAAGGATGAGATAATAGTGAGTTATATGGTCTTTGGAGGCATACCCTATTATCTTAATCTGTTTGACAGGAGACTTAGTCTTACCCAGAATATTGACGCATTATTGTTTGCGCCAACGGGACAATTGTACTATGAATTTGACCGCCTTTTCTCATCTCTGTTCAGAAAACCGCAGAAACATACCAAAATCATCAATGCCCTTTCGCAGATTGATTATGGACTTACAAGGACAGAAATTATCGAGAAGACAGGGATTGCAGACGGGAATCTTTTGACCAGGGCCATTGAAGAACTGGAACAATGCGGGTTTATCAGAAGATATAAGAATTATGCGAAGAACAAAAGGGTTTTTTATTTCCAGATCATAGATCCCTTTGTGCTGTTTTGCCGTAGGTTTATAGTTGATAGGAAGTTCTCTTCGTGGATGAAGTACAGAAACAGTCCGGGGTATAATGCGTGGCGAGGATTGGCATTCGAGATAGTTTGCCTGAATCATATCGGCAAGATAAAAGAAATTCTTGGGATTTCCGGGATAGAAAGCATGGATTATTCATGGAGGAGTAAAAGAAAAGCGGAAGGTGCTCAGATTGATCTTCTCATTGACCGCTCGGACAACGTGATAAATGTATGCGAGATGAAATATTCAGATACACCTTACGCAATAGATGCGGAATACGAGGAGAAGCTCAAACAAAAAATCTTCGTATTTGAGGAAGAGACGCAAACAAGGAAAACACTGTATTTAACGATGATTTCAGCATCCGGATTGACCCATAATGAACACAGCGGCATAGTGGTGAATGAAATAAGTGGAAAAGAGCTTTTTTAATATTTAGCTGTCAAACTCCCGAGACATTATCTCAAGTGTGATGTAAGATTATAAGGTGCTTATAATAGAGTGTTTACGATTGTTCAGAACAAATCTGAATGTGTCCCGGTACGAAACAAAAAGAGTTCCAAATCTTTACCGGATGCGAGTGTGTTTACTACCAAGCTTAACTGGTTAAGATTAAGACCTCGCTTCGTGGCTAACTTTAGATCCTTTTTAAATTGGTTTGAGAAAACTATTTTATACATCAGAAAGGACCTCATTCATCAAGGAATCAAAAGTATCATAGCGCTTATATAAATCCGGATTATTTTTCATCTCGGTATATTCTTTTAAAGCTGCAATGGTTTCAACATTGGGTGTCGTACGTTTTACTTCAAAAGGAATACCTTCATAATTAACAGCACTTTTTAAGAATAATGTAATGGCAGAGGACATATTGAGACCGAGATCATTAAATAGCGTCTCTGCTGTTTTTTTTAGTTCGGAATCGACACGAACATTTATATTTGTAGTTGGCATTTTTTCTCCTTTCTATGCAAATCGGCACCGGCTACGTAGGAATGAGCATAGCAACGCTTTTCACACAGGGTTACTTAATGAATACAAATGAATACAAATACTATTATTACTAGTATTTAACTATTCAATCTGATATAATATCCCTTGGCGTTGTATATCAATACCATTTGAATCCTATGGAATGTCGAGGGGTTATGAATATTCTTTCACCGACCGTTTTAATACTATCAATAATAGTATTTTACAATATAAGTATAGCCGGCGTCAGCTTGTATACGGTTATACTTTTCCTCTGTGCATTCATCGCGCTTTTTTTCCATATATCGGGAACGGACAGATATATCACACATAATCTAAGGATTAAAGAGCCTGTTACACTCACTGCATTTATCCTTATACTGTGGGAGCTCCTTAGGTTGATAGGAGGTATATTGGGGCGTGATGCCTCGGTGGAGGACAGGCTTGACACGTGCTTATTTCTTGTATCTATTGCGTTACTGATCCTTATGTATATGAAGGGTATCACGATCGAGCCGGTACATATAGATGCTTTTGTCATAGCAGGTATGGCGGTATTCATTCTGCTTTTGATAGATAAGATCGTTGACTCACTTCTGCTTGGAAATGTATTATTTGCGATCAAGGAGGGCGGAAGGATATCCGCATATGTTCTGTCTGTGCTGATCCCTGCTGATATACGGCTGGGTATGATAACAGGTGCAAGCGGCGTTGTGCGCCGATATGACAGATTGCTTCGTTATGTATATGGGTTCACGATAGGGCTTGGTATGGTACTGCTTGTTATGTCAGGCGACTGGATAGCTGTATGTATACTTATGGGATACTATCTTGTATGCCCGATAGTATTGCTCCCCACGAAGTCAAGGGTAAGCTGCAGTATGAAGCAATTGGCCGCACTTCTTTTTATCACGTCTAATATGGGACTGTTAACAGAGTATACGGGTATATTCCACACGGATACGGTAGTGTCTCTTGAAGCCGGTATATACATAGACATCATTATAGCTGTCGGAGGGTTGCTCTTTTTTAACTATTGGGAGAAGATACCGGAGGATGCGGATCCGTCAAGGCTTATACTTAAGCGCATGAGAGAGGGATATAAGGTTGTGTTCATTCTGTATATCGGCTGCATATTGGCTGTACTTTTTGGCAGAGATGCATGGAGTGATATAGGTGATGTGGGATCTAACGGTTTTATCAGGCAGATCGCTCTTCCGGTTGCCGCAAGCTTATCGGGCAGAAAAAGTGTGGTAGCTTCGCTTTGCGATAGCGGAGATATGCCGGGAGCGGTAATGCTCATGGTGTTGATGTCGCTTGTATTGTACAGAGGCATAAGGCGTATCGGCATACGAAGACCTGTGACCACTGCCTGTATGCTTATGTCGTGTATATATATTATGATGCTTGCCACAACTGATATGACAGAGAATACTGTTGTAATATTCACTATATACGCCGCTTATGCGGCCTATGGAACGGAAGCTGATATTAAGGCTCACAGAAGGAGATATGAGGTGCTACGATGAAGAATAAGATAAAGAATAAGGTAAAGATCACAACGATAATCATTGCAATAATGGGAATAGTGGGAGTAATGGGAGTAATGGGATGTGTTCTCATGGCATGGATGCCGGTATACGCCGCAGAGGGTACGGTCTCAGGGCAGATAATGCAGCTTGATAAGAAGGCGGCAATATACTCGGAGAAGTCTGTTACATCGGATGTTCTTGCAACATTTAATGCCGGAGATGTTATATTCGTGACGGGACAGACGGATGACGGATGGTATACCGTGGCATATCAGGGCGAGACAGGTTATCTTCCGGCTGATGCATCCGGTGCAGGAGCTGGGAGCAAAGAAGATAGCGAACTTAAGCCATACACGGAAGCGGATGTAGAGAGCGTGGATGAAGAACTTAAGCAGACCAATATCGAATCGACATATCTTGCGGAAGAGGTGGTGCGCTATCACAAGGCGCGCAGGAATGCGATCATATGGGTGTGTATCATAACAGCCCTTGCGATAGCACTGGTAGAGGTAGGATATATGTCTTACAAGCGTAAGAGCGTGGTACAGAAAGAGAATGAAGACAGGACACCGGATGATGAGAATGTGGCTGAAAACAGTATGACGGAAGATGAAATTGCGGCAGGAGATCGGCCATCGGATGATGAGAATGTGGATGAAAGCAGCGTGACAGAAAGCGAGAATGCGGTCGAAGATAACGAGCCGGAAGATCAGAGTGCCGGCGAAGGCGATGTGCAGGAAGAACAGAGTGCCGGTGCAGACAATCTGCCGGAAGATCAGAATACAGATGAAGACAGTGTGCCGGAGGATCAGATCACAGATGAAGACGACATGCAGGATAATGAGAATGCAGATGAACCGGCAGACGCTTTGGATGACATTGAGATAATAGATTTGGATAAGGAGGATCTCTGACAGCTTTTTATTGAGAATAAGTTTTTGGTGGTATATAATACATAGCAATGGACTTATTCGATTATATGAGAGAGACCAATAAGGAGAAGGAGTCGCCGCTTGCTGCAAGGCTAAGACCCCGTACTCTTGATGAGGTCGTGGGACAACAGCATATAGTGGGCAAAGATAAGCTTCTGTATCGTGCCATCAAGGCAGATAAGCTAAGCAGCCTTATCTTCTACGGACCGCCGGGAACAGGCAAGACAACCTTGGCAAGAGTCATAGCGAATACTACGAGCAGTGATTTTAAGCAGATCAATGCCACCACCTCAGGCAAGAAGGAGATGGAGGAAGTCACAGAGGCTGCGAAGCAGACCGCGGGTATGTACGGTAAGAAGACCATCCTTTTCATAGATGAGATACACCGGTTCAATAAGGGACAGCAGGATTATCTGCTCCCCTTTGTGGAGGACGGTACCATAATCTTGATCGGTGCCACTACGGAAAATCCTTTCTTCGAGGTCAATGGGGCTTTGATATCAAGATCTATGATATTCGAGCTTAAGCCTCTTGATATGGACGATATCAAGGAGCTGATACATCGGGCGCTTACAGACAGTGAAAGAGGTCTTGGAGCCTATAATGCCGATATGGATGATGATGCGGTAGAGGCTTTGGCGGATATCTCGGGCGGAGATGCAAGACATGCGCTTAATGCGGTAGAACTGGCGGTACTGACTACAGATAAGTCTGAGGATGGCAGGATACACATTACTCTTCCCATCATAGAGGACTGCATACAGAAGAGAGTCGTACGCTTCGATAAGACGGGCGATAACCATTACGATACCATATCCGCATTCATTAAGAGCATGAGAGGTTCGGACCCCGATGCGGTGCTGTATTACCTTGCCAAGATGCTCTATGCGGGCGAGGATGTGAAGTTCATCGCAAGGCGGATTATGATATGCGCATCCGAGGATGTGGGCAATGCAGATCCGCAGGCCCTACAGGTAGCCGTAGCTGCGGCGCAGGCTGTAGAGAGAGTCGGGATGCCTGAGAGCCAGCTTATCTTGGCACAGGCTGCCACATACATAGCGACGGCCCCTAAGTCCAACGCATCCTGCGGTATATATGATGCCATGAATACGGTTAAGGAGACGGGGTCGCTTCCCGTGCCGCCGCATCTGCAGGATTCCCATTATAAGGGAGCGGCTAAGCTTGGCCACGGCATAGGATATAAATACGCTCATGATTATAAGAATCACTACGTGAAGCAGCAATACCTTCCCTATGAGCTATCCGGCAAGGAATTCTATAAGCCATCCGATAACGGATATGAGAAGAAGATTAAGGAGCATATGAAGAAGCTGCGTCAGGAAGCGGAGGATTGAGCGGATAAAAATGTGACCGCGACCGGATTGGGATGCCCATAATAATTCGTAATAATAAAAAGTGATAGATTGGAGATCATATTATGACAACAGCAGAAAAAGCAATGCAGATGCATGAGGAATGGAACGGTAAGATAGAGACGGTGGCCAAGTCGAAGGTAAAGACCAGAGAGGATCTGGCGATAGCCTATACTCCCGGAGTGGCCGAGCCCTGTAAGGCGATAGCGGCCAATGAGGAGCTTGTATATAAGTACACGATGAAGGCCAATACCATAGCTGTGGTATCTGACGGAAGCGCAGTACTGGGACTCGGTAATATAGGTGCCAAGGCAGCGATGCCTGTCATGGAGGGTAAGGCGGTGCTTTTCAAGGAATTCGGCGGAGTCAATGCGGTGCCGATATGCCTTGATACCCAGGATACCGAGGAGATCATCAAAGCCGTTACTTATCTGGCACCTGGCTTTGGAGGGATCAACCTTGAAGATATCTCGGCCCCCAGATGCTTCGAGATAGAGGAAAGACTTAAGGCTACGCTCGATATACCGGTATTCCATGATGACCAGCACGGCACGGCTATAGTAGTGCTTGCTGCCACCATCAATGCCCTTAAGATAGTCAAAAAGCCCATAGAGAGCTGCAAGATAGTCGTTAACGGCGCAGGAAGTGCAGGTGTAGCCATCACCAAGCTTTTGTTAAACTACGGATTCAAGAATATCATAATGGTAGACAGGACGGGTGCCATAGCATCCGACAGGACTGACCTTAATTCTTCCAAAAAGGAGATGCTAACACTTACCAATCCTGATGATGAGAAAGGCTCCCTGGCTTCTGTTATTAAGAATGCCGATATCTTCGTCGGAGTGTCCGCGCCGAACACCATGACGGCGGATATGGTTAAGTCAATGGCTGCAGATCCCATAATCTTTGCCATGAGTAATCCCGTGCCGGAGATCATGCCGGATGTAGCCAAGGCAGCAGGAGCACGCATTGTCGGAACCGGCAGAAGTGATTTCCCCAATCAGATCAATAATGTGGTGGCATTCCCCGGAATATTCAAGGGCGCTTTGGAGGGAAGGGCTAAGCAGATCACGGAGGAGATGAAGCTTGCGGCAGCCAAGGCCATAGCATCACTTGTATCGGATGATGAGCTTAACGAGGATATGATCATGCCCGAAGCCTTTGATCCGAGGGTTGCCGATAAGGTTGCGGAGGCTGTCAAGGCACTTATCTAGGGGATATTCCTTTTAAAAATCGAGGACTGACGATCAGGTAAAAAGCTTGCCGCCATGGTCAAAGGATATTGTGCATACAAGGGTAACCATAGGTCGAATATACAAAAATCCCGAAAAAGAACTTTTCTTTTTCGGGATTTTATGTATAATAACTAATAGGAAGTAATTCGGTTCTTGGAGTATCGTATCGATACTTTTTCCAGCATTGAATTGTTTAAGACTATATTTGCGTCAGATATACAAGATAGATAAAGTTGATATTATGGCTTAAGAGAGGTAATTAATGACAAAGGAAAGGTATGAATCACTGGCGATAGCAGACCTTAAGGCTATTGCGAAACAAAGAGGTATCAAGGGGACATCCAAGATGGCTAAGGCGGATCTTATAGATGCCATGTTGGAACTTGATGAGAAGGAAAGCAAGGAAAGCGGCGGCAGTAAGAATGCCGATGAGATAGGAACTGCCCCTGCAAGGTCAGAGTCCAAGACCAAGGCAGAGTCTACGACCAAGGCGGAGTCTAAGCCTAAGAGTGACGGCAGGGCAGATGCCAGAGATAAGTCTGCCGCGGTCAAGACATCCCGCAGCGCAGATCAGGATTCATCTGCGGAACAGCAGGAGAATAAGGATGACAGCCTTAAGGAGCTTGACAGCGGTATTCAGGTATCGGGCATACTTGAGGTTATGCCTGACGGCTTCGGATTCATAAGGTCGGCCAATTATCTGCCCGGCGAGAATGATGTATATGTTGCGCCAAGCCAGATCAAGCGCTTCAGACTTAAGACCGGAGACATAGTGACCGGTAATACACGTATCAAGAGCCAGAATGAGAAGTTTTCGGCACTGCTTTTTGTCAAGACGATCAATGACTGTACTCCGGAAGAGATCCAGAGACGTCCCAATTTCGAGGATATGACACCTATCTTCCCGGAGGAGAAGCTTAAGCTTGAACATCCCGGCGGTTCGGTAGCCATGAGGATCATGGATATCATGAGCCCTGTGGGTAAGGGACAGAGAGGTATGATCGTATCTCCTCCCAAGGCAGGTAAGACTACACTTCTTAAGGAGGTTGCTAAGTCTGTTAAGGCCAATAACCCGGAGATACACCTTATAGTTCTGCTCATAGATGAGCGTCCCGAGGAAGTTACGGATATAAGAGAAGCGATAGAGGGCCCCAATGTTGAAGTGATCTATTCTACATTCGACGAACTCCCGGAGCATCATAAGAGAGTATCGGAGATGGTAATAGAGAGAGCAAGGAGACTCGTAGAGCACGGTAAGGATGTGATGATACTCATAGACAGTATCACAAGACTTACAAGAGCCTATAACCTTACGGTTCCGCCCTCAGGACGTACGCTTTCGGGCGGTCTTGACCCCGCGGCGCTCCATATGCCCAAGAAGTTCTTCGGAGCAGCCCGTAACATAAGAGAAGGCGGAAGCCTTACGATACTTGCAACGGCTCTTGTTGAGACCGGAAGTAAGATGGATGATGTGGTATACGAGGAATTCAAGGGCACAGGCAACATGGAGATGGTGCTTGACAGGAAGCTGTCGGAGAGAAGGGTATTCCCCGCGATAGATATCCTTAAGTCGGGTACGAGAAGGGATGATCTGCTCCTTACATCTGATGAGCAGGAGGCCGTAGCCACCATAAGAAGAGCCTTCAACGGCATGAAGGCCGAAGAAGCGGCTGACAAGGTCATCGACCTTTTTGCACGTACAAGGAACAATCTGGAATTCACCCAGATGATGAAGAAGATGAAGATATTCTGATCTCCATGAAAAATAGCTGAAAAAGATGAAGTATTTTGGTATTTTGGTATTGCCTAAGATGAGCAACTGTGCTACAATCATATAGCTGTTCGGTTATATCGGACGGTAGCGGATGAGAACAATACTTTTTATTATAGAGAGGTGAAGACATGAGAGAAGGAATTCATCCTGAGTATTATCAGGCAACAGTTACCTGCAACTGCGGTAACACATTTGTTACAGGCTCTACCAAGCCTGAGATCCACGTGGAAGTATGCAGTAAGTGCCATTCGTTCTACACAGGCCAGCAGAAGTCTGCCAGAGCCGACGGACGTATTGATAAGTTCAATAGGAAGTATGGCGTTAATGCTTAGTGCTTGATTCGATTACGTAGTATATTAAGGTTGAGGTCGGGAGGATCTCAACCTTATATTTTATCTACTGATCCATGTGGAATATATGAAATATATGGCACATGTGATACATTTGGTATATGTGATACATATGATATAAAGGAGAATCCATGGCAAGAAAGAAAAAGGTGTGCTACTCGGGTATAGGCGGACAGGCTGTACTTGAGGGCGTAATGATGAAAAATAAGGAGCTGTATGCCGTAGCGGTCAGAAAGCCTGATGGGGAGATAGAGATCGATACAGAGGAATACCACGGCATACTTCATGGAAGCAGGATCACAAGGATTCCCTTCATAAGAGGAGTTTTCAATTTTATCGATTCCCTGATACTTGGTATGAGGACGCTTGATTACTCCGCTTCGTTCTATGAGGATGGTGAGGCTTCGGATACTGCTGCGGATAAGGTGCTTGGTGACAGATCCAAGAAGACCTTCTCCGTGCTTACGATCCTTGTATCTTTTGCATTAGCCATAGGTATATTCATGGTGTTGCCGTACTACCTTTCCACGCTGCTTGAGAGGTATGTAAGGAATGCGTCACTGCTTGCGATATTAGAGGGACTTATAAGACTGTTGATATTCCTTATATATATCGTAGCGATCACGGCCATGAAGGATATCAAGAGGTTGTACCAATATCACGGAGCAGAACATAAGTGCATCAATTGCATTGAAAGAGGACACAATCTCAATGTTCATAATGTCTTAAGATCATCGAGATATCACAGACGATGCGGGACAAGCTTCCTGCTTTTTGTGATGATAGTGAGCATAATCCTCTTCATGTTCATTACCGTGGACAATCCGATACTCAAAGTCCTGATAAGGATACTGTTAATCCCGGTGATAGCAGGGATATCCTATGAACTTATAAGGCTTGCGGGCAAAAGCGACAATGCCTTCACAAGGATCATATCGGCACCGGGGCTGTTATTGCAGAGGCTTACTACCAAGGAGCCCGACGAGGAGATGGTGGCCGTGGCCATAAAAAGCGTGGAGGCTGTCTTCGATTGGAGAGCCTTCCTTAAAGAGAATTTCGGATATGAGGATGATGAATTGTAATGATCGGGATGATCGTAAGGATAGTAATGATCATGACGACATAACGGAGCCGGTCAGTCTGACACGCAGGCAGTGCTTCGACGAGGGAGTAGAGACACTTACAGAGGCAGGAATTGATGAGGCACATAGCGACGTAAAGCTTCTGATGGAATACATAACAGACGTTACATATAATGATATGTATCTGCATCCGGATGAATTGATACCGGCCGAGGCGGTTGCTTCGTTCAGAGAAGCTCTTAAGAGGAGAACAGAGCATATCCCGGTTCAGTATATCACAGGCAGACAGGAATTCATGGGGCTTGATATGAGCGTAAGTCCTGATGTACTGATCCCCAGATTCGATACCGAGACGCTGGTTGAGGAGATTCTAAGACTCGGGCTTACGGGTATAGATATCCTTGATGTATGTACCGGCAGTGGATGCATACTTATAAGTCTCCTGCATTATATGCATGATTGCAGGGGCGTCGGTGTGGACATATCGGATAAGGCACTTAAGATAGCGGATTCGAATGCCCGCAGACATAAGGTTGATGCGAAATTCTTCGAAGGGGACCTTTTTGATGCTCTGATCAGGGCACATGAAGCGGATAATGAAGTAAAATTAAAATATGATTTAATTGTCAGCAATCCGCCCTACATTCCTACGGACGTGATACCGACTCTTATG
The DNA here is from genome assembly GCA_905235845.1 of uncultured Lachnospiraceae bacterium. Taxonomy (GTDB): domain Bacteria; phylum Bacillota; class Clostridia; order Lachnospirales; family Lachnospiraceae; genus Colinaster. The sequence goes on from CAJONG010000034.1 coordinate 11,533, forward strand.
GAAGAGGTAAGGGATCATGAACCGATAATAGCTCTTGACGGCTCTTCGGATGGACTTATATTCTACAGAAGGATCGTTAAGGATGCGCCGAAGTACCTTGTAAGAGGAGGAAGACTCTATATGGAGATCGGCTGGGATCAGGGGGCTTCGGTAAGCCGTATCATGGAGGATGAGGGCTTTGACGACATAGAGATATATACAGACCTTGGCGGTAATGACAGGGTCATATGCGGAGAATGGAGAAGATAGATATGTTTGATAAACTGGAGGATCTGCTCAGACGATATGAAGAGATCATGAACGAGCTAAGCGAGCCCGGGGTCACAGATGACCAGAAGAGGTTCAAGGCGCTTATGAAGGAGCAGGCGGATCTTACGCCCATAGTAGAGGCATACAGAGAATATAAGAAGTGTAATGAGACCATAGAGGACTCCTTAAGTCTGCTTGAAGGCGAATCCGACGAGGAGATGCGCCAGATGCTCAAGGACGAGTTGAGTCAGGCCAAGGAGGGAGTGGAGGCTTTGGAGAATAAGCTTAAGATACTTCTGCTTCCCAAGGACCCCAATGATGATAAGAATGTCATCGTGGAGATAAGAGCCGGAGCAGGCGGAGATGAGGCGGCCCTTTTTGCTGCGGAGATATATCGTATGTATGTACACTATGCGGAGAGCAGACGCTGGAAGGTAGAGACTCTTGAGATGGAGGAGATAGGCATCGGCGGCATGAAGAGCGTGACCTTCATGATAAGCGGACAGGGAGCCTATTCAGTTATGAAGTATGAGAGCGGCGTCCACAGGGTCCAGCGTGTGCCTGAGACAGAATCAGGAGGACGCATACATACATCCACCATAACAGTGGCTGTCATGCCTGAAGCCGAAGAAGTGGATGTGGTGATAGATGAGAAGGATATCAAGATAGATGTCATGCGTGCGTCGGGTGCCGGCGGTCAGTGTGTCAATACTACGGATTCGGCCGTGAGACTTACGCATATACCCACGGGTATAGTCATCTACTCACAGACCGAGAAGAGTCAGATACAGAATAAGGCCAAGGCTTATGCCCTGCTCAGGACCAAGCTGTATGATCTGGCCATGCAGAATGCGCATGATGCGGAGGCGGAAGCCAGACGGTCACAGATAGGCACGGGGGACCGTTCCGAGAAGATACGTACCTATAATTTCCCACAGGGAAGGGTGACGGATCACAGGATAGGTCTTACCTTATATAAGATAGACAAGATCATGAACGGAGACCTGCAGGAGATACTGGATGCCTGTATCGCGGCAGATCAGGCGGCTAAGCTTCTTAAGATGAATGAGGGCTGAAAGAAGGAGAGAGATCTGTATGAGCGATAAGTGCAGAATATTCATAGACGGCGGAGAGGGTACAACGGGACTTCGTATCCTTGAGCGCTTCGACAAAAGAGATGATGTGGAGCTTCTTAAGATAGACAGTGGGCTTCGTAAGGATGCTGATGAAAGAAGGAAGTTCATCAATTCATCCGACATAACCTTCCTATGCCTGCCTGATGCGGCAGCGATAGAGGCTGTAGACCTTGTGGATAAAGATAATGATCATACCGTGATCATAGATGCGTCTACGGCTCACAGAACCCTGCCTGACTGGGCGTATGGACTGCCGGAGCTGTCAGGGGATTACAGAGAGAAGATTAAAAAAAGCAGAAGGATAGCGGTCCCGGGATGCTACGCATCGGGATTTAATATGATAGCCTATCCTCTTATTAAAAGCGGGATAGTGGGTTGTGACTATCCCTTCTATGCCACAGCGCTGTCCGGTTACAGCGGAGCAGGCAAGAAGGCGATCGCCCTCTATGAGGGTGAGGATAAGAGTACGGATCTGTATGCGCCCAGAGAATATGCGCTTTCGCAGATGCATAAGCACCTTAAGGAGATGAAGGCCATTCCCGGCCTTGCCCATGAACCTCTCTTTACTCCCGTGGTGGATGATTATTACAGCGGGATGATTGTTTCCGTGCCGCTTTATACAAGGCTTTTTGAAAAAAGGGTATCCGTGGCTGACATAAGAGATATGTATGCTGCACACTACGACGGCGAAGCTTTCATCAAGGTCAGGGAATTCGGATATGAGAAAAATGAAGAGCTTAACGGCTTTTTGTCTGCCAATGCTTTCTCCGGAAGAGACGATGCGGAGATCATCATAACAGGTAATGAAGACAGAGTACTCGTGTCCGCAAGATTCGACAATCTCGGCAAGGGAGCATCGGGTGCAGCTATTCAGTGCATGAATATCAAGCTTGGAGTACCGGAGGATACGGGACTGTTGATCAGATCCTGAATTCCTGCTGACCCTTCCTGAATATCTCTCCTTTATTGTTCTTCTTCCTGTATTGCATGGGAGTAATGCCAATGTATCTCTTGAAGGTCTTGTTGAAGTAGCTTGCATAGTTAAATCCAACCATGAGAGCAATATCCGACATGGGGGTATTGTTCACGTCATTGGTCAGTATCTCTGCCGCCGTGAAGACTCTGTATCTGTTGATATAATCTATGGGTGATGAGTGAAGCGCTCTCTGGAAGGTTCTGCAGCATTCACTGTCACTTACATCACATACTTTCGAGATATCCGACAGAAGGATATCCTCGGCATAGTGCTCGGATATGTATTCGGTGGCCTTGGCGATACGCTGATTGTCAAGTGCCTGCTGCTTGGTGAGCGGCATGACCGTAATGTCTATCCTGTTCTCCATGTCCATTCCCCATATATCATATAATGCCGAGATGGCACGAAGCTCTCCGGCCCGAAGATCGGAATTCATATATGCATACACATCGTGTGCACGCTTAAGGATGGCAGCATCATCGGGATCCTTGGGATCATAGAGAGAGTATCTGTAGGCACTGTTATGGAGAATACCGAACAGATTCTTGCTGCCAAGCATACTGATTGTGGTGCCGAACAGGACTGAATGGTGAAAATGTACAAGCTCTAACTCTGTCGGCTGCCCGGAATCCGCCTCTATCATATGAGGAACACCTCTCTTGATGCATATTCCGCCGCCTGCTCCCACATGTATCGACATATCACCGAAATTTAAGGATATGCTTCCCGATAAAACCGTGATGAACTCGAATTCGCAATGCTTATGCAGAGTATTGCCCTTAAAGTCAGGAGCAGCAGGATCTATCCGCCTTGCCAATATGGGAGTGATCAGACTTATGGGATGATCCGCAAAAAGAGGAAGCTCTTCATTGGGTTCATAATATCTCACCTCGTCAAGGAGCTGAGCATCATCTATTGTATCCGTGATATTGGTATTCTTTTTCATAGGTTAAGTATACCACATTTATGCTATAATATGCGATATGAATATTATCGAACAGTATTACGGAAAATTCAATGAGGATAAGCGTCTTGATTCCCGTCACGGTCAGATAGAATACAGAGTGACCATGAGATATATAGACGACTGCCTGAAAAAGCTTGAAGAGAAAAGGGATAACGACAGGATAAGCATCATAGATATCGGAGCCGGAACAGGGAGATACGCGGTACCTTTAGCCGAGAGAGGGTATGAGGTATGTGCGGTAGAACCGGTTAAGCATAATCTCTCCCGTATGAAGCTTAAGTCCGACGCTCTTACATGCCTTGGGCTTGATGCGAGGAATCTTAAGGGGATAGAGGATGATCGCTATGATATCGCCATAATGTTAGGTCCCATGTACCACCTCTTTACACATGAGGATAAGCTTAAGGCGCTTAATGAAGCGAAGCGGGTGGTAAAAAGAGGCGGATATATATTCGCAGGCTATTGCATGAACGAATATGCGTTCGTGACCTATGCCATTAATGAAGGGCATCTGTCGGAATGCCTTGATAATGGCAAGATTAATGGGGATTATCACTGCGTATCCGAAGAAGAGGATATATATGATTATGTAAGGATAGATGATATCGACAGACTGTATAAGGATTCGGGACTTATAAGATATAAGCTCATAAGTCCAGATGGTCCTACCAATTACATAAGGAAGAGCCTTAAGAGATTAAGCGATGAGGAATTTGCCAGGTATGAGGAGTATGTGATGAGCATATCCGCAAGACAGGAGCTTATAGGAGCTGCTGCGCATACTGTCGATATCCTGATAAAACCGTAATCTGTCAATACTTTAACGCGTTGCTCTCTTGAATAATACGTCTGCAGATGATAGAATCGAATAGTCGGATAAGATATGCGACGGATAATATGTATCATTTTATAGAAGGAACAGGATAAGGATTATGCCGATCACAGAGATTTTGGAACAGAATTGCAGTAAATACGGAGATGACATATGCCTCGTAGAGATCAATCCCGAGATCAAAGAGGTAAGAAGGGTCACATGGAAGGAATATGAGCTGACGGAACCGGCTCCCACGGCACATTACCGCAGGGAGATCACATGGAATGTGTTCAATGAGAAGGCCAACCGTTTTGCCAATCTCTTGTTATCAAGAGGGGTCAAGAAGGGTGATAAGGTTGCGATCCTACTCATGAACTGTCTGGAGTGGCTGCCGGTATACTTCGGCATACTTAAGACAGGAGCTATCGCAGTACCGCTTAACTTCAGATATGCATCCGATGAGATCGAATACTGTCTTAATCTTGCCGAGGTCGATGTATTGGTGTTCGGCCCGGAATTCATAGGACGTATAGAGGAGATAGCGGATACTATCAGTAAGAACAGGCTTCTTTTTTATGTAGGAGCCAATTGTCCGTCTTTTGCCGAGGACTACGGCGAGCTTACGGCCAACAGCCTAAGCCGTTCGCCTCAGATAAAGCTTACTGATGAAGATGATGCGGCCATATATTTTTCATCAGGGACAACAGGCTTCCCCAAGGCCATACTTCACAATCACTTAAGCCTTATGCATTCATGCAAGGTGGAGCAGATGCATCACGGACAGACCAAGGATGATGTATTCCTCTGCATTCCGCCGCTGTATCATACCGGAGCCAAGATGCACTGGTTCGGAAGCTTCCTTGTGGGAGGCAAGGCCGTTCTGCTTAAGGGCACTAAGCCTAAGACCATAATAGAGGCCGTATCGGATGAGAAATGTACGATCGTATGGCTCTTAGTGCCATGGGCGCAGGATATACTTGATGCCATCGACAGGGGTGAGATCGATCTGAGTGAATACGAGCTTTCTCAGTGGAGGCTTATGCATATAGGAGCACAGCCCGTGCCGCCTTCTCTTATAGCCAGATGGAAGGAACACTTCCCCGGCCACCAGTATGATACCAATTACGGCTTAAGCGAATCCATCGGACCCGGCGCTGTCCACCTCGGAGTGGAGAATATACATAAGGTCGGAGCCATAGGCAAGGCGGGTTACGGCTGGAAGACCAAGATCATAGGAGAAGACGGAGAAGAGGTTACAAGAGGCGATGTCGGAGAGCTGTGCGTCGCAGGCCCCGGCGTCATGACCTGTTATTATAATGATAAGAAGGCCACCGATGAGGTGCTTAAGGGCGAATGGCTCTTAACCGGTGATATGGCCATGGAAGATGAGGACGGCTTCAT
>CAJONG010000035.1 GCA_905235845.1 uncultured Lachnospiraceae bacterium
GGGGAATCCGCCTTTTCTAGACATATTCAACCTCCTCGTTGCTCTCTGTTACTACATCTATATTGATGCTGTTCATACCGAGTATATTCGGACTTCCTGCATCCATACTGCCATCTGCCGGCAGTATCTCCACAACATAATCTATATCCTTGCCTGTATATTCACTTAGTAGCTTCTTAATTGAAGTCTTGCCCCCTTCGGACTCAAGACGACCTCCGCCAACCTTATCATGAGTCACAAGCTTAAGCTTATTATCCGCAGTTATGGACGGATAGATACTCTTAAGAAGGGATTTAACAGGACTCTCCGCTCCCATCACGATCTTACTCCAGTTATCCTTAACTGCCTGAATGTCTTCGGGCAGTGCTGCCGGGAGAGATACCGCATGGGAATCCTCCGCAGCCTGTTGACCTGCACCGGTCGCCTGCATATTCAACATACCGGCCGCATCGACAGGCATCACCACAGGTCCGATCCCTTTAGCCAGCTTCTCCTCAAGTACTCTTATCCTGTCAAGGAGTGCGGAATTGTCTGACTCCATTTCCGGTTTACATAACTTAATCAGAGCTGTCTCCGTCAATACTCTCTTAGCCGGTGAATACTTAATCTCACCCGACAGTTCGGAGAATATCCTTATATAACGGATCAGGGTGGGCATATCCGTCATGGCGGCTTCTTTTTTCAGTAACTCCATGTTCTCGTCCGATACGTCAAGGATGCTCCACGGATCATCGGCACTGATGACAATAAGAAGGCTCCTTAGATACAGGATAAAATCATTTACGAACTGCCCTATCTCTCTTCCCTGTATAACCGCCTCATCCAGGATCGTTATACAGCCTAATACATTCTGTGTCGCAACGGCCTCGAACAGTCTGCCGAATACTGCCGTATCCACTGCCCCAAGTACATCAAGTACCATGCTGTATGTCAGTTCCTTGCCGTAATTAAAGGCCATGCATTGATCCAACAGACTAAGCGCATCTCTCATCGACCCATCGGCGACCTTGGCAATATATCTTAAGGCTCTTGGCTCGACATCAACCTTCTCTATGGATGTCAGCTCTTCCAACCTGTCGGCTATGGTATCGGTTGTTATCCTCTTGAAATCATATCTCTGACATCTGGACAATATGGTTATGGGTATCTTCTGAGGATCTGTGGTGGCCAGGATGAATATACAATAGCTTGGCGGCTCCTCAAGTGTCTTAAGCAGTGCATTGAACGCACCTATGGACAGCATATGAACCTCGTCTATTATATATACACGATACCTGGCATCTGCCGGCGGAAAAGCTACCTCATCTATTATCTCTCTGACATTGTCAACGCCGTTATTGGAGGCGGCATCTATCTCCACCACGCTTAAGCTGGCTCCGGCCGCTATGGCCTTACATGTCGGGCAGACTCCGCAGGGATTACCCTCCGAGGGGTTCTCACAGTTGACGGCTTTGGCTAAAAGCTTGGCCACCGTCGTCTTGCCCGTTCCCCTTGTACCGCAGAAAAGATATGCGTGTCCTACTCTGTCTGATATTATTTGATTCTTAAGTGTCGTAACTATATGATCCTGACCCTTCACATCAGCGAAGTTATCCGGACGGAACTTACGATACAATGCAACATATGACATTAATGTCACTCCCAAAAGAACTGTGGATTATCAGTCACCGAAGCTTATGCCAAGCATCTTGGCTTCCTTGATGATGGTAGAATCGGGGTCGAGCATCTTAAGCTTGCCTGCCACATCCTCAAGAGGAACCTTGACTATCTCCCTGTTCCTATAACCTACCATGAAGCCATACTCACCCTTAAGGATCAGCTTACCTGCTTCCGCACCGAGACGGCTGGCGAATACTCTGTCATAAGGACAGGGGCTTCCACCTCTCTGCGTATGTCCTGGAACGGTCACTCTGACCTCCTGTCCCGTCTTCTCATATATCTGCGCTGCTACTTCGTATGAGACTGAAGGATACTTGCTCTTCTCCAGCTTCTTCTGATATTCCTTCTTGGACAGCTTGGCATCCTCCTTGCTTATCGCACCCTCTGCAACAGCTATTATGGTGAACTTGCTGCCGTTTTTCTCTCTCTGCTTAACAGCCTCGACGATCTTATCTATATCATAGGGTATCTCAGGTATCAGTATGATATCCGCACCGCCTGCCATTCCGGCATTGAGTGTAAGGTAACCTACCTTATGTCCCATTACCTCGACTATGAAGATACGTCCATGAGATGCTGCAGTTGTATGTATGCAGTCTATGCAGTTCGTGGCTATATCCACTGCGCTCTGGAATCCGAAGGTCATATCCGTACCGTACAGGTCGTTATCTATGGTCTTGGGCAGTGTCACGACATTAAGACCCTCTTCTCTTAAGAGATTGGCAGTCTTATGCGTACCGTTGCCCCCTAAGACTACGAGGCAATCAAGCTGCAGCTTATAGTAGTTCTGCTTCATAGCCTCGACCTTATCAAGTCCGTTCTCATCAGGATCCTTGATGGTCTTGAAGGGAGTACGGCTGCTGCCCAGTATCGTTCCGCCCACAGTGAGGATACCTGAGAAGTCTCTTCCTGTAAGCATCTTGAAATCACCGTATATAAGTCCTCTGTATCCGTTCAGGAATCCGTATATCTCCACATCCTGACCGCTGTTAAGCAGAGACTTGACTACGCCTCTCATTGCGGCATTAAGTGCCTGACAGTCACCACCGCTTGTAAGCATTCCGATTCTCTTCATAGTAACCTCCTTATGCGCTTCTATACTATACCAAACCCAATCTGTTGATAGCCGAGAAAATAGCTCTGACTGAAGCTCTCGTTATGTTGCTGCTCTCACCGACTCCGTATGTAACATTGCCTGTATTGACATCAAGCAGATGTATATAAGCGGCAGCCTTGGAATTCGATCCGGCCTGAAGAGCATGCTCCGAATAATCAAGTATCTTAATATCCAGTTCAAGTGTCTCGGCTATCGCACGCTTAACGGCATCGATAGGTCCGTTGCCGACACCCTCCATTGTCTTCTCTGTACCATGATCCGTATATACAACTGTTACATGCGTATCGAAGCTTGTCTCTTCTTCATCACTTAAGTCGTCTACCTTAAGCTTCTTGAAGTGCAGAGGCTCCTTGCGCTCGATGTATTCTTCTCTGAACCTGGCGTTGATCTCTTCCGGAGATACCTCGCCCTGCTTCTCGCTCATGGCCTGTATCACATTGGCGAATTCCTTATGCATAGCCTTCGGAAGCTTATATCCGAAGTAGGTATCCATGATGAATGCCACACCACCCTTGCCTGACTGTGAATTGATACGTACTATCGGCTCGTACTCTCTGCCTATATCCGCAGGATCTATGGGCAGATACGGAACTCTCCACACCTCGCTTCCACGTTCCTTCATGGCCTGTACGCCCTTATTGATGGCATCCTGATGGCTTCCCGAGAATGCGGTGAATACCAGCTTGCCTGCGTACGGATGTCTGGGATGTATGGGAATCTTACAGCATCTCTCATATATCTCGATGGCTTCACCTATATGTTCTATCTCAAGCTTCGGATCAACTCCCTGTGAGAACATATTGTATGCGACCACCATGATATCCAGATTACCGGTCCTCTCTCCGTTACCGAAAAGCGTACCCTCCACTCTCTCGGCTCCTGCCATAAGTGCGAGTTCACAGCTGGCTATTCCCGTACCTCTGTCATTATGCGGATGGATGCTTAAGATTATGCTCTCTCTGTTCTCAAAATGAGTATTCATCCACTCGATCTCATCAGCGTATACATTAGGTGTATTGGTCTCAACCGTAGAAGGAAGATTGATTATTATCGGATCATCCTTGGTCGCACCCCACTCACGCTGTACCGCAGTACATATCTCCAGAGCGAAGTCCATCTCTGTTCCCGTGAAGCTCTCGGGAGAATACTCAAGCCTGATATTGCCGGGGAATGAGGCTGCTCTCTTCTTGACCATCCTTGTTCCCTCAACAGCGATATCTATGATCTCCTCGCGGCTCTTATGGAATACCACGTCTCTCTGAAGAGTGGATGTGGAATTATATATATGTACTATGACATTTTTGATGCCCTCTATGGACTCAAAGGTGCGCTCTACCAGCTCTTCCCTGCACTGTACCAGAACCTGTACCCACACATCATCAGGGATGAGCTTGCGGTCTACAAGCTGTCTTAAGAAATCGAACTCGATCTGGCTCGCCGACGGGAAGCCTATCTCGATCTCCTTAAAACCAAGCTTTACAAGATAATTAAAGAACTCGATCTTCTCATCTACCTGCATGGGGTCTATAAGCGCCTGATTGCCGTCTCTTAAGTCCACGCTGCACCATACGGGTGCCTTTGTTATCTCTCTGTTCGGCCACTGTCTCTCCGGAAAGTTAAGTACAGGTGCCTTCTCATATCTCTTATAGTTTAACATTTTACTCCTCCTGTTATGACTGTAATCTCTGTGCGAAAAAAATAACCCATCTGCGGGCGTGCTTTGCCGTAGCAGATGGGTCATACGTTATTCACCAAGACCATTATCTATCGCTGTAACCAATGCCTTCAACGCATCAGCCTCATCCTCGCCGTCACATACTATCTCGATCTCATCTCCACACTTGACGCAGGCACCGAGTACGCTCAATACGCTTTTGGCGTTGGCCGTTGTCTCCCTGAATGAGAATGTTATAAGTGATTTAAACTGCATAGCCTCCTTACATAGGATGCCTGCAGGTCTTAGATGTAGTCCCGTGGGATTCTTGATCACTACCTTCTGACTAACCATACCTGTATATTCCTCCTTATCGACAAAAAGTCGTAGTATTTATATCTCGTATTCTACTCTTCCCGGCGGGATAAATCGTCCACCGGACGATTTATTATATCATATGACGTGGATTATGTCCATTCTACAGGAGTGTGTTTTGGATCAGCTCAGCCAAAGCCTTGGCATCCTCATTGATCTCGTCCTGATCCCTTCCTTCGATCATGACCCTGACCTTGGGTTCTGTTCCGGAAGGTCTTATAAGCACTCTTCCCTCTCCCTTGAACTTGTCCTCAAGCGCCGCTATGGCATCCGCTATCTCAGGATAATCCATGTAGCTTTCCTTCTTGTGGTTGGGCACCTTGGCGTTAACAAGAGCCTGCGGTAGCACCGTCATGATCTTGGAAAGCTCTGACAGAGGCTTACCGGTCTCCACCATTACCTGCAGAAGATGAAGCGCACTTAACAGCCCGTCTCCTGTAGTATTCTCGTCAAGGAATATTACATGTCCGGACTGCTCACCGCCAAGAGAGGCATCTATCTGCCTCATCCTTTCAAGCACATATCTGTCACCCACCTTGGTCTGCTCAAGCTTGATCCCGTGCTCCTTAGCCATAAGCGTGAATCCGAGATTGCTCATGACCGTGACGACGATGGTATCACCCTTAAGCTTCCCCCGGGATTTCATATGATTACCGACGATAGCCATTATCTGGTCGCCATCCACTATATTACCCAGTTCATCAACCGCTAAAAGCCTGTCTGCATCTCCGTCAAAGGCAAGTCCCACATCAGCCTTCTCATACACAACTCTTGCCTTCAGCTCTTCCATATGCGTAGAACCGCAGTTGGCATTGATATTGGTTCCGTCAGGCATATTATGGATCGGTATCACGGTTGCTCCCAGCTCCTTAAGTGCCTCAACGGAAGTATAATAGCTCGCGCCCTCGGCACAGTCCGCGACAACCCTGTAGCCTGTCAGATCTATGGGCACTGCCTTGATGGAATGATTGATATATTCCTCTCTGGCATCTGTCCTGTACTTGATCTTACCCACCTGTGCACCCGTGGGAAAAGTGATATCCTTCATGTTGCTCTTTATCAGAGCCTCTATCTCATCCTCAAGCTCATCCGACAGCTTGTATCCGTTACCGTCAAAGAACTTGATACCATTGAACTCCACAGGATTATGAGACGCTGATATTACCACGCCTGCATCCACCTTATACTTCTTGGTAAGGTACGCAACCGCCGGTGTGGGCATTACACCTACATATACCGCATTGGCTCCTACGCTGCATACACCTGCCATCAGAGCATTGGCCAGCATATCGCCGGATATTCGCGTATCGCAACCCACCATAATGGTAGGCTTATGATCATTCTCCTTGGTCAGGACATAGGCTCCTGCCTGTCCAAGCTTCATGGCAAGGTCTATAGTCAGTTCTTCACCCGCTATTCCCCTTACACCATCCGTACCGAAAAGTCGTGCCATTATCCGGTTCCTCCATAGAGACGGTTACTCCGTACTCTTTACTTTAACTCTTACTCTGTATTCTCTTGTAAGCTTAACTCCCTCAGGAAGCGTGAAGCTTACAGGCATTGTATAATTGCCTTCCTTGATCTCGCTTATACCTTCATCCGACATATATCTGTCTACATCCACTATCCCGACTATAGAACCGGAATCTATGGCTGAAAGCAAAGCCTTAAGACCCTGCAGTTCAACACGCAGCGTGTTCTCTTCTTCGTCCAGCTCGATCGTAAGTCCCTCCGGAATACCGGTCGTGTGTATCCTGTCCGTATCAACCCTGAATTCTCTGACGGTTTCTTTCTCGATATGGACGGTAACGTTAACCTGTCCTGCCTCATTGCCTCCCACTATGGAAGTACCCTCCGGCAGATATGGTTTAAGATCCACTTCCGTATTCACATCCGAATCATATCCGCTTACATCTATAGGCTCTGACACTTCCACGGCCGTCAGATTCTTCATCACACTGCTTCTTCCTGCTAATGTGATGTACGCCGGAACACTGTCTATCACTCCCGTCAATGCATATCCGTCAGGCAGAACTCCGGTGGCAGCGCATACGATAGGCAGGTTCTTGGTCTGAAGGATAGAGGCCGTGGTATATACCTCGTTCATACTCATGGTTATCTTGGATGTATCAAGTATGTCATCCTTAGAGTTATACAGATGTATCGGAAGAGATATATTGACATCGCTTGTAGCTCCGTCCACATTGATCTCTACAGCGGCATAAGCCACCTCCGATACCTTGGATTCGGGACCGGATATTATCACGACATTCTGTGTCGTTGCAGCCGAACCGAAGATATATCCTTCACCCGGCTCATTCTGCACATTGACATTGATGGGTATCTGCTGCTTGCCTATGTTCTCTATGCTTAACTGTACATACTGCTTATCGGGACGTATGCTCTCGATCCTGTCGCTTATCCTTGTGGTGCTCACTTCGATAGGCACCTGATTATTGGAATTGATCTTGCTCACATCCGCCGTGGCAACGATATTCTTCTCGGTAAAAGACGACAGAACCGTTCTGCTTCCTCTGACAGTGACCTTGATGCTGTCCGTATTGTTCATAACCTCGACATACTTGCCCGAAGATGTGAGATTGGTCAGATTCTGTAGTTGAACCGTGACATTATAGCTCTCCTGTGTGACGGGATCATTGATATTGATCGCTATAAGCCATAAGATCACGGAGAAAATTACCGCAAGTATCTTGAGGCCAAGATTATCAGTTATTTTTTGCTTCATTCCTGACCCCCTTTCCCTTCCAGATCGCACGTTTCTTCTCATCCACCTGCTTATTCTGGATGCTCTCAAGCTTTATCTCCAATTCATCCGCACCGAGGTTACGGTACAGCTCACCTCTGTACGCCACACTTATGGAGCCCGTCTCCTCGGATACGATCACGGTCATCGAATCCGTCACTTCCGATATGCCGACTCCGGCTCTGTGCCTGGTTCCAAGCTCCTTGGATAATCTCATGTTATCCGAAAGCGGAAGATAACATGTGGCTGACGTTATCCTGTTTCCGTCTATTATGACAGCACCGTCATGTAACGGTGTGTTGTGTTCGAATATATTGATCAGAAGCTGGTTGGTTACTATGCCATCTATGGCTATTCCTGTCTGCTCATATTCGGCAAGACTGTCCATCTGTCTGACAACTATCAGCGCTCCGGTCTTTACCTTGCCCATCTCCGTGCAGGCCTTGGTGATCTCCTTGATGGTCACATCGGAGAATAATCCGGTCTCAGTCTTGCTGCTGTCGAAGATGGAAGCGAGGATATTCTTCCTTCCAAGCTCCTCTAAGGCCTTCCTCAACTCAGGCTGCAGGACTATGATCATGGCGATCACGGCAATGGACAGGACATTCTTCACGATCCATATGATCGTATTCATCTCGAATATAGCCGCAAGAAGAATGAACACAATAATAAGCGCCACTCCCTTAATAAGTGACCACGCTTTAGTGTTCTTGATCCATAACAGTATGTGATACAGAAGGAATGATATGATAAGGATCTCAACTATATCTGTTACTTGAATTGTCGGGATATGCAGATTGACAAGATATCTTTCTGCAAAAGTTCTTAATTGTTCCATTATCTATACGCCAATATATGCTTATATATACTCTTTATTACCTCATTGTCCTCGAAGTTCCGTTAGCCGTATGTACGATCCTTTCATTCTTCGATGCCGACGAAGCCGTACTCTGATGTGTTGTCTTAGCGGAGGAGGGATGCTGCCCCTGTCTGGACTGATTCGACTGAACACGTCTGACCTTCTTATCCGGTGCCGATACCATCACCTTCGGAACCGCTTTTACATAATAATAATATTCATCATCCTCAAATTGGACATTCTCAACTCTCTTGTAATCAACATGGAACGCAAAAAGCTGTAGCGCAAGTCCTATGACCGTAGCCAGTATGCATCCGAATACCATGCCTATTATGGACATCCCAAGCCCGGTCGTAAGCTCTGCTATGAATAACAGCACGAGCTGTATGATGCCTCCTGCTATCGCTGCTATCGTCCACGCATGGTCAACGGAGCTTCGTCTGATCACATACACCGTAACAAGTACTATCGAAAAGACTACTATGATCGCGAACATCGCTTTATTACCCAGAAGTCCGTCTACTACCAGCCTTATCCTGCTGACCATATTGGCAGTTTCATAAGAAGAGAGCGTCGAGGCGTTATCCTGAACATACTCAACAAAAAAGGCTATGATAACTCCGAAGCCTACAGATACCACAGATACCGGAGTTCCGAGTAATCCCATTGCTATAGGCATTACATATGGCATCTTAAGCATGAAAAAGATCGGTGTTAACAGCACCACTATCGTCTCTTTCGGAACAAGCCTTACATACAGTAAGAACATAAAAAGGAATATCACGCCTACAACAAGGGCACATTCCGGTGACAGAGCATACATATGCAGCAGTACAAAAAGCCCCGCCAATACGGACATGACTACCATCGGAAGGAATGAACACAACAAAGCGGCCACCAATACAATGACCATACTGTCCAGCCTGTCCATATATCCGATTCGGCTATTGATCACCGAGAAGACTATCAGTGCCAATATTAACTTCAAAATGGGATTAATGTATGCCTCATACTTGGAATAAAGACGTTTAATTAATTCCCTGGTAACTATAAAATTCGACATGATCAGCGCTTAATACTTCTCCAGCTTCTTAAGGTTACTGTAGTATGTCCTTATTTTCCCTCTGGCTTTACCGTACCTGTACAGTGCCACAACATACGTGATGAGCAGATATACACCCATACAGATGAGGTATATGTAGCCCATCTTTTTGCCAAAGGACAGAAGATCCGTATTATATATGTCCTCCATTATTACTTCAAAATTATAAAAAAGAAATACACCCACTATCGCCAGAAATGACAATGTCCCGGCGATCACCGAACGCAACATCTGAGAACTGATATAATCCGACCTGAAAAACCCGGCTACCGAATTATACTTCCTGCCCTCATTCTGCTCGTATGAGGCAAGCTTCGTCATTAAGATGACCTTCTCCTCATTGACCATGGAATTCTCCCTATGAATCCAGGAATCTCATCTTGGGATTCTCTTTAATATCCTTCTTCATCTGATTCTGCTGTACCGGTGCGTTGGATCTGATGGCACTGCTAAAGGTATTGGTCATATCCCTCTTACATGCTTCACAGAATCTGCCCGACTTGATGCTTCTTCCGCAACGCTCACAGTTAAGACCTACTGCCGAATCATCAGCGAACTCAAGTCTCTCTTCACGTACCCACTGCCTTATCTGGTTAGGGTCAACCTCACATTCCTCAGCAACCGTTCTTATATCAGAATGAGCATGTTCCTGCACGTACTTCTTGACCTTCTGGAATTCCTCCTCCATGGCTTCTCTGCATGCAGGACAGACGATAGGTCCGGTGATATAGTTAAAAAGCTTCCTGCACTTTCTGCAATTACGTACATTCATGATAATTCTACCTCCTTAGTCTATAAGCCCGCTCCTATCGCAACAGCGAGAAAGTATATCTCACATACACCCGCGCCCCGTAAGAGCACCGAGATCGCATCCATTGTGGATCCCGTTGTGTAGATGTCATCTACAAGCAGAATTTTCTTTAATTTTACATCATTTGATGCAATTATAAAAGCCTTTTTTAGATTATTCTTTCGCTCTGCCTCACTGAGATTCTTAAGCGGTATGGTCGCCCTACAACGCCTTATCAGACCGTTATATTCAGGGATACCCGTAAGCCCTGACAATTCCCGGGCTATAAGCTCGGCCTGATTATAGCCTCTTACTGCCATTCTCTTTTTGTGTATCGGGACCGGCACTATGGCATCAATATCCAAGTCTCTTATGATGCTGCCATACACTTTATCAGCCGCATAAGCATAGAAACCCGCATATTCGGCTCTCCCCGAATACTTGAACCTGTACAGGCTCTCCCTTACATCCTCATATCTGAATACGGCAAATCCCCTGTCAAAATAGTGGATCTTCCTGTTGCAGTCATAGCAGCAGAGCCTGTCCGTATCACGCAGAGGCTTGCCGCATTTTCTGCATGTGTCTCCGATAACCGGTCTTAATGTCTTTTCATGTGTCGGGCACAACATCCTGTCATATGCTATGACTTCATCGCATATGGCGCATCTTCCCGGATATAATGCCCTAGTAAGCCTTCGTATCTTCATATACCTCCTTTGATTTCCCTGATACGTAAGGCTAATCCCGTATATCTGTTCCTCTCACTTACATTATGTATCATTGTGTCAAGTGTACTACGACTCCCCAGTATAGTTACACATTTTTTGGCTCTTGTCACTCCCGTATATAAAAGGTTCCTGTTAAGAAGCATCTTAGGACCGCCGAACAGAGGCATGATCACCGCCGGATATTCGCTTCCCTGCGCTTTATGAATTGTCACGGCATAGGCAAGCTCCAGTTCATCCAGCCCTGAGAAGGGGTATCTTACTCTTCTCTTATCATCATACTCAACCGTAAGCTGTTGAAGTGACTTGCTTATGTCGATTATGACACCTATGTCACCATTGAATACTCCCGTACCCGAATCGGCCACTATCCCATATGAGCTCATTATCTCCCAGCTAAGGTTATAATTATTCTTGATCTGCATCACCTTATCGCCGAGTCTGAATATATTCTCACCGTATGTGTACTCCGGCTTATCCTCAGATGGCGGATTGATATATCTCTGCAACACCTTATTAAGAGCAGGCGCTCCAAGTGCTCCTATCCTTGTCGGAGTCAACACCTGTATCTGAATGGGAGTTGCATCCACATAGTCCTGAAGCTTCCCGAGTATCAACTGTATCATATGCTTGTATATGACATTGACATCACTTCGCTCTAAGAAGAAGAAATCCCTGCTCTTATTATCGAGTGATATCTCTTCACCTCTGTTGATCTTATGGGCATTGACTATGATATCACTCTTAGCCGCCTGACGGAATATCTTCTTAAGCTCTACGCACTCAAAACTTCCCGATCCTATCATATCATGCAGAACCTGCCCCGGTCCGACACTGGGAAGCTGATTGTCATCACCCACAAGGATTAACTTGGTCCCGGGACTTAGAGCCTTAAGAAGTGCATACAGAAGATGTATATCCACCATGGATGCCTCGTCGATTATAACGGCATCGGTATCTAACGGATTGTCCTCATTTCTCTCAAAAAAAGCTCCCTTTCCTCCGTTGTCCGAGGAGGGTCCGCTAAGTTCAAGCATCCTGTGTATAGTCTTGGCTTCATAGCCGGTTGCTTCCATCATTCTCTTGGCTGCCCTGCCTGTAGGCGCAGCAAGCATTATATTCAATCCTTCGGATACGAAAAGCTTGATCATGGCATTGATAGCGGTAGTCTTACCTGTTCCCGGGCCTCCCGTAAGTATGAAGACACCGTTAAGGGCGGCCTTGCACACTGCTTCCTTCTGCAGATCATCAAGCTCCAGATTAAGATTCTTCTCTATCTTCTCTATTCGTTCCGTTATCTTATCCTTATCGGACATTGGCGTGTCATTAAGCTCATGCAGAAGTCTTGCACAGCCCAATTCCTCATAATATATCATTGCGGAATATACTTCGGTCTCTTTCCCTTTTCCCCCGTTATCCGCTTCTTTGATGACGATCTTTTTATCGATCATCATATCCGGAAGCCTCTCCTCAATGGCGCTCTCCGGTACTCCTAAAAGAACATAGGCTTTCTCTGTAAGCTCCTGCTTCGGAAGATATGTGTGTCCGTCCATTGATGCACTGTTAAGTACATACAGGATACCGCTCTCTATCCTGTAGCGTGAGTCCACGGCTATACCTATCTTAGACGCTATCTCATCAGCTTTCTTAAAGCCTATGCCGTCTATCTCTTCCGCGAGCCTGTATGGGTTCTCCTCAAGCACTCTCTCAAGCGATGCCCCGTATGCCTCGTACAACTTAAGAGCCATATTATTGCTTATCCCGTACTTGCCAAGCATCATTATGGCATCACGAAGGCCTCTTCTTTCGGCGACCTGAGTCGCTATATTCTGCGCTATCCTCTCACTTATACCCTTGATCTGTGTGAGTCTCTCAGGTTCTCTGTCGATTATGTCAAGAGCATCCTTCCCGAACTTCTTGATTATCCTCTTGGCGATAGTCGGACCCACTCCCTTGATCGCTCCGGATGCGAGATATCTCTCCACATCCATCAGATCCGAGGGCTCTGTCACTTTCCATTGCTTAACCTTAAGCTGCGGACCATATGTAGGATGATCCGTCCACTCACCGGTTACTTCGACAGTCTCTCCCTGTGTCAGACCCGGGAAGCTTCCCGTACAGATGACATCATCATCTTCCGTATCAAGCTCAAACACTCCGTATCCATTGCTATCGTTATAATATAAAAAATGGTCTATGTAGCCTTCAAAAGTCTCCATAGACCTAATTATAACATATATGATTCCCGGTAGTTAAACTTCTTCTCCTTCGGATGTCTGATCCGGAATATTGGTATCTCCGATATTGCGCTTCATCTGTTCATACAGCATCTGTGCAAGTCCGAGACTGTTAGTCTCCGTTGACTGGGCGGCTAACTCCTGAATGGTATTATCCTTGAAAAAATCCACAAGATTAGAGGTGGATTTGTCACTGCCTTCCGAGATGTTGACAGTCTTGGCCATCTGCTTGAACACCTGCTCAAGGAAATACGACTCAAACTGCTTGCAGACATCCATAAGTTCATCATCCGTTGAATTGGAGTAATCCGCCTTGGCCGCACTCTTAAGCTTGGCTGCCTGAGATTCCTTGGCAGTCTCAGTAGCATATTGTGAGTATATCGACATGATATTACTAGTGTCTATTGTGCTCATGTTACCTCCTTGCAGTCTAATGTCGCCTTGTCGCCTCTTTTTTTACGCGATAAGCCGCTTCGCGGCCAAGCTCCATTCGCTCCGCCTTCGGCTTCGCTCATGTACCTTGCAGTCTAATGTCGCCTTCGGCGCTCACGCAAGCGTGGCGCCTTGTCGCCATTATCCTGCTTATCGCTTCAGGTTATTTGCCAGTTCCATCATCTCATCGGATGTGGTGATGGCCTTACTGTTCATCTCATATGCACGCTGTGCCACGATCATATTGACCATCTCATCCACAACCTGCACTCCGGAGCCCTCCAGATATCCCTGACGGATGATGCTCTTATCAAGGTTATTATTCGTTGCCTCGTTGAGTGCCTGTCCGCTGGCTGCCGTAGGCACATAGAGTGTATCGCTTGTCTTATATAATCCCGACGGATTATTGAACTGGAACAGTCCTATCCTTATACCGATAGGCTGGGGATTATTGGTCTCATCCGGATAGCAGAGGTTACCGTTGGCATCCACTGTGATCTTATTGGCTACATACTGATTGGTATTGATGCTTATGGGCTGACCGGTGGTGCTAAGCACCGGAAGACCTCCTGATGTGGAGAGTACAAGGGTATTGCCCTGTCCCACGCTGAACCTCAGATCTCCGTTACGGGTGTATTTGGTAGTACCATCCTCTGCTCTTACTGCGAAGAGTCCCTTACCTTCTATAGCGAAGGCCGTATCGGATTCCGATGCAAGCAGAGAGCCCTGCTTGAACACCGTAGTTATCGAAGAATTACGCACTCCTAAGCCTACCTGTGCACTTATTGGCTTATTGGCGCCGTTGGCGGTAGTAGTCTCAGTCTGCATCGTCTGATAGAGCAGTGACTTGAATTCAGCCACTTCCGTCTTGTATCCCGTTGAATTGACATTGGCCAGATTATTGGCTATCGTATCAAGATTCGTCTGTTGTGCTATCATTCCCGTAGCAGCCGACCAAAGTGATCTTACCATTTTTTACCTCCTATCAAACCTTACCAAGCTGATTAGATACTATCTGCAGCGTTCCGTCTATGGTGGTTATCAGTCTCTGATTACTCTCATACTGTCTGGATACCGAGATCATCTCCACCATCTCCTGCACCACCTGAACATTGGATGTCTCTATATATCCCTGATTGGTGGTGGCCGTAGCGGCTTTCTCCGTAGCCCCTTCAACAGGTCTGTAGTAATTCTCTCCGAAGTGTTCTATATAGTTATAATCCTCAAAATCCGTAAGCTTTATCTGAGCTACCCTTGCACCGTTCTGAGATATATTGCCCTGTGTATCGATAGCCACATCCTGAGTGGGGTCAAGCCTTATCCTGCCGTTCTGACCAAGCACATAGTCTCCGTCTTTATTGACAAGATATCCCTGAGTATTGATGACAAAAGCCCCGTCTCTGGTATACATGGTGCTTGTCTCGCCTGCTTTGTTGGTATATTCGATATTGAAAAAGCCCTCACCTGACAGCGCAACATCATATGTCCTGTCAGTCACCTTGAAAGCTCCCTGTGAATAATCGGTGTAATTCTCACCCACTTTGACTCCCAGATTGGCTATTCCGATGGGATGGGCGAGATTGGGATTCTCTGATCTGTCTTTTATCTTTAACGCAAGAAGAGAGTCGAAGGCCTGACTTGTAGCACCCTCCTTCTTAAAGCCGTTGGTGTCTGAATTGGCCAGATTGTTGGTCAATACATCCATCCTGTTCTGCTCATTGATCATGCCTGTGTAGGCGGTATACAAGCCTTTAACCATTACTCTCTCCTAATTGTCCATTATTCGTCTCTATAGCCTGCCAGGAACTCCACATACTTACCGGTTCCGATAGCCACTACAGTCATGGGCTCTTCGGCCGTCATCGTGGTGATGCCTGTCTTGGAGCAGATCAGGTCTTCCAATCCGTTAAGAAGACTTCCTCCGCCGGTAAGCACTATTCCTCTGTCCGCTATATCGGCCGCAAGCTCCGGAGGTGTACGTTCCAACACGCTGTGTATCGCTTCCACGATCTTGGATGTAGTCTCACGTAATGCTTCCTCCGTATCCTCTGAGGAGATATTAAGTCTCTTGGGAAGTCCTGTTACAAGATTACGGCCCTTAACCTCGTAGTACACGGTCTCGGCTCTCTTGTAAGCGGAACCTATATTGATCTTAATGTCCTCAGCCATCCTCTCACCTATGAGAAGATTATATTTCTTACGCATATAGCGCACGATCGCTTCGTCAAAATCATCTCCTGCCACCTTGACCGATTCGCTGACTACCGAATCTCCCAGGGAGATGACTGCTATATCTGTGGTACCGCCGCCTATATCCACTATCATA
>CAJONG010000036.1 GCA_905235845.1 uncultured Lachnospiraceae bacterium
CATGATCAGCCCGCAGGCGGATATGGTATTGATCTCCACGAATACATATGCCGTGAAGAGATCATTGGTATATATCAGGGCAAGCAGTGAGCTTAACATCAGTCCCACAAGCACATAATAGAGATTGTGCTTACCTGTATCCACCTCGTCGAACAGCTTCTTGATACCTCCAAGCACCGACAGAAGCATCACTATGGAGAAAAAGAGTGCCATTCCGGCCTCCAGTACTCCGGCTCTTATCTCATTACCCCATGGTGCGGGAAAATGACCCATCATGAATACAAAGCTTTCGCCTGTCACCATAAGATTGCCCAAAAGCACGGCTGATAGCCCTATGATCACGGTGATCACTACAGCATTAAGTATCCTGGCAGCCTTGCCGGATAAGACCGAGCATACGGGACCCGAGAACATGGCAAGCATTATTGAGAAAAAGGGAAAATTGCGCACAAAGCCCATCACAGCCCCTCCTTCTTAAGTCTTAGTGATATCTCATCCAGATTAAGTGTCCTGTATCTTCTGTACAGCCTTATGGTAAGGGACAGCATGAGTGCCGATACCGACACGGATACCACAATCCCCGTAAGAACAAGTCCTGCGGGAATGGGATTGATGTATCTCTCAACCGATGTCACTCCATCCACTACTATCGGTACCGTTCTCCCTGTTATATAGCCTTTCACCGCAAGGAAGAGATATACCGAGGAGTCCATGATATTAAGACCTATTATCTTCTTGATAAGATTCTTCTGAAGCAGAAGATTGGCAAAGCCCGTGGCAAAAAGCGCCATGGCGATGACTTCCGCGTAATTGGAAAAGAAATTCGGTCCCATATTAAAAATCTCCCTTCCTGAACATTACATAGAACGTATACATGGTACACGCCACCACAAGACCCACGCATATATTAAGTATCAGTATCAGACCGCTTGATAGGATCGCACCGGGCGTACCCAAAGGTATATGGCTGTCCAAGTGATTGGCTCCGCAATAGAAGGAGTATGCCTTGCACATGCAGTATGTAGTCAGGGCAAAGAAGCTGATCCACTTATACGTCTTCTCCGTGAAGAATCTCTCAGTCTTCTCGAAGCCGAAAGCATTGAGATAGAGTATCAGTCCGGCGCCTACGATGGCACCTCCCGAGAATCCTCCTCCCGGAGATAAGTGTCCGTTAAGTATCACATATATCCCGAACACAATGATGATGGGCACCAAAAACTTAGCAACTGTCTGCAATATCACATCATTCTTAGGCTCATATATGCGGTCACTTGACTGTTCCTTATCCTTCTCATCCTTCTTGTTGTATCTTAGAAGAATCAGTACCGTAACGGTAGCCACGAAGAGCACGTTGGACTCTCCGAAGGTATCGAATGCTCTGTAATCAAGTATCATACCGGTCACGATATTGACGGCTCCCGTCTCCTCTAAGCCCTTCTCTATATACCTTGCGGGAACCTTATTGTTCGTAGGTCTGTCCACCGTTCCCACCTGCGGCAAAAATGACGCAGTGTATATAAGTAGTGCTCCGAGCACGATACAGAAGAGCACCGCAACCACCCTGTAGCAGCGGTTGAAGAATCTAAGCAGCTTATTGGAGCTCTCATCATAAGCCTTCTCCTTGGCTAACTGCTTATCCTTCATGCGCTCTATCAGATTGGATTCATCCTCCATGGGGATGAGTAAGGACATATCCATCTTAGTCTCATCGGGATAGTATTCATCCTCGCCCTTAAGCCACTTAAAAAAACGATATGCTTTTGTCTTGCTGTATTCTTCGTCGCTTTTACGCCTGCTCATCGAGTCCGTCCACCTCTTCCGTATTGATATCCTTATCCTTCAGCTCCTTAGTCCCCACTTCTATATTGATGGCATGTATCTTCTTAAGTGTCACGAAGAAGAGCACACTCGTAATACCGGCTCCCACAGCCGCCTCGGTAATGGCCAGATCCGGAGATTCAAGTGTGACCCATATTATCGACATGATAAGCGAGAATGACATATATATAAGGATGGCATTAAGCAGATCCCTGGTCACACTCACGCTCACCGCACATATAAGCAGGAAGATAAGCAGGATCATCTGTAAAGTATTCATAGGCGTTCCTCTCTGTCCGATGCCCTGTCATACTCAGCCTCCAGTACTTCAAGATCATCATATACTGTCGCTTTCTTATCTATATCCTCATTGGTCGTCACCTCAAGCCTTGCCAAAAGGTGCGATGACACCGGAGATGAGAACCATAGGAATACCACTATGAGTACGATCTTAAGCGTAGTCATATTAAATCCCGAGAAGATCATAAGTCCCACAAGGGATAAGCTTATACCCAGAGTGTCACCCATGGCTGCTGCCTGCATCCGGTTAAGCGCATAGTCCATATGGAACACACCGTATATCTCCACCGTGAATATTATCAGTCCGGCTAAAAGGAAAGCCGTTCCTGTCACAAGTCGTAACCACTCCATATCAATCCTCCGTTCTCTTCTTCCCGGCCGCTTTTCTCTCCTCGTATATGCCTATATACACCTTGGTGATGACCACTACCGCAATGAAGCTTATCATGGCATAGATAAGGGATATATCCACAAGGTAATTCTCCTTAAGCAGAAGGGCGAGTGCCGTCATGATCACCATGACCATGGTACCCATCATATTGACGGCTACTATCCTGTCC
The DNA here is from genome assembly GCA_905235845.1 of uncultured Lachnospiraceae bacterium. GTDB lineage: Bacteria > Bacillota > Clostridia > Lachnospirales > Lachnospiraceae > Colinaster. The sequence continues at coordinate 2,679 of CAJONG010000036.1, forward strand.
GCTATGCGCGGTCCCTTGATAGCGCGTATCAGGCAGGCAAAAAGCGCCAGGGCAAGTATCCCTATGACGAACATATATATGGCTCTGTATGCTGTATCTATACTCATCTTAATCCACCATGCCTTTCACTCATTCCTTCTTATCGGTATCCGCATTATATCCGGCTATCATGTCAAAGCCTCCGTACTGCTTCTGCCATCTGTCCTCGAATTCATGCAGCATCTTAGTGAATACCGAATCATTGATCCCCAAAGCAAGACTTTTATCAAGACAGTGTACCTTAAACCTGTTGCCCTCCACGGATACGGTTATAGTGCCGGGAGTTAAGGTTATGCTGTTAGCTAACATCGTCCTGGCCGACTCAGTCTTAAGATCCGTCACAAAGCTTACCACCGCAGGCTCCACAACATATCTTGAGCTCATGATCATCCTTATGACTGAGAAATTGGCTTTGACTATCTCTGCTATAAGTACGGCAAAGTAGCGAACAAACAGACCGGCGTTACGTGCCGCGAATAAGTCTATCCTCGGAGAATAATCAAGGAAATGACAGATGAACCAATATACGCATCCGCAGATGATAAGTCCGAACAGAGCTATCTCTATTGTGAGCCTTCCGTTGAAGATCACCCACACAAAAAATAAAAACAAAAACATCAGCTATTTCTACCTATTATTTATTATCAAATATATTACGATGCAATATTGACATTGTACACCTTATTTTTTAAAATGCAAGTTGCAAGTAAATTAAAGGTGTCCAAAGGGAGATAGATATAATGGAAAAGATCAGGATAAAGTATTTTACGGACAAGATCGAAAAACTCACATATATAGACGGTAAGTCCGACTGGATAGACCTGCGCGCAGCAGAGGATATAGACCTTAAGGAGGGTGAGTGGAAGCTTATTCCCTTAGGTGTTGCCATGGAACTTCCTAAGGGCTATGAGGCTCATATCGTACCAAGAAGCTCTACCTATAAGAACTTCGGCATAATCCAGACCAATCATCAGGGTGTTGTGGACTGCTCATACTGCGGTGATAATGACCAGTGGTATATGCCGGCACTGGCAGTCAGGGATACCCATATAAGTGTCAATGACAGGATATGCCAGTTCCGTATAATGGAGAATCAGCCGAAGATCGAATTTACAGAGGTATCACACCTTGAGGGTGCAGACAGAGGCGGATTCGGTTCCACGGGAAAACAGTAAGGAATGGTGTTAATATGCATAACAATGTGATAGATTATCTTAATGACATAGTCCGCATCAAGCCTGACAAGGTCGCATACAGTGACGGAACCAAAGCCATGACTTTTGCGGATGTATATGCCATAAGCGGCGGAATAGGTACATACATAGCCGGCAGAGGCTTCTATAGGAGACCCATCGTTGTCTTCATGAGCAAATCCCCGGCAGAGGTGACCACCTTCTTAGGTGTCGTATCGGCAGGCTGTTACTATGTGCCCATCGATGAAGAGATGCCCTCGGAGAGGATAAGGCTTATCCTTGACAATGTCTCATCGCCTCTTGTGATATATGATGACACCACGGCACAGATCGCCATGGGCTTTAAGAAAGATGACACCGATGTCATATCATATGAGGAGATATGCCGCACGACGCGTAATGACAGTGTGCTTGAAGCCATCCATGACAAAGCTATAGATACAGATCCCATATACATAGTGTTCACCTCGGGATCTACGGGTGTCCCCAAGGGTGTGGCGGCATGCCACCGTTCGGTGATAGACTATATAGAGCAGTTATCCGAGGTGCTTGGCTTTAACGAAGATACCGTATTCGGTAATCAGTCGCCCTTATACTTTGATGCATGCCTTAAGGAGCTCTATCCCACCCTTAAGTTCGGAGCCACGGACTATCTGATACCCAAGCAGTTATTCTCAACTCCCTATAAGCTTATAGAATTCCTTAATGACCATAAGATCAATACCATATGCTGGGTAGTCTCCGCTCTTACCATGGTGAGCGCCTTCGATACCTTCGATGATATCAGGCCCGAATATCTGCATACCATCGCTTTCGGAAGCGAGGTCTTCCCCATCAAGCAGTTTAAGATATGGAGAGAGACGCTTCCGGATGCCACATTCACCAATCTCTACGGACCAACGGAAGGAACGGGTATGTGCTGCTACTACAGAGTAAGCAGGGACTTTGAAGACGGTGACTCCATCCCCATAGGCAGACCATTCGATAACAGGGAGATACTTCTTATAAAGGATGACGATACCGAAGCCAAAGAAGGCGAAGAGGGCGAGATCTGCATAAGAGGAACCTCTGTCACCCTTGGATATTATAACGATCCTGAGAGGACCGCCGCAGTCTTCACCCAGAATCCTCTTAACAGCTCATATCCCGAGATCATATACCGTACCGGTGATATAGGCAGATACAATGAACTTGGAGAGCTTATATACATATCCCGCAAGGATTATCAGATCAAGCACATGGGACACAGGGTGGAGCTTGGAGAGATAGAGGCCGATGTAGATGCCCTGGATGTCATTAAGATGTCAGCCTGCATATATGACAATGACAAAAAGCTTATAATACTGTATTATATAGGAGATATAGAGGCGGCAGACCTAAGCAGGCTGCTTAAGGACAAGCTTCCGCGGTATATGCTGCCCGGGCGGACATATAAGCTTGAGAGCATGCCCTTTACCGGCAACGGCAAGATAGACCGCGTGACACTTAAGAAGATGTATAAGGAGGCATAATACAATGGAAGAATTAATGGAGATACTTAAATCCCTTCACCCGGATGTTGATTTTGACAAAGAGGAGCATCTTATAGATGACAAGATCCTCGATTCAATGGATATCGTAAGGCTCGTGACCGAGCTTACCGATAAGTTCGATATCAAGATTAAGGCCAAGGACATCATCCCGGAGAACTTCAATTCAGCTAAGGCCATCGGAGCACTGATAGACAGGATCAATGAAGAATAATGAGGTAAAAAGGTGCTATTCACATCCTACGGCTTTATAGGCTCGGTACTTATACTGTTCGTGCTCTACTATACCATACCAAAGAGACTAAGACCCGCACTTTTACTTATCTTCTCTCTCATAATATACGGTATGGCAGATGTAAGATACCTTATATATATAGGTATATCGGTAGTTACCGTATGGTATGCGGCCCTCGGCATAGAGAAGAACAATAAGACCATCAAAGACTATATCAAACAGCATAAGACAGAGATGTCCGCCACGGAGCGTAAGGCATACAAAAAGCTTAAGGGGAGAAAAAGTCTCCTCTTCTTTTTGGCAGGTTTATTCATAAATCTCGGAATACTGGCTGTTGTAAAATACTCCGGCTTCGTAGTGTCAGGTATATGGCACATTTTATCTTCCGGTACGGACGGCGTACCCAAGATACCCGATATGCTGGTTCCGCTTGGTATATCCTTCTATACTTTCCAGTCCTTAGGATATCTTATAGATGTATACAGAGAGAATATCGATGCAGAACACAGTCTGCCAAGATACGCTCTCTTTATCACTTTTTTTCCGCAACTGGTTCAGGGTCCCATTAACAGATATGAGGATCTGGCTCCTACGCTGCTTACTCCTCATGATGCTGACTTTAATGTCATATCCCGGGGACTTCAGAGGATATTGTGGGGATATTTTAAGAAGCTTGTCATAGCAGACAGATTGCTCATGGGGGTTACGACCCTTATAGGAGATACATCCCTCTACCGCGGCGGATATGTGCTTGTTATGATGCTTTTTTACACACTTGAGCTCTACGCCGACTTCACCGGCGGAATAGACATAACGATAGGTATCGCAGAGACTCTTGGCATAAGCATGAAGGAGAACTTCATACGTCCTTACTTATCCACATCCCTTGCGGATTACTGGCGCAGATGGCATATATCCATGTGCAGTTGGTTCCGCGACTATGTCTTCTATCCCGTATCCACAAGCAATGCTTCCATACGACTGTCCAAGTGGGCAAGGAAACACATAAGCGACAGCGCCGGAGGGAAGTTACCTGTATACCTGTCAAGCTTCGTGGTATGGGCCTGCACCGGTATATGGCATGGCGCAAGCCTTAACTTCCTTGTATGGGGACTGTTGAACTTCCTTGTGCTCACCATATCCGAGGAGCTTTCTCCTCTCTATGACAGATTCCACAAGCGCTTCTTATTCTCGGAGAGCTTCCCGTACCATGTATTCATGATACTTCGTACCTTCGTCCTTATATGCGTGTTAAATCTCTTCGACTGCTTTACGGATGTGAGAGATACATTAGGACTCTTAGGCTCGATCTTTACAAGGGGCAGCTTCTCTTCCATGGAAAAGGGCGCTTTGCTTGGTATAGGCCTTGGTGTCAGTGACTATGTGATAGCTGTCATTGCCCTTATAGCTGTTCTCACTGTAAGTATCATTGAAGAAAAGTACGACTCAAGTATAAGAGACATGATAAGGAGACGGCCATATGTATTCCGGTTCGCCATATGGACATGCTTATTCCTTGCAACTATCATATTCGGAGTATACGGCATAGGCTACGATTCCTCACAGTTCATATATAACAGGTTCTAGAGATATGATGAAGAATATGGATAATAAGAGAATTATAACTGCATTACTGTCTGTTGTGGTGATATCCGCACTCATATATCTCGTCCAGAGGCTTGTGGCTCCCAAATATGCAGACGATATCGTGGAAGGCGGAATGGTATCCGAATACTATGATGAGAAGGATAAGGACTTCGATGTGATCTTCATAGGCGACTGCGAGGTGTATGAGAACTTCTCCCCCGTTACACTGTGGGAGAACTACGGCATCAACAGCTATATAAGAGGAAGTGCCGAGCAGTATATCTTCCAGTCCTACTATATGCTTGAGGATACCTTAAGGTACGATAAGCCGAAGGTTGTGGTATTCAATATACAGTCCCTGCAGTTTGATGAGTCAAGATCCGAGGCCTACAACCGCATGACCATAGACGGCATGAAGTGGTCTAAGGCCAAGCTTGGGTGTATCAATGCTTCCATGACAGATGAGGAACATCTGATTGAATATATATTCCCCATCTTAAGATTCCATTCAAGATGGAACGAGCTTACACCTGCGGATGTAGAGTATATGTTCAGACGTAAGAGGGTGACTCACAACGGTTATTATATGAGGGTGGATGCCCTTCCCGCAGGGGATATGCCTCCCGTCAAGCCCTTAGGCGACTATTCTTTCGGTGACAGGGCATGGGAATATCTTGATAAGATACGCACCTGCTGTGAGGACAACGATATAGAGCTTCTGCTTATCAAGGCGCCCAGTCTGTACCCGTACTGGTATCCCGAATGGGATGAGCAGGTAAGGGATTATGCGGATATGTACGGTCTTAAATATATTAATTTCCTTGACGAGACCGATGTAATAGGTATAGATTATAACACAGACACATATGATGGCGGACTGCATATGAACCTAAGCGGCGCAGAGAAGTGCGCAGATTACATAGGGTCCGTACTTACGGGCGAGTACGGTGTGCCCGACAGGCGTGGTGACAAGGCTCTGTCAGCCATATGGCAGGGTAAGATAACAGCCTACAATGATGAGATCAGCTTACAGAAGGAGCAATACGGTATAGAATGACCGTTATAAGATTATGTGCGGAATATGCGGAATCTTAGGCAGAGAGAATAAAAAGAGTATCCCTGAGGATGTCCTTAAGAACATGATGAAGGCCATCGCCCACAGAGGTCCTGATGGAAGCGGAAGCTTTATGGACTCTCATATAGCTCTCGGCTTTAACAGACTAAGCTTCATAGACCTTGAAGGCGGGATGCAGCCCCTCTATAATGGCGACAAGTCCGTAGTGATGGTATGCAACGGGGAGATCTTCAACCATAATGAGTTAAGGGATGAGCTGATGGCTAAGGGACGTGTGTTCAGGACCCGTACCGATGTGGAGGTTATACCCCATCTGTATGATGAATACGGGCTTAACTTCCCTAAGTATCTGAACGGACAGTTCGCCATAGCTCTGTATGATACGCATAAGGATGAGCTTTACTTAATAAGGGATCAGGTGGGCATATGTCCTCTGTATTATACAATATATGACGGACGTGTCATATTCGGTTCCGAGATCAAGGCTATCCTTGAATATCCTGGGGTTCCTAGGAAGCTTAATATGAAGGCTGTCGACCAGCTTATGAACTTCCCGGGCATAGTATCTCCCACTACATTCTTCGACGGAATATATGCGCTTCGCGCCGGACATATCATAAGATTTAACGGTTCATCCGATTCTGAGCCCGAGGATATCGAATTCTGGGATATGATATATACGGAGGAGATAGAAGATAAGGGCGAAGAATACTATGTGGAGAATGTGAAGACCCTCTTTAAGGAAGCTGTGGCCAGAAGACTTGAAGCGGATGTACCCATAGGCTTCTATATATCAGGCGGTCTGGACAGTTCGCTTGTGGCCTGCTACATCGGGAAATTCCTGCTTAACAGCTACTACTCCTTTTCCGCTGAGATAGGTACGGACGAACTCGACGAAAGCCCGTATCAAAAGCTTGTAAAGGACTGCGTGAAGTCCACCCACTACTCCGTCCCCGTAACGGATGAAAGTATATATGAGAATCTTCGCGCCGTGATACACCATACGGAATCTGCCGTGAAGGAAAGCTATGATGTGGCGGCTTACTTATTAAGCTCGCTCGTACAGGGTTCTCCTGCCAAGGCGGTCCTGACCGGCCAGGGCTCCGATGAATTCTTCTGCGGTTATGTGGGATATATGCTTGATATGTTCCGCGGTATGCAGCGTAGCTCCATGAGTGAGGATGAGCTTAAAGTTAATGAGCATCTGTGGGGCGACAGATACTTCAGATATGAAAGGATACATCCGGATATACGCAAGGTGCATAAGCAGGTATACTCCCCGGAATTCGCATCGCAGATAGAGAGCTTCTCAGCGCTTAAGGAAAGCCTCATAGATACTGCCAAGGTTGCCGGCTTAAGCGACGCCAAGAGGCGCTCCTATATCGACTATAAGCTTCGTCTGTCGGATCATCTTCTGATAGAGCACGGCGACCACATGTTCTTCTCTCATTCGGTGGAGGGCAGACATCCCTTCCTCGATGCGAAGCTGCTTGACTTCGTAAGGCAGATACCTGATGAGTACAAGATCAACGGAACCAATGAGAAGTATATCCTCAAGCGTGCCGGAGAAGGCATAGTGCCCGAGAAGATCTTAAAGCGTAATAAGTTCCCCTTCCAGGCACAGGGGATGTCGATGCTTATCAAGAATACCCGCATAGAGGAGTATATAGATGATGCACTTATCAGAAAATACGGGATATTCAATACCGATTTCATAAGTAAGATGAGGAAGGATTACAGACAGGAAGATTTCAAGCTCATGGGTGCGTATGAGATAGACTATCTCATGATAGTAATGACCGTTACCATGCTGTGTGAGGAATTCTCCTTAACTGTATGATATATGTCCTGTATGGACAGTTCCCGGTCTAAGAACCGGATAAATGAGGATGGATATGAGTAAGATTGATGAGAATATGGAGATAATCGATCTGGACAACGAGGATGCGCCTTATGAATCGGACGGACCCTTCGATGAGGAGGCCCCGGTTACTGAGGAAGAGAAGCATAATGAGGATAATGAACTTAACGAGCTTAATGAACTTAATGAGCTTAATGAGTTTAATGAGCATAATAGGCGCAAAAAGCATCGCGGTATTGCCGTAGCGATCGTGTGCATCACGCTCCTTGCAGCCTTAGGTGTAGGCGGATATTACATATACAGCGACTACACGGGAAGGGTATATTCCAAAGCCATAATCGAAGCCGGAGAAGTTATAGTCACACCGGATGATTTTGCCAAAGATCCGCATAAGCCAGTATACTTTGCAGACGGCTTCGACATCACATCCATAGATACCACCATGCCCGGAGACTACGATATAGCGCTTACATCGGGCTTCTACAGCTATACATCCGTACTTACGGTAGAGGATACGACTCCTCCCACGGCTGAGATCAAGCCTGTTACCCTTGAATTCGGTAAGGAAGTCTCTCCTTCCGATTTCATAGTAAGCATCGATGATGTATCGGACGTGGATGCGGAATTTACCTCCGAACCCGATCTTAATAAAGGCGGAGAAAGTCCAATTACCATCCTTTTAACGGATACATCGGGCAATCAGGCATCATATGACTCTACCCTTACCATAGTGCCCGTACACAAAAGCGTCACGATAGAAGCAGGCGAGGAGCTTCCCTCCGTTGAAAGCTTCCTTCTTCCGGAGATGGTTTCGGAAAACAATGATGCAGTTATGTTAACCAAACCGGATTCAATAGATACTCTTATCCCCGGAGAATATCCCATAAGCATTAAGCTTAACTCCGGCACATACGAGTCTGTGCTCATAATAGAGGATACCGTACCCCCTTTGCTTACGGTAAAGGACTTTGCAGGCTATACCACGTCTGATATCACACCCGAGCGTCTTGTTGAGAGCGCAGAAGATACCACAGAGCTTACGTTCTCCTTCAAGGAAAAGCCCGTATTCGACAAGGAAGGAACCTATGAGGTCACGGTAGTCGCTACGGATAAGGGCGGCAATATGAGCGAAGCCGTATCCACCCTCACTCTGACAGAAGATACTGAAGCACCGGTCATCACAGGTGCTAAGGATATCACCATCATGCAGAACTATCCCATAAGCTACAGAGACGGCATCACGGTGACGGATAACTGCGACGAGAACATTGTACTTAAGATAGATGCTGACAGCGTCAATCCAAAGGCGATCGGTACTTATCCCATAGTGTATTATGCTACGGACAGAGCCGGTAATACTACGGAGGTTCCCGTGACGCTCACCATCATCGAGGAGCACTATGACGAAGCTACGGTATATGCACTTGCGACACAGACCCTCGCACGTATCACCACACCCGATATGACCAATATGGACAAGATTACCGCCATATACTGGTATGTCAAGAGGAATATATCCTACACCGAATCGGACAATAAGGATGACTGGCTTAAGGCAGCCTATTACGGGCTGGCTCTCCATAAGGGAGACTGCTACTCATACTGCTGCTCATGCAAGGCCATGTTCGATGTGCTTGGCATCCCCAATATGATCATAGATACCTACCCCTTAAGGATAATACACTTCTGGAATCTTGTGGATCTTGGCGAGGGCTGGAGACACTTCGATACAACACCCAGAATAGGCGGCGGAGATTTCTTATATATGGATGATGCCACGATCACTGCTTACTCGATGGCACACGGCAACTCCCACATATATGACAGGAACAGATTCCCGGGAATACAGTGACAGATATGGAAAAGCTTGGTATTATAGGCGGACTCGGTCCCATGGCCACAGTCAGCTTCATGAAGAGAATAATAGATATGACGGATGCGACCTGCGATCAGGAGCATATACATATGGTGGTCGAACACTGCCCCGCCATACCCGACCGTACAGCTTACATCTTGGATCATTGCAAGCCCGATCCCGCTCCCGCTATATTGCAGGCATGCAGAATCTTAGAGGGCGCCGGTGTGGACGAGATCGCCATACCCTGTGTGACTGCACACTTCTTCAGGGATAAGATCTCTCAGATCACCTCTATACCCGTGCTTGACGGAGTGGCATTATGCGCGGATTACCTTAGGGATAAAGGCATTGACAGTGTAGGGATAATGGCGACCGACGGAACGATAGCCTCAGGGATCTTCGATCACGTCCTCTCTGAACACGGGATAGGCTCCGTGATACCTACCCCCAGGTCGCAGAAGTATGTGATGGATCTTATATATAATGATGTCAAGGGTGGCAGACCCATAGAACAGGATAAGTTCGGTGCAGTTGCCGTAGAGCTTCGGGAGAATGGCGCAGAGGTCATCATACTCGGCTGTACGGAGCTGTCCGTCATAGCGGATAAATGGCTGCCGGATGGCAGATTTTTGGATGTTTTATCTGTTTTATCCCGTGCATGTGTTATGGATTTCGGCAAATTGAAGGATGCATATAAGGAATTATTGTGATACAATTAATGTCCATAATAAGAATATGTGTTGATGAACGGAATGGAGATCATTATGAAAAAGTCAATCAGTGTCATTATTATGGCAGCCTCACTTGCCATGGCACTTACAGCCTGTGGCGCAGCATCTGATGATGTCAAAAGGATCGAAAAGGATTCCGTCTCCGCGGCTGACACCGTAAGCGGTGAGACTAAAGACAGTGAACCGGTTACAGAGAATTCGCAGCCAAAAGAAGACACCGCTTCCTCTGCTTCGGTTGAAGGCTATGTATATCACGCCGAGACTAATGCCGGCTCAATTGATGTATCCGTAGATATGCCCATGGATACGGTACTTGCCGCATTAGGTGATTCCGACAGCTACTTCGAAGCCAAAAGCTGTGCTTTCGACGGTCTTGATAAGATGTATACATACGGGCACTTTGAGATAGATACATATCCCGGTGAAACTGGAGACATGGTATCGGCCGTATACCTTACAGATGACCTTACGGGTACACCGGAGGGTTTATATATCGGTTCTTCCAAGGAGGATATGGAGAAACTCTACGGAACGGACTATGAGGTTAACGGAAACGAATATACATACAAGTCAGGCGATATGAGTCTTAAGATACAGATCACCAATGATAAGGTCAGCTACATCACGTATGCCTCCAAGGTACTCGGTACTGTTGCAGGCAACTGATGATATGATAATATACAGAGATAATATACAGATAAGATAAATGTCTATACAGAGGGGACTTCTTATTATGAACAAAGGAACGTTTAAAAAAAGTATCAGATATCTTACACTGACAGCTCTTACAGCTTTTTTTGTCACTTCATCATCAATGCCCGTATATGCGTCAACAGCAGGTATGCCCAGTGAAGTATATAAGATCGCCGAGGAGAAAAGGGCAGAGGAAATGAGGAGCGCTGCTGCCAAGAAGGCTGCTGCCGAACAGGCCGCAATAGCCGAAGAGCAGATGCAGATACGTGCTTCCATGATAGCCTCGGGAGTTGCCATCCCACAGGCGATCAAGGGGCCTTTCATGCCGGATACCACGGGATATTCCCTTTTGGCCGTGTATTCCACCAAGTATAACGACAGTCAGGCACGTGCCACCAACATAACACTTGCCGCTAACAGGATCAACGGCTATGTACTTAATCCCGGAGATGTATTCTCCTTCACCAATACCATTCTTCCAAGAACCGTAGCTAACGGCTATGTGGCAGGACCGATATTCGTACAGAAGGAGCATTCCATGGGTATAGGCGGAGGTATCTGCCAGGTATCTTCAACACTGTATGCCTGCACTCTCACAGCCGGTATACCCGCTTTGGAGCGTCATGAACACGGATTGCCCGTTACATATATCCCTCAGGGAATGGATGCCACGATCGATGGCACCAGACTTGACTTCAAATTCGCCAATCCCTACGATAAGCCGCTTATGATATCGGCTACTCCGGATTACGGCACACTTACCATAGGCTTATGGTTAAAGGACTGATCAGCTAATCTCTTATACTCGTACCCCTTACTGCCTGTTTGACCTTAAGCAGGCTTCCGGGGGATACCGAGAGTTCATCCACACCCATTCTTAAAAGATCCCGTGTAAATGTTGTATCCGCCGCCAGCTCGCCGCAGACACATACACTTACGCCTGCATCGTGTGCATTGGTGATTATCATCTTAAGCATACGCAACACGGCCTGGTGATGATAATCGCATATGTATTCAAGTTCGGAATTCTGCCTGTCCACCGCCAGGGTATACTGAGTCAGATCATTGGTTCCGATCGAGAAAAAGTCCACCTCCTTAGCCAGGAGATCGGATATCATCGCTGCTGCCGGCGTCTCTATCATCACACCTACCCTGCAATCCCGGTATTCCGTACCATCTCTGTCAAGCTCCGCCTTGGCTTCATTCATCACCGAACGGATCTGCCATATCTCCTCTATGGAGATTATCATCGGTAAGAGGATCGAGATATTACCATGAGCTGCTGCCCTGTATATCGCCCGAAGCTGGGTACGGAACACATCCTTATGTCCCAGACAATATCTGACGGCTCTCATACCCATTGCAGGATTATCCTCATGCTTAAATTGCATATAGGCCTCCCTCTTGTCAGCGCCTATGTCTATGGTTCTGACTATGAGTTCCTTGCCGTTAAGTGCACGCACTGCCTCCGTATATGTATCGAACTGCTCCTCCTCTGTAGGATAGTCGTCCCTATCCAGGTAGAAAAGCTCCGTCCTGAACAGACCGATCCCCTCACAACCGTTATCTATGGCTCTCCTCACATCATCTACACTTCCAACATTGGCCATCAGACCTATGCTCTTACCGTCAAGTGTGACACAGGGTTCAGACTTAAGGAGACCAAGATTACGTTCTCTCTCCTCATTCTCCTCCTGCTTCCTTCTGTATGTATCAAGCTGCCCCTCGTCAGGATCTATTATCAGATTGCCCGTATAGGCATCCACGATTGCCGTCAGTCCCTCGCAGTCCTCCGGGAAGTCAACCGCTACTATCGCCGGTATATTGAGTGATCTGGCAAGTATCGCCGTATGTGAGAGATTGGAGCCTCTCCTTGTGACAAAGGCCAGTATCCTGTCCTTATCAAGCTGCATGGTCTGGCTGGGTGTCAGACCGTCGGCAAGCAGTATATACTTGCCCTCCGGCACAGTAATGACCGTATGCCTTCCGGTCATAATGCGGAGTATCCGGTCACTTATATCACTTATATCCTCAGCTCTTGCCTGCATATATTCATCATCCATGGCAAGGAACATCTTACAGATGCTGTCCCTTGTCTCTTCAACAGCATGCTCCGCAGATATCTGTCTGTCTCTGATACGCTTCTCCACTGCCTCCACATATGCCGGATCATCAAGCATCACAAGGTATGAGTTAAGAAGGGCAGCATTCATCCTGTTGTCCTCCCTCTCTGCCTTATCACGCAACTGTATAAGCTGCATACGGGCTTTGGTCCTCGCCTCGGTGAATCTCCTTATCTCTCCGGTATTACCAAGATATCCCGATATCTCTCCGGCTCTTACATGACCTCTGTATATGGTTAATGTTCCGATGGCTATTCCCTCGGATACTGCTTTTCCCTGCACTTAGACCTCTTTTCCATTCCCTGCGGAGCCGAATATCTCCGTCAGGGTATTAACAAGTACATTGATATCTATCGGCTTGGCGATATGAGCATTCATACCTGCCT
>CAJONG010000037.1 GCA_905235845.1 uncultured Lachnospiraceae bacterium
ATGAAGTCAGGCCGTGGCACCATACCGGTACATCCGTCCGAACCGGTCACGGCTCCGCCTCCCGACACTGCATCCTCAAGCACTTTAAGCACATCTCCGGCGATGAACTCGCAGTTGTCTATACCATTTAGCTTCGCATTCTCTCCGGCCGCTTCCACCGCCTCTTCCACGATCTCCACTCCATATACCTTCTTAGCTACTCCCGCCATCATCTGGGCGATAGTACCCGTTCCGCTGTAGAGGTCATATACCACCGCCCTACCCTGACCGATATCGCCGATATAATCCCGAACCGTCTCATACAGAAGCTCTGCTCCCCTTGTATTCGTCTGGAAGAATGAGAACTCTGATATTCTGAATTCCATTCCTAACATCTTCTCGGTTATATAGTCTCTCCCATATAATATGACACTTCTGTCAGATTGAACGATATCAGCAAGCGAATCATTGTATGTGTGTATTATGCTGACAATCCTGCCTTTAAGCCTGTCCGAGAGGCCTAACAGCATATCCTTATACTGCTCCATATTAAAGTCCGTCTGCGTGGTCGTAACTATCGCCACCATTATCTCGTCCGTATAATGAGCCTTACGGACCATGAGATGGCGGAGGTACCCCTCATGCCTCATACGATGATAGTAGTTCAATCCATTTTTATTAAAAAATCCAAGCGACCCACTAACTATCAGCCCATAGTCTTCATCGCATATCTTACAACCGCCCGCATCCACAACATCATAGAAGCTGCCACGCTTATGCAGACCAAGCGACAATGGTCCGTCCTTATACTCATCTCCGAAGGTGTATTCCATCTTATTGCGGTATCCAAGATAGGCAGGGCTGCCCTTAATGCCCTCCCATCTTCCGTCATCTATATCTTCAAGACCCGGTACACCCTTAAGAAGCCTAAGTACCTGCTCTTCCTTAAGCTTAAGCTGATCCTCATATGATAAGTTCATATATGCGCATCCTCCACATATTCCAAACTTATCACAGGGCGGCTTGATCTCATTCTCCGCCTTCTTTTGCACTTCTATAAGACTTCCTTCCCCCCTACCGTGACGTACCTTCTTAACCCTTACACTTACACTCTGTCCCGGTATCACGTTCTTGACAGTCACCGTATTGTCTTCATCGACTCTTACTATTCCTTTACAGGGGTAATCGGTCCTTTCGACTGTTCCTGTTACTATCTCTCCACGCTTCATATGCTCTTAACCGCTCCTTCTATAAAGCTTTATACTAACAAAACACCCTCTATTGAACCTTATTCTTCAACAGAGGGCTATATAACTCATATTATATCCGATCTATTCTGTCCTTACATCCGTACACCCGGCTAATTATCAATATATTTCCGGCTGTCTTATTACTCTTAAAAGACTATGCCTCATCCTTATCAGGCTTATCCTCAGCGACAGGCTTAACTACAGGTTCATCCTCCTCATCCTCGAAGAACTCATCCAGATCATCATCATCACCGAAATCATCATCAAAATCATCATCGAACTTAGGCTGTGTGAACTTATATACAGCATACACCGCTGCTGCTATGGCGACCACTACTACAAGTGCTGTTATGACAATAGCAAAGACATTGACCTTCTTATCTTCCTCTTCCTTACTCCTTATTACACCCTTCATCATACCCATAACGTCCTCAAGTCTGTCCATATCTATACCTCCGCAATCATCTGTCTAACAGTACCGTGTATCCCGCTACCTTTACCCCTCGCATCTATATATTATCACATAGACTTACCACAGGCAAGGTGCATTTTCCACGCCTAAAGTCCTGTATGTCAGCATTAAAGGCCGCTATGCCACATCCTTATATCTTCTCAAGTTTGGCAAAAGCTGCATACATGATCTTCTGTCCTGCGGTGTCGAATTCCACCGTAACCTTATAATCTCTGGGTTCTAAGGATATATTCTTAACCGTTCCCTCGCCGTATTTGGTATGTCTCACCCGATCACCCACTTCATATGAAAGCTTCCCGGCTAATGGTGCACCCTTTTGTATGCCTGCATCTTTGAGACTTCCTATCCCTTTGGAGATATATGGCCTATTCTCTGCCGGAGTGACCTTTGGTCGTACCACTGCCTTCGGTTTTCCGTAGGCACTTCCCGACTCCTGTATATAGCCTCCATACGGCTTATTGATAAAAGTACTTCTCTCCTGCGAGTCCTCATCATAGCCATCGACCCTGTGCCCGTCATATTCCATGGGCTTACGGCGTAACGGTCTGTTATCCATAAGAGACTCCGGTATCTCTTTAACGAATCTGCTTACGGCGTTATACTGTGTCTCGCCTCTTATCATACGCGCCTTGGCACAGGTTATGGTCAGTTCTTTCCTTGCTCTTGTGATACCCACATATGCAAGCCTTCTCTCTTCTTCTATGGCAGAAGCATCCTCATCAAATAAGGCTGACATTCCCGGGAATACTCCATCCTCCGCTCCTGCGATGTATACATGATCGAATTCAAGTCCCTTGGCTCCGTGCAGGGTCATAAGCAACGCCCTGTCAGCATTCTCATCAAGTCCGTCGATATCTGCCACAAGCGCCACATCTGCCAGAAAATCAGCCAGCTTACTCTCCGGATTATCCTCCGTGTAGCTTATCGCCTTGGATATAAGCTCATCTATATTATCTATCCTGTCTTCGGCATCATCCTCATCCGAATTCTCAAGCTCATCAAGGTATCCGGTAGTACCAAGGACATCCTTGATCAATGTTCCTATATCCATGAATTCGGCCTTGCTCCTCATCACAGATATCATGTTCACAAAGCTCTCAAGCTTACCCGAAGCCTTACCAAGTCCCGGTATCCCGGAAGCCTCGCATAACGCATCATAGAAGCTTATATCCTTTTGGAGCGCATAGTCGGACACCTTTCCTATCGTAGTCTGTCCTATCCCCCTCTTCGGTACATTGATGATCCTCCTTACAGCCACATCATCCACGCCGTTATCTATGGTCTTAAGATAGGCCAGTACATCCTTGATCTCACGTCTGGCATAGAAGTTGACACCACCCACGATGTCATAGGGCATTCCCTCTCTTACGAAGGCTTCTTCAAGTATTCTTGATTGTGCGTTGGTACGATATAACACGGCGCAATCACCGAACTTAACCTTGCCCTTTTTCACTGCCTTAGCTATATCCGAGGCTATATAGTCCGCTTCCTCATAAGCAGTATCAAGCTGCATGAAGTGTATCTTCTCTCCTGTCCCCTTATCGGTCCACAGACTCTTATCCTTACGTTCTGCGTTATTGGCTATCACCGCATTGGCCGCATCCAGTATATTCTGCGTGGAACGGTAATTCTGTTCAAGCTTGACAACCTTCGCTTCCTTATATACCTTCTCAAAATCAAGGATATTGCCAATATTGGCTCCTCTGAACTTATATATGCTCTGATCGTCGTCGCCGACTACACACAGATTGCGGTACTTTTCAGCCATAAGCCGTACAAGCTCGAACTGTGCGGTATTGGTATCCTGATACTCATCCACCATTATATATCGGAAGCGCTCATGATAGTTATCAAGCACCTTGGGGCACTCCTTAAAAAGTCTTACGGTCTGGACTATAAGATCATCAAAATCAAGCGCATTGGCCTTATGCAGCGTATTCTCATACTCTTCATAGAGATCGGCGATGATCTCCATTCTGTAGTCACCGGCACTGTTTTTCCTGAATTCTCTTACATCAATAAGTTCGTCCTTGGCAGAGGATATGGTGGCAAGTGCCGTTCTCTCCTTGACGGTCTTAGTATCCACATTAAGACGCTTCATGATGTCCTTCATGACAGTCTTGGTATCATCGGTATCATATATGGTGAAATTATTGTCATATCCGATCATATCGATATGTCTTCTTAAGATACGCACACACAGCGAATGAAAGGTCGAGACCCAGATACTGTCGGCTCCCTGTCCCACCATGGCATTAACGCGATTTCTCATTTCCTCCGCAGCCTTATTGGTGAAAGTGATGGCAAGTATATTCCATGGATTGATCCCCTTATCATCAAGCAAATATGCTATCCTGTGTACCAGTACCCTGGTCTTACCGCTTCCCGCACCTGCAAGTATCAGTACCGGACCTTCTGTTGCCATTACGGCTTCTCTCTGCATATCATTTAAAGCATCCAAATATCCCATCAATATCTCCCGTCGATACCGGCCCTTTTGCCGAATCCCAGTAAATACACGCCCCTGTCGGGCAAAATATAGACCACCTGAGCTATCAAGTGGTCTATGTAGTGATCTTTTATTATACTTGCCTGTTACCCGTATCAGCCAAGCTGTGTCCCGCAATTAGAGCAGAACTTAGCACCATTAGAAGGTGTTCCGCAGTTAGGGCAGAACTTAGCGCCTGCTACGGGAGCTGCTGCAGCCGCACCAGCTACTCCTGCTGCTCCTGCTGCCTGACCGCCCAGCATGTTCTGAGCCATCTGCTGTCCCATGGCCATACCCATAGCCATGCCTGCCATATCGGTAGCCATATTACCACCGCCGCCATTGCCGCCGTTATTCATAGAATCTGCCATAGCCATCTGGGTGTACTTGTTGGCATCCGTGATCATCGACTGAGCTGCAGCCTTCTCCTGCATCTTCTTAACCTCTTCGGGATAAGAGAAGCTTTCAATGTTGAACTCTGTTACCGATATACCGATCTTGGACATATCCGCATCAAGATCTGCTCTGATACCCTCACCGATATCCGTTGCGGATATCTGGAGATTGAACATATCCTTGCCTTCCTTGGCGATCCAGCTCATAAGAAGCCTGTCAAGATTAGCGATTATACGTTCCTTAACATCATCTACGGTATATGTATTCTTGATGCCTGCAACCTTGTCTATAAGTACATCGTGATCACCAATCTTGCAACTGAAGGTACCGAATGCTCTTATCGGCATACCTCCGGGAAGTCCGGGTGCCGGAAGATTGATGGCATTCTTGGTTCCCCACTTAACGGTCTGCTCCTTGGTATTGATGAAGAGCACCTCTGCCTTGAAAGGTGAGTTGAAACCGAACTTGAAGCTCTTGAGGGTCGTTAAGAAAGGAATGATCTCTGTCTCAATATCATATTCTCCGTCATCCTCGAATACACCCTCTATTGCTCCGTTATTGAGAAATATTGCATCCTGACCGGGACGGATTATAAGCTTTGATCCCTTCTTGATCTCATTGTTGTCCCACTTCCAGAACAGGATTCCCTCCCTGTCTTCATTCCATTCCACTACATTAAGTAACTGATTCTTGATAAAGCCCATGTAATTCCTCCTTTTCCTTATCGTGAATTATGCACTCCATTATGTATAATATCACAATATGTTTGCTTTTTCACTTTTTATTTTTCGTTCTTGCCGTCTTTATTCTTGCCGTATACCAGTTTTTCACTGTATCCGTCCAACATCTTCTCTATTAACAGCTTCTTGATGTATACGTCCAGAACTAACAGGGTTATGAATGAGAACATGGTAAGTATCTCCTCATCCTCACCCTTCGCATCCGGGAATATCCCGCTTGCTGTATGATAAGTCTCTAAGAGATCTTCCTTGATGGAATCCGTCAGCCCTTCCGCAGTCTTCCTTATGGCCTCATATACATCCTCCACGGAATAGGGCTTATCCTCCTTGCCTTCTCCGAAGTACTTCTCCTTTATGGGCTTTAGTGCCACATCTATATCATTAATGGAGAGTATGTTCTTGAAGTAATAGATGAAAAGCAGTATATACATATGCTCCCTGCTATACTTCTTCTTATCCGGAGGCGGCAGGATATTACTCTTGGCATAGTTATTGATCATGGTCTTGGTAAGTACCTTATCCACACCCGGATTACGGGTTGTGTTCTTAAGCCTGCTCTCCATGAAGGTTGTAACCTGATCCATATACAGATCTATATTGGGTATATCCGCTGCCTTAATGTAGTCGATCCGGTCAAGACTTGCCATAAGGCTTCCGATCAGATCATCAATATCAAGTGTCATATCTATTCCTCTTTGATTATACCGAGTCTCTTGAAGGCCTTTTCGTATCCTTCGCACCCGTAATTCAAGGATCTGTTGACCCTGCTTATCGTAGCTGTTGAGGCTCCTGTCTTCTCGGCTATCTCCATATATGTCTTCTTCTGTGTGAGCATCGTCGCAACCTCATATCTCTGGGAAAGTGACAATATCTCATTAACCGTACACAGATCCTCGAAGAAGTCATAGTACTCCTCCTTACTCTCAAGACACATTATGGCATCAAGCATATGGTCAACGGCTTCTGTATGTATCTTCTTATTCATCGGGTCAGTATCTCCTTATGCCTCTTCAACCTTACTGTCATTTTTCTGATGATCTGTCGCAGCAGCACCTCCGACCACGTCCTTATTACCTGATGCTACATTATCAAGCAGTTCCATATTCACGTTGCCCTTGATAACGGCGGTCTCATCCATAGCCATAAGCTTAGCCGTGATATCACCGACTATCTGTCCCTTGGCCTCTATCTCCACCTTATTGTTGGCATCTACATTACCGAATATCCTGCCGGCAAGATTGACACTTGATGCGGTCACATTACCGTTTATTACACCCGATGATCCTACCACGAGATCACCCTTGGTGGACACCGCTCCGTTTACCTGTCCGTCCACTCGCATTATTGCGGAATCGGCCACGATATCACCGTTGATGGTAGTACCTGCTCCTATCACCGTATTTTCACCATTAGCAACATTTCCTCTGTTTTTTTTGCTCATTATCTTTTTCCTCCAATAATACCCGAATAATATCCTGTTATCCTTCTATCTTAAGCATCTCCGTAGGCTTGATATATTCGTCATCCTTTAGTATCTGATATGCCATCTTGGCTGTTGTATCATTTTCTGCAGGTTCAAGCTCGAAAAGAAGTCCGCCTCTGGGCACCTCATCACCCTGCTTGACCTTAGGCTCCGTACCGGCTCTGTATACCGTTACATATCCATTGCCGTGATCCAGCCTCACTTCCCAGCCGTATGTGCTTTCCTCCGCCACCATGGACACCGTTCCGTCTCCGGACGCAATCACATAGGTTCCTTTACCTGCCGAGAATTCGATCATTGGTCTCTCTACGGTCTGCCCGTCTATTCTAAGCTGCTCATCCTTCTCATTAAGATCTGCCGCTCCCGAAAGCGGGAATCCCGTAGGAAGGCTCTTTTCTTCGATCTGAGCCACCACTTCCGTCTTCTGATTGACTGTCTCACTTAAGATAGCCACTTTTTCATCCAACTGTTCGATGCTTATGGACAGTCGGTCATTCTCATCCTGTAGGGAAGCTATAGTCTCTTTATAGACAGACTCCCTCTCTTTTGTAACCGCCGCATCATAGCTTTCATACCCCACGAATCCGATCACCGTCAGTATAAGGATCGATACGATGATCTCATAAACTTTGAGTAATCCGTGTGTATATCTTCTTGATCTTACATTGGCCTTAGGGTCATTGGATATCGTAAGTGCATAATAGTATGATGCCTTGCGTTTTTTCTTCTTGACTTTGCCGATTGCCAAAACACAAACCTCCTTGATACATCTACACTTTAGTTTCACACTTTACCCTCTTAAAATAATACAGAGTCTATAATATCAGATATTAGTGAAATTATCAAATTTTTAGTTTTTTTACTGTACTTTTCAACTTTCGTATGCTATTCTATGAGTGTTGTAAGTAGACAACGTTTATATTTTTTTGGAGGACTTTTGCATGAACAAAGGTACAGTAAAGTGGTTCAACAATCAGAAGGGTTACGGCTTCATCAGTGATGAGTCAGGCAAGGATGTATTCGTACATTACTCAGGGCTCAACATGGAGGGTTTCAAGTCCCTTGATGAAGGTGCTGCTGTTGAGTTCGAAGTCGTTAATGGCGAGAAGGGACCTCAGGCAGTCAATGTGACCAAGCTGTGATCGGACGATTACGGCATTCAATCTTAAGACGATGTGCCTGTTCTATACTTGATATGTTTTTATAGATGTATGAATTATATGAATTAGCAGTAGTTTTTGGATTAGCAAAGAGTCGGTCGTAAGACCGGCTCTTTTATTGATTCTACAGTATTAACCTGTAATAGCTGTAACTCATCGGTTCATGCGGATAAGCCTGTCCATGGGCAGATCGCCTCCGAAGATATCAAGCGCACTTCCAACCGTATAGTCCACTCCTCCCCTACCGTACTCTTCTATCCTGTATATATCATCAAGACTTCTTATGCCGCCGGCATAGGTGATCTTAAGCCCGTCGCAATTTCCCAATATTCTGAGGAGTCCTTCATCTATCCCCTGCTTAAGGCCCTCCACATCAACTCCGTGGATCAGGAATTCATCACAATATCCCGCAAGCTCATACAGCATCTTCTCATCAAGTCTTGCCTCGGTAAAAGTTTGCCATCTGTTCGTCACAATATAATAACCATCGTTATTGTACCTACAGCTAAGATCAAATACTATATGTTGCTTCCCTGCCGTGTCGACAAGTCTGTGGATTTTATTAAATGACAAATTAACTTCCTCGAACAGATACGATGTTACTATCACATGGCTTGCTCCGGCTTCTATGAAGGATATAGCGTTGTCGGTATCTATTCCTCCCCCTATCTGCATTCCTCCCGGATATGCTGCAAGACCTCTCATGGCTTCCGCCCTGGATGCCTCATATTCGGCAGTTCCCTGTCTGTTAAGCATGATCATGTGACCGCCGTATAATCCCTTCTCTTTATAGAGAGCAGCATAATAAGCGGCGCCCTTTTCGCTTACGAAGTTCTCCTTAGCATCCCTTCTCCCGTCTGAGAGGCTTCCTCCGACGATCTGCTTCACTTTTCCGTTATGTATATCGATACATGGTCTGAATCTCATATAGTTCTCTTACTCTTTCTCTACCAGGATACCATTCCTGTAGGCATCAAGCAGTTCCTTAAGTCCTTCGATCTGTGCTCTTAGCTCTACGCCTATATCCGTGTCATTGACACGAAGCCTTCCACCGGATACCGTCTCCACATTGATCGTATCGCTGATTATGTCCGTCTCATTGACGATGGCCGATTCCTTACTCTCGAAGGGCTCATGTGCCACCAGATTCATCCCGTGCGAGTTAAAGACCAGCGTATAGCCTGCGATCCCTGTCTTGCTCTGATATGCCTTAGAGAAACCACCGTCTATTATGAGCAGCTTGCCACCGCATTTGATCGGAGTCTCACCCTTTTTAAGTTCTACAGGCACATGTCCGTTGACTATATGCGATCTCTCCGTATCAAGTCCGAATTCCTTAAGGATACCGTTGATCACATTCTCATCATCATTAAGCCTGTAATAGGCATTCTTGGTCTCCTTATGTGTGGCGGGATCCTCTATGAAGTACCTCTCGAAGGTCGTCATCCTGTCCTTACCGAATACGGGTGAATTGGGTCCTGCCCATATATACCAGATCATATCCATCCCTTTGATCTTATCTATCTTATCCACCGAATAATATCCCTTTCTGGCATAGCTTTCCAGAATATCATACAGTGCCTTGCCACAGTACTTTTTGCCGTATATCTCAACCTCGCTGAAATTCCCGTTCTCATCCATCGGTACACATCCGTGATAGAGCAGATTGGAATTGAAGGTCTTATATAGGCTTCCCTTGGAATAGAGGAACTTAACATGCTTCTGCAGCTTCTCGCTGTGCTTGAAGGCCGACGCCAGTCTCTTCATCACCAGCGCCTCCTCTGCTGTCATATTATAAGGGTCCTCAGGATCAACGGTTGGGAAATCACAGTCCCTCATGGGGTATTCTTTACCGTACACCGTCACCGTCTTCTTCTCATAATCTATCTTATCAAGCAAAAGTCTGTCATCCATCCCGAATTCCGGATGGCGCTTGATCACCTGACCCTCAAGCTTGAACTGAAGGATCGATATTGCCTTATGCACCCTGACATCCATTTCCAGATCTCTGGTGTCATAATCATCATTATACTTGATCGCAAAAGCACTGCAATCAACCCCTGCATAGGTCTTCATGGCGAAGGTGACAAGAGGGATCAGATTGATACCGTAGCCTTCCTCAAGTGTGTCCAGATTGCCATACCTTGCACTCATCCTTATGACAGTGGCTATACATGCAAGATGTCCTGCCGCCGCTCCCATCCAGACTATATCGTGATTGCCCCACTGAATATCCAATGATGGATGCTTGGATAAGGTGTCCATGATGATATGTGGGCCCTTGCCCCTGTCATATATATCACCCACTATATGCAGATGGTCCACTACCATCCTCTGTATCAGGTGGCTTAATGCAACTATCAGCTCCGGAGCACTGCCTATATTGATGATCGTATTGATTATCTCATTGTAATACTCTTCCTTATCCTCTACCTCTTCCTTCTCAGTGATAAGCTCCTCTATCACATATGCAAAATCCGTCGGAAGTGCTTTTCTTACCTTGGAACGGGTATACTTGGAGGATGCCCTCTTGGTCATCTGCACCAGTCTGTGAAGGGTGATCCTGTACCAGTCTTCCAAGAACTCCTCATTTTCCTGTATGAGCTCAAGTTTCTCATGGGGATAATATATAAGGGTTGCCAGGCTTCTCTTATCATGCTCCGATATGGTATTGCCGAATTCCTCATCGATCTTACGCCTAACAGCTCCCGAACCATTACGCATCACATGATTGAACTGCTCATACTCACCATGTATATCCGTAAGAAAATGCTCCGTTCCCTTGGGAAGCGACAGTATGGACTGAAGGTTGATTATCTCCGTGCTTGCCGCCGCAATGGTGGGAAATTGCTTTGAAAGACTCCTTAAGTATTCGATTCCGGTAACGCTTTCTTTCATATCCTTTTCCTTTTAAAAAAGGGCGAGATATCCTCGCCCTTTGATCACACTGTATCCTACAATATTCCGTATTCCTTCATCGCAGCTTCAAGCTTTGCCGCATGCTCCGGCTCCATCTCCGTAAGCGGTCTTCTTAACGGACCTACTTCCTTGCCCATAAGGTTCATGGCCTTCTTGACAGGTATGGGATTGACCTCAGAGAAGAGAGCATTGATAAGAGGAACCGCTCTTAACTGCTCCTTAACTGCTTCTTCAACCTTGCCGTCGAAGTATAACCGGCAGATATTATGAGTCTGCCTTGGCGCTACTATTGATAGAACTGAGATAACACCCTTACCGCCGAGCGAAAGAATAGGGGTAATGAGCGCATCCTCGCCGGAATACAGATCAATGCATCCATCAGCCATAGACATCATTGTCGCTACCTGTGCAAGATTGCCCGTGGCGTCCTTGACTCCCACGATATTGGGAATCTCCTTGCATATCTTGACTACGGTCTCGGGAAGCATCGTACATCCCGTCCTGCCGGGGATATTATATAATAATATAGGAAGCTTCACGCTGTCCGCAACCATCTTGAAGTGTTCATACAGACCCTTCTGTGTGGCCTTATTATAATAGGGAGTCACAACAAGCAGTCCGTCTGCGCCGAGCTTCTCAGCCTCCGTAGACAGATATATGGCCGTCTCCGTACAGTTAGAGCCCGTACCTGCGATGACCGGTATCCTGTGATCTACATACTCAACACATGCCCTGATCACATCAAGATGCTCCTCATGAGAGAGTGTAGCCGCCTCACCTGTAGTACCGCATACTATGATCGCATCGGTTCCTCCGGCTATCTGATCCTCTATGATCTCTTTAAACTTCTCGTAGTTAACCTCACCGTTATCCTTAAAAGGGGTGATGATCGCAACACCGGCTCCCGTAAAGATTGCCATATATTGTACCTCCGAACATTGTCACCTGTCATATATAGTATCATCCGATGATATACACACCATCTTATTAAAAATTATCACCCGCATAGCCTAATGTCAACCGAAATCTTATAATTGCAGATATTCTTTCTTTGGTGTACAATATCGTGCGGCGAAGATAAAAGATATGTATTGAAGATAAGAGGTAAAAAGAAGAAAAATGATACAGACACGTGATGATATCAGGAACATAGCCATCATAGCCCATGTCGACCACGGCAAGACCACTCTTGTAGACGAACTTCTTAAGCAGTCCGGTGTATTCAGGGAGAATCAGGAGGTCGCAGAGCGTGTGATGGACAGTAACGATATAGAGAGGGAGCGCGGTATAACCATCCTCTCCAAGAATACTGCCGTTACATATAAGAATACCAAGATCAATATAATCGACACTCCGGGACATGCGGATTTTGGCGGAGAAGTGGAACGTGTCCTTAAGATGGTCAATGGCGTGATACTTGTGGTGGATGCCTTTGAAGGCACAATGCCTCAGACCAAATTCGTCCTTAAGAAGGCTTTGGAGCTTAAGCTTCCCGTGATCGTATGTATCAATAAGATCGACAGACCCGAAGCCAGACCCTCCGAGGTAGTGGACGAAGTCCTTGAGCTTTTCATAGATCTTGAGGCGGACGAGGCACAGCTTGACTGTCCTTTCATATACGCTTCTGCCAAGGCCGGCACATCATCTCTGTCCCCCGATGAACCGGGCAGTGATATGGTACCGCTCTTCGAGACCATACTTAAGTATATCCCGGCGCCGACGGGTGACCCCGATGCCGGAACACAGGTACTCATAAGCACCATTGATTATAACGAATATGTAGGCAGGATCGGTATAGGCAAGGTGGATAACGGCACAATCTCGGTAGGGGACGATGTAGTCATAGTCAACCACCATGAGCCTGACCTTTGTAAAAAGGTGAAGATCTCCAAATTATACGAGTTCGACGGACTTAAGAGGATTGAGGTGAACAACGCAACCATAGGCTCCATCGTAGCCATATCCGGTATAACGGATTTAAAGATCGGTGATACGCTGTGCTCTGTGGATGATCCGAAGCCCATACCTTTTCAGAAGATAACGGAACCAACCATTGCCATGAACTTCATGGTCAACGATTCGCCCCTTGCCGGACTTGAGGGCAAGTACGTCACAAGCAGACATCTGCGTGACAGGCTTTTTAGAGAGCTCAATACGGATGTGTCGCTGAGAGTCGAAGAGACGGATTCCACAGACGTATTCAAGGTATCGGGACGTGGCGAGCTTCATCTGTCGGTACTTATAGAGAATATGCGCAGGGAAGGATATGAATTCGCGGTAAGTAAGGCGGAGGTTCTCTATAAATACGATGAGAGAGGCAGAAAATTAGAACCCATGGAGATTGCATATGTGGATGTGCCGGAGGAATTCTCCGGTTCTGTCATCCAGAAGCTCTCTGCAAGAAAGGGTGAACTTCAGGGTATGGCAACCATAAGCGGCGGATATACAAGGCTCGAATTCGAGATTCCCTCAAGAGGCCTGATCGGATACAGGGGAGAGTTCATGACAGATACCAAGGGTAACGGCATACTCAACACCATATTCGACGGCTACGGCCCATATAAGGGCGACATGATGTATCGTAAGCAGGGCTCACTCATAGCCTTCGAGGCAGGGGAAGCCATAACCTACGGTCTGTATAATGCACAGGAGCGGGGAATATTGTTCATAGAGCCGGGAGAAAAGGTATATGCCGGAATGGTCATCGGTCAGACCGGCAAATCCGAGGATATAGAGATCAATGTCTGCAAGAAGAAGCAGCTCACGAATACCCGTGCATCGGGTTCGGATGAAGCTCTGCGTCTTTCGCCCAAAAAGGTCTTAAGTCTTGAACAGGCGCTTGAATTCATAGATACGGATGAGCTTTTAGAGATCACCCCTGATAATCTCAGGATCCGTAAGAAGATCCTCGATTCCCTTAAGCGCAAGCGTGCGGGCTTTGGTCACTCCTGAACCGTTAATGTAAAATGACCCATAGCAAAACAGATGACCGGACATATGGTCATCTGTTTTATTATTCGTCTTATATGTTCAAAAGTCTTGTAGCGACCCCAAAATATATTAGCAGCGATATCGCATCGACTATCGTAGTGATGAAAGGACTGGCCATGACCGCCGGATCAAAGCCAAGCTTCTTGGCAAGCATCGGCAGCGTACATCCGACGAATTTAGCTATGATGACTACAGCCACTAAAGTCAGGCATACTACCAGAGAAACCTGAAGTCCCACTCTGTCTAAGAGCATGAGCTTGGCGAAATTAGCCACGGCAAGGGTTAAGCCGCAGGTAACGGCAACTCTTATCTCCTTCCATATGACCTTAAACACATCGCCAAACTCGATCTCATCAAGTGAAAGTCCACGGATAATGGTCACGGATGCCTGTCCGCCGGCATTACCTCCGGTATCCATAATCATCGGAATGAATGCCGTAAGCACCACATATACACTAAGGGCATCCTCGAAGCTTGATATGATCCTACCTGTGAATGTAGCAGAGATCATGAGTAACAGCAGCCACGGAATACGCTTTTTCCACGTCTCGAACACGCCTGTCCTCATATATGGCTTATCCGATGGCACGATAGCGGCCATCTTCTCGATATCCTCGGTAGCCTCCTGTTCCATGATATCCACAATATCATCGACAGTGATGATTCCAACGAGGCGGTTCTCCCCATCCACAACCGGCATGGATGTAAAATCGTATTTCTGGAATTGTCTGGCAACCTCCTCCTGGTCCATCATGGTATTGATGGAGATGACATTCTCATGCATTATATTGCCTATAATGTCATCAGGCTGACTTAATAAAAGATATCTGAGTGCTACGGTACCTATAAGCTTACGCCTTGAGTCCAGTACGTAGCAGATATTGATAGTCTCGCTGTCCACTCCGATGTTTCGTATGCGCTCTATGGCCTGCTCTACAGTCAGGCTCTCCTTAAGATCCACATACTCCACCGTCATGATGCTTCCGGCACTGTCCTCGGGATAACGAAGAAGGTTATTGATATCCCTTCTTGTCTCCGGTGAAGCGGCTGCCAAAAGCCTCTTGACCATATTGGCCGGCATCTCTTCCAGAAGATCCGTAGCGTCATCCGCCATCAGATTGTCGATGATCACACCGGCATCCTTCTCCGACAGTGATGTGATGATATACTGCTGTATATCCACATCCATATAGGAGAATACATCAGCAGCCATATCCTTAGGCAAAATCCTGAAGACCTTGAGCTGATCCTTCTCTTCAAGCTCTTCCAAGGCGGTGGCTATATCCGCCTCATTCATATCGGACAGCTTCTGTCTGAGCCTCGTATACTGCTTGGTATCAAGAAGCTCCCTGATGTCCTTAATTTCCATTCTCTCGTCCATGGCATTTCCCTCTTTTTAAAGTGATAAATATACTCCCCGCCGAGGGAAGAGGAACATCATTTAACTTAATTTTCTTCTTCATATCGATCACCACCTTTCCTTTGCCATGAAATCATATTCTTGGATATCTGTTAAATCAACGCTTAAATATTCTACAATTCAAGCACTGTTTTTGTCAATGATTAATCACTGGATAGTAGCCTGTATCCCCCTGCTCTGTCTTGGCCCTGCCGCCGGTAACATCTGTTATTTTGCAAACCAGTCCGTCTTCTTCTCCTATCGGAATTACATTCTCTTCATATCTTGTATCAGCAATATTAACCTCACCGGACGTTAGTACATGGCGAACCTTCTCGGACATGCTGTAATCTGCCGTTATATCAAGTGAGCGCATCAGACGCATGGTGACTAACCTGCCCTCCTCTTTGGCTCTTGCCACTGCCATCGCACCTGACTGCGAATATGCCCTTACAAGTCCGCCCGTTCCTAACAGAACACCGCCGAAGTATCTGGTCACTACTATCATAGCGTCGGTAAGCTTATTACCCTCAAGAATATCGAGGATAGGTCGCCCTGCAGTTCCGGAAGGTTCTCCGTCGTCAGAGAATCGCTTAGTCTCGCTTTTTTTACCAAGGATATACGCATAGCAGTTGTGCCTGGCATCCCAATTCTTCTTACGTATCTCGCCAAGCAGAGTGTTCGCTTCCTCTTCACTCTCCACGTGTGCTATAGTGGCTATGAAGCGGGACTTTTTCTCCGTAAGAACGTCTTCACTCCTGCCGATGATGGTTTCATAGCTTGTATTGTCAGTTCCCATGATCCTATTTTAAGCCTTTCTTAAGACTTTATAAACACCTTTATTTTACCTTTGCTTTTTGGTATAATCAATCCTGTATGGCATACAGTCGGAAGGAATATGGGTACAGATATGAATTATACTAAGAACGGGATCAAAGCTAAGGAGACCGAACTTAATTCCGTAGGACTTAAATTAACAAAAAAGCTGGGACTGATCATCGTCAGGCTAATCCTTATAGCCGTTATCGGTGTGGGCATAATAGGAACAGCGGCAGCTATCGGAGTGTTCAAGGGGATCATCGACTCTTCTCCCGACATTTCCAATATTGATGTGTCGCCCACAGGTTTCTCCACATTTATATATGATAAGAACGGCAATCAGACAGCCAAGCTTGTTGCGGCGGACAGTAACAGAATACCCGTCAGCATGGACAAGATCCCTCAGAATCTGTCCGATGCGTTCGTTGCTATAGAGGATGAACGTTTCTACAGCCACAATGGTATCGATATTATGGGTATCATGCGTGCCGGAATGTCTGCTCTTAAGGATCGCTCTCTTTCACAGGGTGCTTCGACCATCACACAGCAGTTGCTTAAGAACAATGTCTTCACCAACTGGATGAGTGAGGACAGCACCATAGAGCGTGTCAAGCGTAAGATCCAGGAACAATACCTTGCTATCCAGCTTGAGAAGACGATGAGCAAGGAGGACATTCTCCTTAATTATATGAACACCATCAACCTCGGACAGAATACTCTCGGAGTACAGGCTGCAAGCTTACGATACTTCAATAAGAACGTATATGAGCTTTCTCTCTCAGAGTGTGCCGTGATAGCCGGCATCACACAGAATCCGTCCAAGTACAATCCCATCTCCCATCCCGATAAGAATGCGGAGAGACGTGATACCGTACTTAAATATATGCTGGATCAGGGCTATATAGACGAGGATGAATACAATACCGCCAAAGCGGATGATGTATATTCAAGGATTCAGACCACCAACGAGACGGTGGTGGAGAGCACCATCAACTCCTACTTTGATGATGCGGTTACCGAAGCGGTATATAATGACCTTTTGGCTGCCGGATATAATGAGACTCAGGCTTATACCCTTCTATACAGCGGCGGCTTATCAATATATTCCACACAGGACCCCGATATACAGCGCATATGCGATCAGGTATGCTCTGATGAATCCATCTATCCCGAGGGAACCAAGTATTATCTTAACTACAGGCTCTCTATTACCAAAGCAAACGGTGAGGTCGAGAATCACAGTTCAGAGATGTTCAAGCAGTACTTCAAGCAGTCCAACAGCCGCTTCAATCTGCTCTACGACAGCCCTGATGAGGCCTACGCCGCAATTGAGGAATATCAGAATGCCGTAATGTCCCCCGGGGATGACATTCTCTCGGAGAGTATCAATATAACACCTCAGCCTCAGATATCACTTACGGTTGAAGATCAGCATACAGGTGAAGTCGTAGCCATGATCGGCGGTCGCGGTACTAAGTCCGCGAGTCGTACTCTTAACAGAGCTACGTCCACTACCCGTCAGCCGGGATCTACCTTCAAGGTAGTATCCACATATGCACCCGCCTTAGACAGTGCAGGGCTTACCCTTGCTACGGTCGAGACTGATGCTCCGTATTGCTTCGATGGCGGAATTCCTGTCCGCAACTGGTATACGACAGGATACAGGGGTATATGCTCATTCCGCGACGGTATCAGAGACTCACTCAATATAGTTACCGTTAAGGCACTTACTCAGATCGGACCACAGCTTGGCTATGATTATCTCCAGAACTTTGGATTCACAACTCTTGTGTCCAGCAAGGAAATAGGCGGCAAAATATATTCCGACATTCAGCAGACACTTGCCCTTGGCGGTCTCACCAACGGTGTCACCAATCTCGAGCTTAATGCGGCTTATGCGACGATTGCCAATGAAGGCATATATATCAAGCCCAAGCTCTATACCAAGGTGGTAGACCATGACGGCAATACCCTGCTCGACAATACCATGGTCGATTCAAGGCAGGTACTTAAGCAGACTACAGCTTACCTTCTTACAAGTGCCATGCAGGATGTTGTCACATCCGGTTCCGGCACGGCAGCCAACTTCGGCGGAATGGCCATAGCAGGCAAGACCGGAACCACATCTGACTACAATGACGTATGGTTCGCGGGATACACTCCCTACTATACATGCTCTACCTGGACAGGCTTTGATAATAATGCCAAGCTTACATCCAATGCAGAGAAGAATTTCGCCAAGACGCTGTGGCGGGAAGTTATGAGCAGAGTTCATGAGAATCTTGAATATGCTTCATTCCCTACTCCCGGTGGTCTGGTAACATGTACGGTATGTGCTTCATCAGGTAAGCTCCCTATCCCCGGTCTCTGTGATGCACACCTTAAAAGTGAGATATTCGCAGAGGATACTGTTCCCACAGAGACCTGTGACGTACACTATTCAGGAACTGTCTGTGCATACAGCCTCTTACCTGCATGCGATACATGTCCTTTCAAAACAGAGGGTGTTTTCGAGCTTCCTCTTCCCGAGGATCCCGCAGTGCAGAGAGGAACTCTTTTAGCAGCAGGTCTTGATGAGGATGCGGCAAGGCTTCAGTCAAGTGAGGGGACCATAATCGATAATCCCGACGGCACCATCCAGCATCTGTGCATCCACAATGCGGCATATATGGCAGATCCCAATATAGATATGCTGCTTGCCACGCAACAGTTTGAGATACAGCAGAGAGCATCGAATGCCGCCACTGCCCTTGCTTTAGCCATAGAACAGAATGCCGCCGCTGCCGGGGAGATACCTGCCGGGGAGATACCTGCCGGTGAATAGTTTTTTGTATATCGGATGATGGTTTATAGATTTTATAATTAATTAATTATTATTTTCGCCGGCATTGATGTATAATCATTATTAGCAACAGTTATGGTTGCCTGTGGGAAAGTATAATAAGTTTATGTGAATGGAGGAAGAGATTATGTCATTATGGAATGATATTACAGAAAAGGTTGGCGCCGGAAGCAAGATCGTGGCAGACAAAGCTAAGGAAGTATCTGAGGTCGCTAATATCCGTGCACAGATCGTCAGTTGCGATAATACCCTTGTAAAGAATTACAAGGAGCTTGGTAAGGCATACTACGAGGCACACAAGGATGATGCGGAACTTGAATTCCCCGACATCATGAGCATCATTAAGGATGCCAATGACAAGAAGGCTGTTCTTAACGACCAACTGGCAGAGCGTAAGGCTTCCAAGAATGATGATGATGCAGATGTTAACGATGTGGCAGAAGATATCATAGACAATGCCGAGGATGTGGTTGACACGGTGAAGGATTCCTTAGAGGACATCACGGAATAGTTATCACATTATCACAGTTAGAGAAACTTTGTTGTTTATTATACCCTACAGTAAAAGAGCCGCGGACACGGATGTCCACGGTTCTTTTATGTCTTATAGCCTATGGCTTACGACTTATGGCTTATATATCACGCCTTCTGTATAGACGACATTCCGTATACATTGACATTGTTGATATAATCTATGATCTCTTCCTGAGGCATGGGCTTTGAGAAGCAGAAGCCCTGTACATAATCTGCTTCAAGCTCCTTCACTACCTCCAGACCCTTTTCGTCTTCAACTCCTGCGATAAGCACTTTGCGTCCGGACTTATGTATCATATCCACGAACTCCCTAAGTACCGTCATGGCGCCATCATCTGACATAGCTGCCCATAGGAACGTCTTATCTATCTTAACAAGGTTAATGGGAAGAGCCACTATCTCCGTCATATTGGAATAGCCTGTTCCGAAATCGTCAAGGACTATCCCCATACCTGCATCATGAAGTCTGCATATACCTTCTCCCACCGGATTAGTCTCCCCGGGTGAAGCTGTCTCGGATATCTCAAAACAGATCGTGTATCTGTCAAGATTATATCTATCCACTATCGATGCAAGCTTGCCGTTGCTGTCGCCTCTCTTACACTCCGAAGCCGTAAGGTTCACATGCATCCTTGTAATACCCTTCTCCTCAAGCCTGCATCTTGACATAAGACTTGCCGCACGGCTTAGCACACATTCCGTGATCATCGGTATGATACCCATCTCTTCCGCCAGGGGGATGAATTCATCAGGATATATGTCCCCCACCTCGTCATCATGGAGCCTGACCAGTGCTTCCATACTGTGTACCTTCATGGTCTCAAGCTTTACTATGGGCTGATAATGAACTGTGAAGCCTCCGGTTCTGACTGCTTTCTCAAGGGCAAGTTCAACGCTTTTTCTGCGGACAAAGCTTTCTATATCTTCATCCGATACGACGTGAATCTTCTCTTCTTCGTATCCGTCCGGCTCTACACACAGCATATTGGTAAGAGCATCCAGCTCCTGCGAATCCTTCACCTGCTCGGGACACCTGACCAGAGTTATTATGAAAGGGATATTGATATTGCCGGGATAACCATCTATCTTAAAGTTCTGCGAGAGTCTGTCCTCAATACTCTCTGCGTAGGCCATACCGTCCTCACTCTTATCAAGTACACATCCGAAGTACAGACCATTAAGATGATATACCTGATGTCCGGGGATAAGCTTTATCAAAAAAGTGGCTATCTGTCTTAAGAAACTGTTACATCCCGCATATCCTACCTGAGTATTGAGTCTCTCATATCCTCCAAGCCTGACTACGAGCAACGTGATGGGTCTGTTCGTCTCAACAGCCTGGGCTATCCTTCTGCTCCACGCATCAGAATTCAAAGTATCAAGCAGTTTATCGGAATCCACAAAATCGCCTTGCATCGTTATAAATACGAGCATGACACCTATGGCTATGGCGAACGCATTAAGTAAATACTCCGGGAATAATACCTGCAATATTATAGATAAAACTATTGCGATCATATACATAAGCGTGGATATCAGTTGCACCCTGGATATATGATCACTTCTTATGATACACAGATATGCCATAAATGATATATATATGCCTACAACCACAAAGCACTGTGACATACCGACACCTCTGTGGTATACACCTGCTTCATCAATATAGAACATAAAATCAGTTATCGGGGAAGTAATAAAAAAGATAATCTCCAACGCAATGGGAACAGATCCAAAGATATAGAATCTCTTCCTGTATCTGCTGTCCATTCCCGTAGTCAGAACAATATACACAACGTATAAGAATACCGTTGACATCAGGAATACATTATACAATACATTCAGCACACTGTTGGCAATAGGGGAAACAATATCCGAATGTGACAATCCGAATACAGACAGCTCATCCGTAATGGCAGTAGCCATACCCATAAGCAGGATTGTCTTGAAAACTCTCGATGTCTTAGTATATACCCTGTGACCTGCCATGAACAGTATAGAGACAACAAAAATGATAATGATGGCTGCTATCTCATAATGGATAACCCAAGTGTTCATCGAAAACTGTTTTCCTCCATAAAAAGGGAAAGACCATCCTCGGGGGACGAAGATGGTCATATAAAAGGGGAAGTATATAAGTTATTGTCTTGCGACAATTCTTATTGATGCTATAATACCACAAAAAGTGTAATAAAACTGTAACAAAATTAGCAAATAAATAAAAATATTTTACTCTGATTATAATTCTTTTCTACCGGATATAAAATATCCGGCAAAATGGACATTATATGCCCATCTCCGCACTTTTGATCACATTCATTAAAAGACATGAGGTAGTGACTGTGCCAATACCTCCGGGAACCGGAGTCGCATATGCCGCATGACGGCCTGCCGCCTCATAGTCCACATCTCCGCAGAGCTTACCATCCACTACATTGATGCCCACATCTATGATCACCTGTCCTTCACTCATATGTTCATCGGTGATCATCTTAGGTACACCGGCACAGGCACAGATAATGTCCGCATCCTTACATACCGCCGCCAGATCCTTAGTCCTTGTATGACATTCGGTAACAGTGGCATTAGCCTTAAGCAACATCATGGCAAGGGGCTTACCCACCACCATGCTGCGTCCTACGACCACTGCTTTTTTCCCTGTCAGGTCATAGTCATAATGCTTAAGAAGCTCCATTACGGCTCTCGGAGTACAGGGCTCATGTCCCTCATTATCCTGCATGAATGTATGAGCGATATTATACTCTGTCATACAGTCCACATCCTTATGGGGCGATACAAGCTTAGTTACCGCCTTCTCATTAAGATGCCTGGGAAGAGGCCGGAATAAGAGTATTCCGTGGATACTGCCATCAGCATCACATTCCCTTACAGTTTCCTCAAGCTCTTCCTGACTTACATCCGCAGACAGGGTCTTAGATATTACTCTGGCTCCTACCGAATCAAACCTCTTATTAAGCCCTCTCTCATAGGATAAGTCATCCTCTCTCTCTCCCACTCTGACTACAGCTAGCGTAGGTGTTATTCCCTTAGCAGCAAGGGTCTTAAGCCTTACCTTGAAATCCTCAGCCAGTGCCTGTACTACAGGCATTCCTCTCCATTCTTCCATATCCGCTCCGTTCTGTGAATCCTCTCTTAAGCCATATTTTATCGGTCTGTTACAGCTTACGTACAGTATTCTGTTTCATACCGTCTCTTATAATATCATAGACTCCTTCAAGCCTTGCACATCCGTCACTTACCATATGATCCGCTTCGACATTCATCCTATCAGCCGTCTCCCTGTCTCTTAAGGACCTTGTATTGATATACACATTCATCATCCTGGTAAATACCATGAT
>CAJONG010000038.1 GCA_905235845.1 uncultured Lachnospiraceae bacterium
AACAGGGTAGATATACTGGATCCTGCGATATTAAGACCGGGACGTTTTGACCGTAAGATATCGGTAGGCGCTCCCGATGTAAGGGGCAGGGAGGATATACTTAAGGTACACGCAAGGAATAAGCCTCTGGCAGAGGACGTGGATCTTAAGCAGGTAGCCCAGACCACAGCAGGCTTCACGGGAGCCGATCTTGAGAATCTGCTCAATGAATCCGCCATACTTGCAGCCAGAGATAACAGGGCTTATATCAACATGGAGGATATACGCAAGTCCTTCATCAAGGTAGGAATAGGAGCAGAGAAGAAGAGCAGGATCATCTCGGATAAGGAGAAGAAGATCACCGCTTATCACGAGTCGGGTCATGCGATACTGTTCCATGTACTGCCGGATATGGACCCCGTATATACGATATCCATCATTCCCACAGGTCCCGGAGCGGCAGGCTATACCATGCCATTGCCTGAGAAGGATGAGATGTTCCTAACCAAGGGTAAGATGCTTCAGGATATAATGGTGCTCTTAGGCGGAAGGATCGCGGAGGAGATAGTGTTCGGAGATATCACTACGGGAGCCTCCAATGATATCAAGCGTGCGACCAGAGAGGCACGTAAGATGGTCACAAAATACGGAATGTCTGACAATATCGGAGTGATCAACTATGATGACGAGGATGAGGAGGTCTTCATAGGAAGGGATCTGGCACATCCCAGAAGCCACAGCGAATACATCACGGGCGAGATCGATAAGGAAGTCAAGTCCATAATAGATGAATGCTACAGGAAGGCTAAGGACATAATCTTAGAGAACAGAGAGATACTTGAGAGAAGTGCTGCTCTTCTTATAGAGAGGGAGAGGATATCAAGAGAGGAATTCGAAGCGCTTTTTGCCGGAGCATAAGGTAAGGTCAATGGAAGGTTACAAGCTTATATATTCAGATACAACAAGTGAATACATATCCGATACAGAGCCTGCAGTCGGGCAGGAACTGGGAATAAGACTTCGTGCTCCGCGTAAGTCAACGTCTAAGGTTCAGATCATAATCAATGATGAGATAATCACCATGACAAGGAAGAGAAAAAGTGGTGATTATGAATTCTATGAGACTACGGTCACTCTTGGCGATGAGATGATCAGATATTACTTCAGGGTCACTGTGGATGGTGAGGATTATATCTATGATAATCGTGGAGCCATACCGGAATCGGGCAATCCCAAGGCAATAGATGAAGAATGCTTCTTCCGTGTGATACCGGGCTTTAAGACTCCGGGATGGGCTAAGGGTGCAGTGTTCTACCAGATATATGTCGATCGCTTTAATAACGGAGATAAGACCAATGACGTACGCACGGGTGAGTACAGATATCTTGATAAGCTCACTGAAGCGAAGAACTGGGACGACCCTATAGACAGCGGTCTGAATGAATTCTACGGCGGAGATCTTAAGGGTGTCATAGATAAGCTTGATTACCTTAAGGATCTGGGTGTAGAGGTGATATATCTTAATCCCATATTCGTATCGCCCTCCAATCATAAGTATGATACGGCGGACTATGACTACGTGGACCCGCATTTTGGTGTGATCGTAAATGACGATGATACCGTGCTTGATTCTACGCTTAAGGATAATACCGAGGCCAAGGGCTTTATTAAAAGGGTAACGGATAAGGAGAATCTTGAAGCATCCAATATGCTTTTCTGCGAGCTGACTAAGGAAGCTCACGCAAGGGGAATGAGAGTTATCCTTGACGGAGTCTTCAATCACTGCGGTTCGTTCAATAAGTGGATGGATGCAGAGCGTATATATGAGAATATGCCGGACTATCACAAGGGAGCCTATATAGCTAAGGACAGTCCATACCATGACTACTTTACCTTCGGGAATAAGGGAAGCTGGCCATATAATGAGGATTATGAAACATGGTGGGATTATAAGACACTGCCTAAGCTTAATTATGAATGCAGGGAGTTGTACGATCATATCCTTAAGATAGGTGCGAAATGGGTATCACAGCCGTACAATGCCGACGGATGGAGACTTGATGTAGCTGCGGACCTTGGTCCGGACAGTGAGACCAATCACAGATTCTGGTCGGACTTCAGGAATAAGGTCAAGGAGGCCAATCCCGAAGCAATAATCCTTGCCGAGCATTACGGGGATGCTTCCCCATGGCTTAGAGGCGGTCAGTGGGATACCGTGATGAATTATGATGCCTTCATGGAACCGGTGACATGGTTTTTGACCGGAATGGAGAAGCACAGTGATGAATATAAGCCTAAGCTTATAGGGGATGCGGATGCATTCTGGGACAGTATGGCGCGTAACGGCGCAAGGATGTCCATGCCCTCATACCAGACAGCGATGAATGAACTCAGTAATCATGACCATTCGAGATTCTTAACCCGCACCACCCATAAGGCAGGACGTGTAGAGAAGCTTGGAAGTGCTGCTGCTAAAGAGGGAGCGGATAAGGCAGTGCTCAGACAGGCGGTAGTCATGCAGATGACATGGATAGGCGCTCCCACACTGTATTACGGTGATGAAGCAGGTTTAGTCGGATTCACCGATCCCGATAACAGACGCGTATACCCGTGGGGTGCGGAAGATAAGAAGCTTATCGACTTCCATAAGGCTGCCATAAGGATACATAAGGAGAGTCCGGAGCTTAAGTACGGTTCTCTTATGAGACTTCCGGCTGCCAGGGGCTCTGTGGCATATGCAAGAGTGTATAAGAAGGAAGCCACCATCGTGATAGCCAATACCATGAATATCGAGATGGAGTATAAGATACCGGTAAGCCTGTTAGGTATAGGAAGCGGCAAAAGATACCGCACCATGCTTACCACAGACAGGCAGGGATACAGAACGCGGGGCAGACGCTATAAGGATAAGAACGGTGTGATCACGGTAAGGGTTAAGCCCGGTGGAGCGGTCATAATAAGGCATAAGAAGCTGTGGGCAAGGCACAGGGAAGAGAATACACTGCCCGCTAAGAAGGAAGAGGGAAAGGGTAATTGATCGCGTGGAAGAAGTACGTGACAGAGCCGAATGGAATAAAAGAATAGCAAGGATGAAGCGTGAGCAGAAGAAAGCCAGAATGAGGCAGAGACTTCTGCTCATTGTCGGTGTACTTGTGATATGCGCCGTGATCCTGTCCGTAATGATGATAAGGATTGGCCATAAGGATACGGTAAATGATGTGTCGGATGGCTCCGGGGTAACGGCGGATGCATCTGCCGAGGGACAAGGGATCAGGATAGACGTATCGGGCAGAGCAGGGGATGGGATATTGTTACAGGATGATAACGATATATCTGCTTCTGTGTCCGAATATGACGATAAGGTCGGTACGGATAACCTGACAGAAAGCCATGTGAATAACAAGACCTACTCATACACGGAGGCGGATAACCTTGAATATCTTGTAAGTGACAATATGACAAGCGCCCACGCCATACTCGTGGATGTGGATAACGGGCTGATCACGGGAGCGGTGGATCACAAGGCAAGGATATATCCGGCTTCCATGACCAAGATCATGACGCTTTTAGTGGCAGTGGAGAATACGACGGATTTTAAGAAAAAGGTGTCCGTCTCGCAGGATGCGACGAATTATGCTTACAGCAAGAAGCTAAGTGCGGTTAATTTTGACATAGGGGAGGAAGTGACCATAGAGGACCTCTGCTACGGAACCATCCTTCCATCGGGAGCGGATGCGGCGGCAGAGCTTGCGATACAGACTGCCGGATCAATGGATGCATTCGTCGACATGATGAATGAGAAGGCTAAGGCTCTTGGTATATCGGGAACAACGCATTTTGCCAATGTATCGGGCTCACATGATGAGAATAATTACTCCACCTGCTACGATATTGCGATAATCATGAATGCCGCCATGGACAATGAGTATTGCAGGAAGGTGCTGTCGGAGCATAGGTATACTACAAGCGCTTCCGCAGAGCATCCTGATGGGATAGAGATATCCAACTGGTTCCTGCGCCGTATAGAGGATAAGGATACGGGCGGAGAAGTGATAGGTGCCAAGACGGGCTTCGTCGTGGAGTCCCGTAACTGTGCCGCCAGCTACTATACATCAGCATCCGGCAGAAATTACATAGCTGTCACGGTGAACGCCCACAGCGCATGGAGATGTATCTACGATCACGTGGACATATATAAGAACCATACAAAGTAAGTCTTTCGGGAGTTCACACGCACCGGAATGCGATCAAGGCATACAGAAACCATACGCATGGCGATAACTTAAACGATTAAGATTGTGCAATATGTACAAAAATCACAGCTATGATTTGTAAATTTTGTTTAAGAGAAGCATTGTTGTAGAGGGTGGGTTAGATTATTATACTAGATGTAACCCCCCAATACATTTTGTAGTTTTTTGCTATACCCCATAAGAAAGAAATACCTTCCCTTAATAGCCGGTGATGCCGGTTATTAACCCCAAACGGGGGTATTTCCTTCTTAACCCAACAACAACAGGCGCTGACCGCAAGGTCGGCGTCTTTTCTTTTTTATTTTCAAAGAAATCCGATTGTGCTATTCTATAATTGATATCCGTAAAACATATAAGACAGATAAGACAGCGATCCGATAGCAGGCAGTCATACATATGTGATGTATTCGGGCGGTATGGCATATAGGAGAGATATGAAAGTAGTACTTAAGGAACTCACCAAGATATTCCCAAGCAGGGATAAGAAGGACAGGACAGAGGTAGTGGCTGTCGATAACTTCGACATGGAGATACCGGACGGTAAGCTTGTGGGGCTCTTAGGTCCTTCAGGCTGCGGTAAAAGTACGGCTCTTAATCTTATCTGCGGTCTTGAGAAGCCTACAAGGGGCAGGATATTCTTCGGAGATGAGGAAGTTACTGACCTTCCTCCGGAGGAAAGAGGCGTGGGGATGGTGTTCCAGAATTATGCACTTTTCCCGCATATGACAGTAGAACAGAATATAACCTTCCCTTTGGGTAATCTTAAGGGAGATAAGAAGTTAAGTAAAGAAGAGATGAAGGCCAAGGCTTATGAAGCGGCTAAGCTTGTGCAGATAGAGAATCTGATGGCGAGAAAGCCCAAGGAGATGTCGGGCGGACAGCAGCAGAGAGTGGCTATAGCAAGGGCGCTTGTTAAGAGACCTAAGATATTACTCTTAGATGAGCCTTTATCTAACCTCGATGCGAGATTAAGGCTTCAGACCAGGGAGGAGATACGCCGTATACAGAGAGAGACTGGCATAACCACCATATTCGTTACTCATGATCAGGAAGAAGCCATGAGCATCTCTGATATGATAGTGGTGATGAAAGCAGGTTGTATCCAACAGGTCGGTAAGCCGCAGGAAGTATATGACAGTCCTGTCAACTTATTCGTAGCCAAATTCCTTGGTACTCCTGCCATCAATGTATTCAAGGGCAGGATCATAAGTGGCGGCCTGTATATAGGTGATGCCAAAGTGCTTGACATACCGGATGAAGCGATCATGGGGACGAAAGACAGGGAGACTGTGGAGACCGACGGAAGGGAAGTATATGTGGGTATCCGTCCCGAGGGATTTATACTGGATGATAATGGTCCTCTTACATGCAGACTCGACAGAGTGGAGGTCATGGGACGTGACATAAGTGTCGTATCCTTCCATGATGCCGCAACAGCAGCCGATACCGTGTGTGTCCGTTCCATAATAAGTGCGGAGAATCAGGTGGATACGGATAAGGATACGGTGAGCTTCTCGCTTAAGCCGGATAAGACACACATCTTCGATATGGAGAGTGAGGAACTGCTATATTATACCAAAGAATAGGTATTACGGATCATATTCCTATATATGACATGATTCCGGATAATACCCAGATAATATTGATATGAAGAAGATTCGACTCGGACAAAACGTAATGGGCTGGCTGTATATGCTGCCGGCACTCTTATTCCTTGGGGTATTCATGGTATACCCTTTGATCGATGTACTCATCTATTCCGTTGAAGAGAATTATAACTTCGCTTCACAGGTCTATTCGGGATATGGACTCTTTAATTATTCCTATGTACTTCATGACACATACTTCGTACAGGCACTTAAGAACACCTTCATCATAGTCATGATAACGGTGCCTGTATCTACTGGACTGGCACTCCTTATATCCCTTGGATTAAGCTCCATAAGTAAGCTTAAGAGCCTGTATCAGACACTTTACTTCCTGCCGTATGTGACTAACACTCTGGCAGTGGGACTTGTGTTCATGGTACTTTTTAAGAAGACGGCTTATTCCGACGGACTGATCAATCTACTTATCAAGGCCTTCGGTGGTAATGCCGTGGACTTCATAGACGGTCCGTACTGGGCCAAGATCATGGTAATGTGCATCTATACCGTATGGGTAGTCATTCCGTTCAAGATACTCATACTTACAAGTGCTCTGGCTTCGGTCAATCAGGATTACTATAAGGTAGCAAGAGTGGATGGAACAAGCTCTCTTAGGATATTCTGCAGGATCACGCTACCTATGATATCATCCACCATCTTCTATCTGATAATCACAGGTTTTATCGGTGCTTTCAAGGCATACAGCGATGAGGTGGCACTCTTCGGAACAGACCTTAACAGCGCCGGGATGAATACCATAGTGGGCTATGTCTATGATATGCTCTACGGCAACAGCGGAGGATATCCGTCATATGCATCGGCAGCAGCTCTTATACTTTTTGCCATAGTATTCACCATAACCATCATCAATCTGCTTATCAGCAGGAAGATGGTGACACAGTAATATACGCTGTAACATATGTTGTAATATATGTACAATGCCGTGCATGGCTTACAGACAAGAAGCGTAACAGTAAGAAAGATGAAAAAAACACAGAGTATAAAAAAGTCAATCAC
Source organism: uncultured Lachnospiraceae bacterium (assembly GCA_905235845.1). Classification (GTDB taxonomy): domain Bacteria; phylum Bacillota; class Clostridia; order Lachnospirales; family Lachnospiraceae; genus Colinaster. Next base: position 6,896 of record CAJONG010000038.1, read on the forward strand.
ATATATCCTGCTCACCCTATGGGGGATCATAGTGCTCTTCCCCTTCTACTGGATGTTACTTACTTCCATTAAGAGCTATGCGTCCTATAACGGTGAGTATGTACCGAAATTCTATGCGACCAGTCCCACATTGGAGAACTATGTGAACGCTTTCACTTCGGTGCCTCTGGGGAGATATTTCCTTAATACCATCATTTTTACCCTTGTGACCACGGCACTTATGATGATAGTCATAATCCTGTCGGCATATGCCTTTGCCAGAATAGACTTTAAGGGAAGGAGCGCTCTCTTCGCATTCTTCTTAGCTCTTATGATGATACCCAACGAGCTTGTGATAATCACTAATTTCGTCACCATCACAGAGCTTAATATGCGTAATACTTTCCTCGGACTCATACTTCCCTCCGTCACCTCGGTCTTCTATATATATCTGCTTAAGGAAAATTTCGAGATGATACCGGAGGAGCTGTATAAGGCCGCCAAGGTGGATGGCACATCGGATATCAAATATCTGATAAAGGTCATGATACCCATATCGCAGCCCACCATAGTGACCATCATAATACTTAAGGTCATAGAGTGCTGGAACTCTTATGTATGGCCGAGACTCATAACCGATGATGAGAACTACTTCCTTGTAAGCAACGGTATCCAGTCCATACGTGAGAACGGCTTCGGAAGAGAGAATATCCCTGCCATGATGGCGGCGGTCGTAGCCATAAGCGTACCTCTTGTCATACTCTTCCTTATATTCCATAAGAAGATAATGGCGGGTGTCTCAAGAGGAGGGACCAAGGGATGAACGTTTCTTATATGACGAAATATATGTTCCGTCGCAGGCCGCTTGCGCTAAGGCTCCGGCGTAGCGGTACATAAGGTGCCTAAATACGGCACCTAAGTACCGACGCCTACGATTGCCTGCTTACGGAACATATATTTCGTCATTAAATTAAAAAATGATCATACAATGAAATATAGCAAAAACAATATGAAAAGAAATATGAAAAAAATAAAACCAACAGCAATATGCTTGATGATTTTGTCCGTATGTATGGTTTCTCTTACGGGCTGTCACGGACGTAAGGGAATGGAAGCCTTCACGATGCCGGAATCCTTTGATGAAAGCAGGACATACAATATCACCTTCTGGGCCAAGAATGATACCAATAAGACCCAGACGGATATATATAAGAAGGCTATAGGGGACTTCGAGAAGCTGTATCCGAATATCAAGGTGGACTTAAGATTATATACGGACTACGGCAAGATATATAATGATGTCATAACCAATATATCTACAGGCACCACTCCGAATGTATGTATCACATATCCCGACCATATAGCCACATACATGACGGGAGACAATACGGTGGTGGCGCTGGATGAGCTTATGGCTGATCCAGAGTACGGATTGGGCGGCAGCAGCTTAAGGTATGACTCCGTAAGAAGTGATGAGCTTGTACCACAGTTCATACAGGAGTGCAGGATAGGCGATCAGACATATGCGCTTCCCTATATGCGTTCCACGGAAGCATGTTATGTCAACCAGACATATGTTGAGAGATTAGGCTATGATATGCCGGAGGTCCTTACATGGGATTTCGTCTGGGAGGTCTCGGAGAAAGCCATGGAGACAGATGCGGACGGCAATTATACAGTAAACGGACAGAAGGTCATGATCCCCTTCATCTATAAGTCCACCGATAATATGATGATACAGATGCTGCATCAGCTTGATGCGCCGTACTCCACGGACGAAGGTGAGATAGGTATATTCTCGGATACTACGAGGGATATACTCAATACGGTTGCATCTCATGCAGAGACGGGAGCCTTCTCCACATTCAAGATATCAAGTTATCCCGGGAATTTCCTTAACGCCGGTCAGTGTATCTTTGCCATAGATTCCACTGCCGGAGCCACATGGATGGGCTCGCATGCGCCTTTATCCGATATACATGAGTCTAAGAAGGTGGAATTTGAGACCGCAGTATATCCCGTACCGCAGTTTGATACGGACAATATATCCATGATATCCCAGGGTCCGTCCATCTGTATATTCAATAAAGAGGATAAGGAAGAGGTACTGGCATCATGGCTTTTTGCCCAGTATATGCTTACGGATGATGTACAGATAGCATATTCCGAGACAGAGGGCTATACACCCGTGACCTTAAGAGCAAGAGAGCGGGATGAATATAAGGACTACCTTGCCCGTTCCGGAGAGGATTACAAGGAACACTATGATGTCAAGATAGAAGCGACTAAGCTTCTGCTTAATAATTCACAGAATACCTTCGTTACGCCGGTATTCAACGGCTCGGCCTCCTTACGTGATGCCGCCGGACAGATGATAGAGGAAGTGACTAAGGCAAGACGGCGTAAGATCACCGTCGATGATGCATATATAGATAAGCTTTATAGCAATATGCGCTCCCTCTACAGACTTGATTCCGTAACGGCAGTCGGTTCCGATATATCAGATAAGGACATGGGTCCCCTGCCTAAGGCTTCAAGGAATCTTATCATAATCCTTGCCGTCATCTGGATATGTATCGGGGTGTATGCTTATTATTGCAGGAAAAACCTGTCTGCGAAGGATCATGATTCTTATAAAGGGTAAAATGTATGATGAATTTTAAGACTGATTTTTATGAGAGGCTCTTTAAATCTCTGGACAACAACGCTGTCCTGATGCGCATTGAGGACGATGGTATGTTCCATCCCGTGTGGTGTTCACATGACTTTGCTCTCATGATGGAGACCACGGAAGATAAAATTGTGGATGCAAGCGCCGAGGGAACACTTCGCACAACGCATCCCGACGACAGAGATGATGTTGCATATCTTTTTAAGAACCATAAGACCAAGGACGGTACCAATTCACTTACCATAAGAAAATACACCCTTGAAGGCAACCTTATCTGGGTAAATGTTCACTATGCTTTTGTCAAAGAAGATGAGGTGCAGTATGTATACTGTACCTATACAGACGTGACCGGGATTAAAGAGAGTCAGGCACAGGCTGAGAGGATGTACGAGAGTACGGTTGCCGATCTTGAGGCTTTATCTCATGGTGCGCTGACATTCCTTCGTGTCGACCTCACAACCGATGTCATGGAGGATATCAGAGGGTCGGATGTCTTTGCATTCAATCCTGAACCCGGAGCTGACCATCTTGCGGAATGGAACCAGTTCTTCCCCCTTGAATCCGATCAGAAGAGGTTCGGAGAGAAATTCTCCGCACCTGCACTTATCGAGGCGTATAACAACGGCATCACATATCTGACCGATATATTCTATACCCGTAGGCAGAGCGGCAGGAAATGCTTCGTCAAGGTTACGGAGAATATCCGTAAGGAGCCACGGACAGGGGATATTGTTTCATTTTTTACCGAATACGATTACACTGAGGATATGGTCAACCAGGTCGTTGAGAATAAGGCTCTGGTAGAGTTGTACGACATGATCACCTATATCATCGACGGTGAGTACGGCGTAGTCATCGGTGATGCTAAGCATACCCAGAAGGGTGCTATTTTCCCAAAGACCAAAAACGGCGATTACAGCCGATATATAGAAGAGCAGGTAGTACCGGTGCTGTCGGGAACCGAAGATGAAAAAGCCGAGATGGCTGATATGCTTAAGCTTGAGACAGTAAGCGCTGTGCTTGACAAAAAGGACACCTACGAAGCCAACATAGTGTGCGAGATCGACGGCGATATCTTCCACAAGCGATTTGTCTTCTATGTCGTTAACCACGAAGCTAAATTCTATGTGCTATTAAAAAGTGATGTGACAGATGTCATCAAAGAGCAGCAGGAGAGAAATGAACTTCTCTCCAATGCCCTCAATGAGGCAGAGAAAGCAAATGCAGCCAAGACAGCTTTCTTATCCAGCATGAGCCACGAGATACGAACACCCATGAATGCGATAATAGGCCTGGATTCCCTTGCTCTCTCAGAGCCGGACATATCCGAAACAACAAGAGATTATCTGGAAAAAATCGGTTCAAGTGCACAGCATCTTATGGAGCTTATTAACGATATTCTGGACATGAATCGTATTGAGAGCGGAAGGCTCACTTTGAAAAATGAGGAGTTCTCGTTCAGTGAGATGCTGCAGCAGATCAATACCATAATAAACGGACAGTGTGAGGACAAGAGCCTTAAGTATGATTGCAGGATTCATGGCAATATTGATGATTACTACATCGGTGATGACATGAAGCTCAAGCAGGTTCTCATCAATATCCTTGGAAATGCCGTTAAGTTCACTCCGGAAAAAGGCAGGGTATCACTCGATGTAGAGAGGATAGCACAATTCGAAGGCAAGACCACCTTAAGATTCATCATAAAGGATTCGGGTATAGGTATGGATGAGAGCTTCATTCCAAGGATATTTGATGCCTTTGCCCAGGAGGATGAGAACAAGGTCAACAAGTACGGGAGCACCGGTCTTGGCATGGCTATTACCAAGAGTATTGTCGAGATGATGAACGGTAGCATAAAGGTGGACAGCAAAAAGGGTGTGGGCTCTACATTCACTGTTACCATAACACTCCAAAACAGCGATAAGATAAAAGGAGTCCACACAGTTAACGTCAGTCCTTCAGACCTATGCGTTCCCGTGGCGGATGATGACAGGGCTGCCGGTGATCATGCAAAAAAGGGACTTAAGGGTCGTCATATCCTCGTTGCAGAGGATATCCTCATCAACGCAGAGATAGTAAAGAAGATGCTTAAGATGAAAGAAATGGAGGTTGACCACGCCGAGAACGGTCAGCTTGTTATTGATATGTTCGAAAAGTCGGATATAGGCTACTATGATGCAATCCTCATGGATGTGCGTATGCCTGTAAAGACAGGACTTGAGGCAACAGCAGAGATTCGATCCCTTGACAGAGAGGACGCCGCGAAAATACCCATTATTGCAATGACGGCCAATGCTTTTGATGAGGATGTGCAGAATTCGCTCCAGGCAGGGATGAATGCACACCTGTCCAAGCCTGTCGTACCGGCGACCCTTTTTGAAACATTGCAGAATCTCATAAAGGATTGATCAAAAAGGCGAAGAATGTGATATCCTAATAGGTGAGGGGATATGGGTTGGTTGGCAATTGAAAACCTTAAGGAATTGGCGAAGGCTTGAGGGATTTAATGGTTTTTTGAGAAGATATGTGTAAGATAGTAAATGTAAAGATTAACGGCAAGACTATACAGGTAGCCGAGATTAAAAAAAAGTATATACAGAATATAGTAGATGCGGCCGAAGAATGTGACATGATAGATAAGATCATTATCTTCGGTTCGTGTATAAGACCTGACTGCAAAGAAGACTCTGACATAGATGTAGCTGTATTCGGAAGCCTCACAAGAGTCAAGGGTATGACTTCTGCAAAATACAGGCGCTTTGCAGATCGCCTTGCTATGTACGATGACTTCAATCAATCCTATGATCTGTTATACTTTAAATCTGATGAAAACTATAAAGAAGCAATAATGGACGAAATTGAAAAAGGCGAGGTATTATATGTCCGTTCAAAATGACCAGAAAATCTCACTTGTACAGGTTAAATCGGATATCATCATGGCTGAGAAAGCGATTGCAGAAGCGAAAGCGGCCACGCCAAAGTTGTCAAAATATATGAAAGGGCAGGCCGGCTATCATATTCAGCAAGCAACTGAAAAACTAATTAAATATCTTATATATAATTCCGGTGTCAAGACAGATAATGCCAAGATGTATAAGCATTCCATCAATGATCTTATAACATATGCTAATACTCTGGGTATCGACATTGTCATTCCTGAATTTATCGATAAACATGCTATACAAATCACATCATGGGAAGCTGAAGGGCGTTATAATATACATTTTGTTGCCAGAATCGATACACTGGAAAAACATCTCGCAGAAGTGAAGAAATGGTATGACACCGTACTTTAGTAGTATGTTATTGTAAGTTTATTTTGTTTCTTGAAAAAAATAGAATTCTAAGAGCATAATTTTGCAGAAAAGTAGCAACTTTATGTTATTCATTTCGCTTTGGATTGTCAGTCAGACCTAAGATATAATCAACAGAAGTGTGATGGTAGTTGGAGATCTCTATCAATATCTCTATCGGAATTGAATGTTCGCCTGTTTCATATCTGGAATAGGTTCTCTGGGTAATGTGAAGAATATCGGCAAATTGTTGCTGAGTCATATCTTTATCTTCACGTAGATCGCGTATGCGTCTAAAAACTCTCATATAACTATAATCCCCGTTACCTGAACCGAATATACAACTTATGATTAAGGAAATTATAACTGAAAGGGCGGTATTTAGAATGTTGTAGACTGATTCGGACTAAACTGATATAATGAAAATTAGACCAGAACGGTCTTAAAATGGAATTATAAAAAAATTATTAACAGAAAAAGTAGTAAAAGAGACAGTAATTTGCATGAGGGGTAGGATGAAAAATTACATAATGACGATTAACGGTGTCCCATATGAGATAGAAGTAGAGGGGAAGGCTTTAACTGAGGGTGCAGGGCAGGTTAGCCCACTGACAGAGATCGCTCCTTTGTCAAGAAGATTATCCTTGTACACCTCCAGTATATTATTAACAAATACTACACCCCTCTCCTTCTTTTCTTCTAGAGACATGGTTAACTGTTTATCTACTCCATCACCCCTGTTTTCGCCACTTTGTGAATTAGAACTTCCAAGACCTGTTTTACCCTCCACTGCCGGATTGTTTAAACCAAAGTCACCAGTGGAGGTAATTAAAAATCGTCGTCAATAAATTCCTGATACTGTCTTGCTTTCTCTTTAAATTTCTCAGCAACTTCCATCGCTGGAGATGTTGCTCCTTTTATTAATTCCTCTATCTGTTCTATTGCCCTATCAATCTGATCTTTATGTGGGCCTAGCGCAGATATTCCCTGAACATCGCTTAAAAGGGAGTCGCAAATAGAAATCATATTCTTTGCACTTTCTTCTACCACACTAGCCATTGTGTTCAACATCTGAACACCTTCTTCATCCGCTTTTATTGATATGCCTGCCATAGTAACACCTCTCTCTCATCAATCATCTGATGCAATTCTTCTTACCTTCTCCATCTCAGCTTCCAATCGCAACATTATATTACTCACGTTTGTATTCAACACCTCTTGGATATTACTCATTGCAGAGACTGCTCGTAAGAATGGACTAATAGTGATTGTCGCAGGTTATTATCCATATCAATTTGAGTCAGAAGAGGTCAAAGAACATGCTGACAGTATCATTGAAGGTTTAAGAGATAATGAAGTATGTGAACAGTTGTTGGTTGTGGACAATGGCGCCACTCTTTCTTTTGTGGATAAAAAGGCTTTAATGCCACGGTTATATGCTTTTATAGATGAGCCAATAAGAGGATATATAGATTATCTTTCTATGAAACCGTAATTAAGAGGAAGAGCTATCTTGGAAATAGGGAATTGATTGGAATTGAAGAAGATAGAGGTCGTTACATGAGGGCTTAAAACATGAAAGGAGATAGATGACATGAAACGAGCGATTAAAAAACTTACAATAGTTGTATTATTATTTTCAATCATAGGATGTGGAAAAAAAGAGCCATACACAATAGATAATACGATGCCTACTTCAAATAAAGATTTTGAAGAAATGGGTTTTACAATATATGATGCTAAAGATGAATCCTTGGGAATAAATCTTGGCTCTGATATTAATATAGAGTTTTCATCTATCATTATGAATGATAACAAATCTGTTATAGCATTTACAGAAGACTACTCGTTTATCATGTGTAAAGATCCAAACAGTTTAGATTGGAGCATAATAAAGTCATGTAATCCCAATTATTTGAATAATGAATATATGACTTTCCAAGATGATAGTAAAATTCCGTCAATAGCGATTAAAAATGCATATATTATTGCTCAAATTATGAAAGGTAGTACTACTAACTCAATGAAGTATGTTCTTCCGTCAAATCTTGCAAATGCTATCCCAGACGATGAGGTTGATGTTACTATTAGTTTGATGGATTCGTCAGAAACAGGAGAATTTCCAAAAGATATTTCAGAGGGGATGTGGATGATTATGCTAGCAGGAAAGAAGACGAATAATGTTTTGGCGATTGTCCCTGGAAAAAAAGACTATACAACAGATGCTTATTCTTTGGAACTAGGATTCAGCAAAAAAACAATTGAGAATAACCCCGAATTGAGAGATTTATATGCAAATTACTATAGTAAAATGGAAGAAGAGGAGAGTTCGTTTGATTCAAATTCTATGAAAGCTGACTTGGGAAATGAATCAGTTAATGCAATAATAAAACTACTGCCGTATTTAAATAAATAAGGACGTTCTCTCAATATAAATAGAGAAAGATATAATGAATAATAAAGAAGTAAAACATAATTATTCCATCCAAAAAAGAAAAAATAGATGCTTTGCGGTTTTACAATCACTGGGTGATGACAAAGATTCCATTATATGTGCGTGCATTGATTCGGGCCTAATAGAGTAAAGATTTAGTTGGTTCATAAATTAAAATAAAAGAGAGTAACCCATCAATCTTTGATACAATGTTTTCGACTAAAAAAACTAATCAAGGA
>CAJONG010000039.1 GCA_905235845.1 uncultured Lachnospiraceae bacterium
CCCTTACCGCCACACTTGGTACATGTTACCGGTGAAGTTCCGGGCTTTGCTCCGGAGCCCTTACAGGTCTTGCACTCTTCCTTGACGTTAAGCTCTATCTCCTTCTCACATCCGAACACAGCCTCCTCGAAGGTGATGCGTATGCTGGTGCGGACATTGCTTCCCTTCATGGGACCGTTCCTTGCTCCGCCGCTTCTTCTGCCGCCACCGAATAAGTCTCCGAACAGATCTCCGAACAGATCGGTAAAATCAGCACCGTTAAAATCAAATCCTCCGAAGCCTCCGGCACCGCCGGCTCCACCTTCAAAGGCAGCATGTCCGAACTGGTCATACTGTCTCCTCTTCTCGGGATCGCTTAAGACTGCGTAGGCTTCCGACGCTTCCTTGAACTTCTTCTCGGCATCCTTGTCTCCGGGATTCATATCGGGGTGATACTTCTTCGCAAGAACACGGTATGCTTTTTTCAGTGCCGCATCATCTGCGTTCTTATCAACGCCAAGCACCTCGTAATAATCTCTTTTCTGTTCTGCCATCCTTCTTATTCTCCAATATCGTCACTGTAAGGGGACATACTCTGTCCCCTTACAATAAAGTGTTATTATCCTTGATGATACGATCAGACTTCTCTGAAATCACCGTCTATAATGTCATCATCTGCTGCGCTGCCGCTATCTGACTGTGTCTGATCCTCAGCGCCTGCGCCGAAACCGCTCATATCGGGACCTGCTCCCTGTGCTCCGGCTTCACCCTGAGCCTGCTCATACATCTTGGCAAAGAGACTCTGTGCACCTGTCATAAGCTTCTCCTGCGCTGCCTTTATCTCTGATACCTGATCGGGCGTCATCTCGGTATCCTTGGTCTTCTCAAGGAGATCCTTAAGTTCCTTAAGATCTGCCTCTACCGATGCCTTCTCAGATGCATCCACCTTGTCGCCGACCTCATTAAGAGCCTTCTCTGTCTGGAATACGAAGCTGTCCGCATCATTACGAGCATCAATGGCTTCCTTACGTGCCTTATCCTGTGCCTCATACTCCTGAGCTTCCTTAACTGCCTTATCTATCTCATCATCCGACATAGATGAGCCTGCCGTAATGGTGATATGCTGTTCCTTGCCTGTTCCCAGATCCTTAGCTGATACATTGACTATACCATTGGCATCGATATCGAAAGTAACCTCGATCTGAGGAACTCCTCTCATTGCCGGAGGTATACCGTCGAGTCTGAACTGTCCGAGACTCTTATTGTCCTTGGCGAACTGTCTCTCACCCTGTACGACGTTGATATCAACCGCTGTCTGATTATCTGCTGCCGTAGAGAATATCTGACTCTTCTTGGTGGGAATGGTTGTATTCCTCTCAATAAGCCTTGTAGCCACACCGCCCATTGTCTCGATAGAGAGTGAAAGAGGGGTTACATCAAGCAGAAGTATCTCACCTGCGCCTGCATCGCCCGCAAGCTTACCACCCTGGATAGAAGCGCCTATAGCTACGCACTCATCGGGGTTAAGTGACTTGGAGGGCTCCTTGCCTGTAAGCTGCTTAACCTTATCCTGTACCGCAGGTATCCTTGTAGATCCGCCTACGAGCAGTACCTGTCCCAGATCGGCATTGGTAAGACCGGCATCCTTCATCGCATTCTGTACGGGGATCGCAGTCTTCTCAACAAGATCTGATGTAAGTTCATCGAACTTGGCTCTTGTAAGATTCATATCAAAATGCTTAGGTCCTTCACTTGTAGCAGTGATGAAGGGCAGGTTGATATTGGTCGTGGTGGCGCTTGAAAGCTCCTTCTTGGCCTTCTCTGCTGCTTCCTTAAGTCTCTGGAGAGCCATCTTATCATTCGACAGATCCACACCCTCTGCGGCCTTGAACTCGGAAAGCATCCAGTCTATTATCTTCTGGTCGAAGTCATCACCGCCAAGGTGTGTATCACCGTTGGTAGCAAGCACTTCTATGACACCGTCACCGATCTCGATAATGGATACATCGAATGTACCGCCTCCGAGGTCATATACCATGATCTTCTGTTCTTTTTCATTATCAAGTCCGTACGCAAGGGCTGCAGCCGTGGGCTCGTTGATGATACGCTTTACATCAAGACCTGCTATCTTACCTGCATCCTTGGTTGCCTGACGCTGTGCATCGTTGAAATATGCCGGAACAGTGATGACCGCTTCTGACACTTTCTCTCCGAGATAGCTCTCTGCATCTGCCTTAAGCTTCTGAAGTATCATTGCAGATATCTGCTGAGGAGAATACTTCTTATCATCAATGGTACGACCCCTGTCAGTACCCATATCTCTCTTGATGGATGATATGGTCTTCTCGGCGTTGGTAACCGCCTGACGCTTGGCAGGTTCACCCACAAGCCTTTCACCCGTCTTGGTGAATGCAACAACGGAAGGCGTTGTACGTGCTCCTTCCGTATTGGCTATAACGGTGGGCTTACCACCTTCCATAACCGCTACGCAACTGTTGGTAGTTCCTAAATCAATACCTATTATCTTGCTCATATCTATTTCCTCCTTTGGATCATTTCATCTTTATATCAAAGAATGGCTCCTCAACCATTCTATTTTGCTACCGCAACCATACTGTGTCTTACAACGCTGTCTCTGTATGTATAGCCCTTCTGAAGCTCCTTACATATTATTCCTTCTTCGAATTCCTCGCTTTCCTCCTGCATCACCGCATTATGGAATTCCGGATTGAATTCGGTCCCAAGAGCTTCTATCGGCTTGACCCCAAGCTTGTCAAGTTCATCCGTAAGCTGCTTGTATATCAGGTTCATTCCTTCATATACCGGATTACTCTTAGCCTCATCGGATACCCCGGCAAGTCCTCTTTCAAAATTATCTACAACCGGGAGAAGCTTTTCTATCACACTCTTGGCACCCATTTCGAACATAACGGACTTTTCCTTCTCGGTACGCTTCCTGAAATTCTCGAACTCCGCCATCTGCCTTTTTACTCTGTCTTCAAGCTCTTCGTTCTTCTCCTTCAGTGCTTCAAGCTTCTTATCCGCTCTGCGGTTTTTACCTTTCTCCTTGGGAGCCTCTTCGGATTCCTCCTCACTCTTTTTCCCGTCATCCGTCTCATCCGGCTGTCCGGGATCCGCCTCATCCTTTACATCGGCATTCTCACTGATATTGCTCTGATCCTCTGCCTCATTGTCCTTTTCTTCCGTGACTTCCTCATTAAGTTCTGCCATAGCCAACTCCTTGTTCTTACTTTTTATAGATAGAATCCAACTGACGCATTACGTCTTTCAGACTGTCTACAACTTTCTCATAGTCCATTCTCTTCGGACCGATGATACCTATTGTGCCCTTCATTCCTTCACCCAGATCATAGGTGGCGGTCACGATGCTGCAATCCTTCATGGTCGATACCGGTGACTCGTTACCTATATATACCTTGATACCGGTCTCTTCGGATTCGGCCAGGGTCTTGACGACAAGCTCATTAAGCGTCTGCTTCTCTTCGAAGGCTCCTATGAGTTCACTTGCCGAGCTGCTGTCCGCAAGCTCCGGATACTTGAAGATATTATTGGTACCGGATGTATATATCTCAAGATCATCATCATCGTGTATCGTCTTGGCGACCGCATCGATCACATCACTTATTATATCCGAATGTATCCCTGCCTGTGTCTTAAGCGATGCTATCAGCTTAAGATTGATCTCCTCTATAGCCAGTCCCGTCAGATGAGTGTTAAGCAGGATGTTAAGCTTAAGAACCGTCTCTTCACTGATGGGCTCGGATACATCAAGCAATGTGTTCTTGATAACATTACCCTCCACTACGATAACGGCTAAAAGCTGAGTCTCCTTCACTCTTGAAAGCTGTATTAGCTTAAGCTTGTTGCGATGGATGGAAGGGGCTGATACCAGACTCGCATAATTGGTATTGACCGCCAGAAGCTTCGCCGTCTGCTTAAGCAGCTGGTCGAGTCTCTCTTCCTTCTCAAGGAGATTCTCCTTAAGCTCTTCAACCTCCTTATCCTTCTCCTGCATCATGGTATCAACATATACCCTGTAGCCTAAGTCCGTAGGTATACGTCCCGCAGAGGTATGGGGCTGAACTATATATCCCATCTCCTCGAGGTCTGCCATCTCATTACGGATAGTTGCGGAGCTTAGATTAAGATCCGTATACTTGGATATCGTACGGCTGCCCACCGGCTCGCCCGACTCCAGATAATTACGAACTATTGCCTGTAAAATCGTCATCTTACGTTCGCTAAGTTCCATGCTCACATCCCTCATCATATCTGTTAGCACTCAAATCATTCGAGTGCTAACATCCTCTGAAACATAAGATACACCCCTTGCCCTTAAGTGTCAACACCTTAATTATAAATAATTTATAAAGCAAAAAGACCACCTCATAAGAGGTGGTCCGATAATTCTGTCTGATACTGCGGATTAAAAATCAAGATACATATCGAATGAATCATTGATCTCGCCGTTCACAACGCTGTAAACCTTCTTCTCGGCGATATTCACATATATATCAATGCTCTTGATGTCAGCGCTCTTAAGACCGAGATCATACTTGCAACGATCCTTGGCTGTCTTAAGATACTGCTTCATAAGTGCCTCAGCCGATACATTCTTACCCTCGTCAAGAGAGAATACGGCACTTGTCTTAAGAACCGTCTTCTTAGCTGCGGTCTTCTTGGCTGTTGTCTTCTTAGCCGTAGTCTTCTTAGCTGCAGGCTTAGCTGCTGCCTTGGCAGTAGTCTTCTTGGCTGTCGTCTTCTTAGCCGTAGTCTTCTTGGCTGCAGGCTTAGCTGCTGTCTTCTTAGCTACAGGCTTGGCTGCTGCCTTGGTCTCTGTCTCTTTGATGTCTGTCTTAAGCGCATCTGCCTTAACTGTTGCTGTTGCTTTAACAGGTGTCACGTCCTTCTTAAGTGTAGCTGTTACTTTTTCGATTGCCATTTTGCATCTCCCTTCTCCATAGCGTAAATACAATCTATTACTGCTGTGTATATAGCATTTATATACGTTCTCGTAAGTTGAGTCTAGTACTTTTTGAAGTATGTGTCAATAGTACTGACATGAATTTATCGCATTTATGACATGTTTTTTTGTTCAATTTGTATATGTGACACGAATGTCATATACTATGAGGCGTATCGATCCGATCAATAATTCTCTTTCACAAATCTTCTTAATACCTCTAGAGATCTGTATACTTTTTCGGTCTCTATACAGTATGCGAGCCTGAAATATCCGGGACATGCGAAGGAATCCGCAGGCACACCTATGAAGTCGTATTCCTTGGCTTTATTGCAGAATGCTATCGCGTCATCCTCCAAAGCCTTAGGGAAGATATAGAATGTTCCGCCGGGCTTAACAACTTCGAAACCAAGTGCCGTAAGCTCATCATAGAGGATATTCATATTCTTCTCGTATACGGATATGTCTGCTGTGATATCAAGGTTCTCTGCTACAGCCCACTGAATTATCGCTGACGGACAGTTATGACCTATGCCTCTGGATATCTGTCCGCACATCACGATCATCTTCTCCGCATCCGGACATGCCGGGTTAATTGCAACATATCCTATTCTGTCTCCGGGAACCGAGAGTGACTTGGAGAACGAATAGCATGTGATGGTCGCGTCATAATATTTTGCTATATACGGAGCATCCACATCCCTGAATACTATCTCACGATAAGGTTCATCGGAGATAAGGTATATGATATGCCCGTATTCTCTGCTCTTATCCGTAAGGATCTGTGCAAGTCTTTTAATTGTCTGTGTGGAATATACGATGCCAGAGGGATTGTTGGGAGAATTGACAAGCACAGCCATTGTCTTCTCATTGATCATCTCTTCGAAGGCATCAAAGTTGATCTGGAAATCCCGGGTGCTTGGAGGTACGACCTTAAGCACCGCTCCGCTGTGATTCACATATGGACCGTACTCCGGAAAGTAGGGAGCAAAGGTTATAACCTCATCTCCGGGAACCGTCACAAGTCTGACCGCATGTGCGATCGCTCCTGCCGCTCCGCTTGTCATGAAGATATGATCAAGCGTATAGTCCATGTCAAAACGTCTGCTTAAGGACTTCGCTACTGCATCCCTTACCTCTCTTATCCCAAGGCTCTGACTGTATCCGTGAAGATCCATTGCGGATTTCTCACCTATGAGTCTTATCAGGCTGTCATTATAGCTCTTGGGTACGGGTACTGAGGGATTACCAAGAGTATAATCAAAGACATTCTCATAGCCTATCTCCTTACCTCTTATCACAGCGTACTCCGAGAGTTCTCTTATGACCGACTTTTTGTTAAGCATATCAATATATTTTTGTGCTAACATCTTTCTCTCCTATCAATACCAAATGGGATATCATGTCTTATATGGGACTTTTGAAAACTGCGAGAACTGCTATGGGTATCACCACCTCACACAGCACGATGAAGAATCCTCCGCTCTCCTCCGTGATGCCGCCGAAGTTCTTATACGACATGATCACATAATATATGAACGTAACGGCTGCCCCGATAAGACTTGCCACAGCTACCGCAGGCCTTGGCACGCTGAAGGTCCCCGCTATCTTAAGCATAAGGAATGCGCTTATACATATGTAGATGACATTGATGATCACCTGTATCCATTTAGATGCGGCGCTGTCGGGAACATAGCTTGCTATCTTGGAGCTGTCCGAGGAAGTGTGCTTGCACAGCAGTACGGAGATACCATAGAGCGCCCTTGATATCACATACCCGAAGGCTATGATGAATATACCGTCTATCGGCATCTCACTCCATATACCCATTGATATAAGGAAGATACATACACATACGATGATGGCGGAATACCCTCCGTGCGAATCCTTATGCAGGATATCAAGCTTCTCTGACATGGTCTTGTGTGAACTGAGCGCATCCGTTGTCCTGAAGAATCCGTCAAGATGGACACCGGCGGATAGGATAGTCGGAACCACTGCTCCCACGACTGCCGGAAGAACCGGATAATCGCACATATATGGATACAACACGGCCCATCTGTTGATGAGCACACATATGATGGCACCTATCAAGGGTATAAAGACAAGGATGAAAGAGCAATTCTCCTTATTCCTTTCAAGCTTTGACTTGGGGCTTATGGAGTAGCCCGAAAATGCCATTATAAAACTCCTGCATATACTCTTCATACCAGATTATGACCTCCTTGATCCGGTTATTATCTCATCACTCTGTTGCTTCATGACTCTGTTGCTTTATCTCTCTTTTACTCTATCACTACATCGTCCGCATAGTCATTCCATATGGTACATATCCATGTCTTACCGTAGTTAACGACTATCTCTTTGCCGTCCTTATCATAGTACTTGGCCGGTCCGAAAAGATCCTCTCTTGACCATGTGCCGTCTATCTCCTTGCCGGCAGTGAACACCTTGCACTTGTCGTCGGTTCCGCCCATTGTACCGAAGCCAAGATAATCATGGCTGTCTCTTACGATACCGTCCACATACTGGAATATGACATTGTCGTACTTAAGCTGTTCCCCTGTCTCTAAGTCAATATGCTTATCACCATACTGGAACCTGTAGTATTTACCATCCTCGGGATTATACTCGAATCTGGCTCCGACCTTGGAGAAACCATTGGCGGCATTACGCGTCTGACCTCCCGGGTATAGCACGGTTGCATCAGGCATATCATCATAGGTCACTCTCTCTCCAAGCTCGGGATATGCGAACTTCTGCACGAATCCCGTCCTTAAGGTTGTCCTGTATCCGAACTTATCCCTGTCTTCTATAAGGCCTTCATTGTCTATATACACATTATGTGGAGCCTTCCTCTCAGAGCTTCTGTAAAAAGCATTGGTGGAAGGATTATCTATACCCGATACCGCTCCCGATATATTGTCTACGGCATCAGAATTGAGCAGCTCTCCCACATATGTAGTGGCCTGTCCGAAGTGAGCATATATCGCATCGTATTCAAGCGCATAATATACGAAATAATCCCTGCTTGAACGTATGGAACCGATCTTGGGGATCTCCTCATACTTCTCGAATATTCCCATAAGTCTGGTGATACGTCCTTCCACAGGACATTCATATACTATCGAAGCCTGCTCAATGCCCGACTGAGGACAGCCTGCCTCGATATTATTAAGCATAACAGCAAGAGGTCTGTGATCAAGCCAGTTGTATGTGATCTCCTCCCCCGTGAAAAGTGAACGGAACTTCTCTTCTGCGGCTTCCGAATCACCGCCCTCTTCATCCTTCGACGAGGTATCGCTTACAATCTCCTGATCCGTCTGTGTCGATCCTTCATCAGAGATGGCCGTGTCAGTCTGTACGTCCGTCTGTTCGTCAGTCTGTGCCTCTGTCTCCTGCACATCCGCCAGGGCTCCCGATGTAGGGAACATATCGGCGAAGGTACAGCCCGAAAGCAGCAGCGCCGATACCATCAGTACACATATGGCTATTCTGTTATATACTCTGTATAAACGTATTTTTTTCACGTTAATCCACCATGCCGAGCCATAGCATCCCCCGATGCCTGTGCGAGGCTCCATCTGTCCTATCTGTTCCATCTTTCACACGTACATGTAATTCTACAACTATTATATGAAAAAATCCACTTTTTTCTTAATTACAGGTGCAGAATTAAGATAATATTAAGCATATCCGGGCATGCTTAACTTCACTTTAAAAGCTTAAGCTTCTTAAGCATAGCGCTTATAGTCCTTCCCTTAGGCATTATCTTAAGCTCTTCCTCTGTAATTATTCCAAGCCTTATGGTCATCATGGCATAGGTAAGCACCGCCAGCACTATGCTTACGATCAGCCTTATAAGGTTAGATATACCGCCGATGACCATGTCCGGATCTCCCGCCTTTTTCCTTATAAGATCGCTTATGATGCGGTTGCTGCCGGCCGCCACTATATACATGACTATGGAGGCAAGGATGGGAAGAAGGAAGGTTCTTATGAATTCCTGTCTGTAGCCCAGTATCCTCTTGATCGCTATCATATTAAGCACGCATATAAGCAGCGTATTAACTATCATGGATGCACACAGAGCATACAGATCAAGCTCTGTTCTGCTAAGCAGAAACACAAGTATGGCTGACTGGACAAGGAGTGATAAGCCTGCATTGATCACCGGCACATGGACATTGCCGGTACCCTGAAGTATGGCATTGCACAAAGTGGATAAGCAGGAGAAGATCACTGTCACACTGAGCACCATGATAAGGTAAGACACGATCTTATACGTGGCTCTCTGCGGATATAAGAGCATTATCACCGGCTCCGCCATGGCTAAGAGTCCGAATGCGGAGGGTATGGCTATGAGCATCGTGACCCTTATGGCGAATGCTATCTTATTCTTCTCCTCCTTATACTCCCCTCTTTCGTGAGAATGCGCTACCGAAGGGATTATGGCAGAAGACATTGCCGTAGCTATGGCTATGGGTATGTTGATTATCTGCATGGCCTTGCCTGAATAGAGACCGAAGTTAGTCGTCGCCATGGCTTCGGTGTAGCCCTTATATTCCATTACTATGTGCTGGTATATCTTGAGATTGACCGGTGTGACCGAATTGTATATACATGTGCTTAAGATAACAGGTGTCACCATTCCAAAAATGCTTAAACTTACCTTAAGAGGCGACAGCAGCTTCTCATCCGGCATCGGATCTTCTGCGACCCTGCTCATTGATTCAGGTCTGTTGATTATATAGACTATGATCATGAATATAAGTGCCGCAAGTATCCCGGCTCCCGTTCCTATGGCGCTTCCCCTTGCACCTCCTATGGCTATGGCAGTCTCGCTCTGCCCCTTAAGCGCCCTTACGAAGAGAAAAGCTGCTCCTATACTCACCGAAGCATTGATTATCTGTTCGATTATCTGGGAGACAGACGTATATACCATTGTATGATGTGCCTGGAAGAATCCTCTTAGAGTCCCAAGAAGTCCCGACAGAAGTATGGTCGGCGCGAAGACCCTAAGAACCTGTGCCGAGCTTGCACCCACAAGCTTATCCGCAAATTTATAGCAGACAACACTTCCTATTCCCCCAAGTACAAGAACATATATTATGGAGCCGACAAAAAGCCTCCCTGCATTACGATACTCTCCTATGGACAGTCTGGCCGCTATGACCTTGGACATGGCGATCGGGATACTGTATGACGATAGAAAGAGAATTATCATATATATATTGTAGGCGGTATTGTAATAGCCATTGCCCTCATCACCTATGATGGCTACCAGAGGACTTCTGTACAGGATTCCGATTATATGTACTATTATGCCTGCCGCAGCCAGAATCCCCGCCTGAAAAACAAAATTATTCGGTTTTGCCGTAAGTGTCCTTTTTCCTTTGACCATGTGCCTATTATAATTAATTGCAATTTAATTGTAAATAAAAGTCGCTTATGTTACGATATATACATAGTAGAGATACCTACGAGAACAAGGAGGTAATCGTTATGGATATTCCTGCTTTATCGGTGGCTCTCTCCGGTGTTAAGACAGCTAATGATATTGGTATGGCAGTCCTAAGCAAAGCCATGGATCAGAGTGAGATCCAGGGTGCAGGGCTTGTAAGCATGATTGATGCCGCTGCCATGGAGCGTAGTGTCAATCCGGCTGTCGGCTCTAATTTCGATATGCTTGCTTAACAGGAGCGATCACACAGCATGCCTTACGGCATAAAAAGACGTGCATACGCAGTTATCTGCGATGCACGTCTTTTTATGATCATATAATACCCATAGGCTTATCAATCTACTGAACCCTGAAAAATTCCACGTTAGCCTGGAGCTCTATGGCAATAGCCTTAAGGTTCTGAGCCTCGGCCACGATATTCTCCATATTGGAATTAAGCTGCTGGACTGAGGCACTGGTCTCTTCCGTAGATGCCGCATTCTCTTCCGATATGCTCGACAGACTTTCAACAGCGTCCGTGATCTTATTCTTGGCCTCATCAAGTGACTCGGCAAGCTGCTTAATGCTTCTGTTGCCTTCCTCTGTCTCCTTAAGGAGAACAAGCATTCCGTCGAAGGATGCCACCATCTCCTCAAGAGCTTCATTCTCCTTGGCTGTGGCTTCTTTGATAATACCGGTCAGATCCTTATTCCTCTCGGAAAGTGTCGTAATATTGCCAAGCATCTCCGTGATCTGGCTTGCCGTCTGATTAGACTCCGCTGCAAGCTGTCCTATACTGTCAGCCACAACAGCGAATCCTCTTCCTGCTTCTCCCGCTCTTGCGGCTTCTATTGATGCGTTGAGCGCAAGCAGATTGGTCTGATTGGCGATACCCATAATGGCCTGTGCAGCCGTTGTGATCTCCTGTACTACCTTCGCAGTCTCTTCCACGGAATCTGCGACCTCTCCTGCCATCCTGTCAGTCTCCTGATCTGCCTTCTTAAGGTCTTCAAGTTTCCTCTGTACATTAAGAGACTCATTGTAAAGGGACTGTCCCTTATCCATATTGGTATTGGCCGCATCTATGACATTACCCACTGCATATCCCATATCTATGGCGATGGAAGATGTATCCTGTACATCCTGTGCCATGGATGAGGCTCCCTGTGCAACATCATCTATAGCGGAAGATATATCTCCCGTAGTCCTCTTCGAATCGGTGATGCTGTCCTCGGTAACATCCGCTCCGGAATTAACAGCCTCTGCATGTCCCACAACCTTAAGCAGGGCATCCTTAAGCTTAAGTCTCATCTCCTCCGTGACTCTTGCAATCTCACTGAATTCTCTGATGTTGGACTTGACTCTTACCTCCGATACAAAATCGCCTCCTGCCATATTGCCTATGGCATTGTCAACAGTCTTAAGTGCCTTGGTGATGCTGCTCATGACTATCACCGCGAACACCATAAGAACCGCTGCGATTGCTGAAAATATAACGAACGTAACCGACACAACCTTCCTAACGTATGCCTCCTGAGCCGCAACCTCATTATCTGCCCATTGCACTGTTATATCACACATATTGGACAGCACACTCCTGGTGATCTCGAATTCGGAACAGTAATTACTCCAAAATCCCGAATCCGTATCGATCTCATATAACGACTCCCAGAATTCAAAATCTGCCTCGAACTGATTGTAATAATCTTCAAATGTCAGAGTATCACCCTCAAGCACCGTTCCTGTATACAGCTCCGGATTATTCTGGGCGATCTCCCCAGCCGCTCTGACATTATCAAGAGCCTGCTGCTTATTCTCCTTATATGTATTCATATGATTTTCCAGTGCTGTAGCCGACAGTATCTGCTGCTGCAGATGGAACTGTGTGGCAGAATACATGGCCTGATAGAAATCCCTGTCCGCACTGATGAGGTTGGAGTTGATAGCGTACAGCTCCTCAAGATAGAGCTCCTCATCACTCTTGCTGATCGAATCAAGCCTGCCCGAGAAGAATACGATACTTACGATCATCGCTACTACAAGCGGAACGATGATAAGCAACAGTGTTGTTCGCATGCTTCTTTTCTTCATGTTATGTTAACCTCCGTATCCCTATACATTTTGCTCTGTATTTTTGCCTTATGTTTTTTGCTATCTTAAATAATACCACAACCGGAACGGATATGCTATAATATTTCCCATGTATACATATGATTTCAGGGTCGGATTCAGCAGCTCCGACAAGGATAAACTAATGACCATACCTGCCATAATCGATGCCTTTCAGGATTGTTCCTGCTTCCAGTCGGACGATCTGGGTGTGGGCTTCGATTATCTGAAGCCTCTTGATCTTGTATGGATCATCAATTACTGGGAGGTTGAGATCCTTAAATCCCCGCAATATGGTCAGACGCTGACCGTAGGAACGTTCCCCTACGACTTTAGGGGCTTCTTCGGTTACAGGAATTTCTTCCTTAAGGATGGAGATGAATACCTGGTCAAGGCCAATTCCCTCTGGGTTCTTATGGACTGGAAGAATATGCGCCCGGCCAAGGTCACCGAGAAGATGACGGACAACTATATCAAGGAGCCTAAGCTTGACATGACCTACAGCCCGAGGAAGATAACCATTCCCGGAGATTCTAAGCGCATAGAGGGCGAACCGGTGGTGATAACCGGTCATCATCTCGACAGCAACGGTCATGTGAACAACGGGCAGTATATCAAGATAGCCACCGGAAGCTTTGATATATCCGACAGTATCTTACGGCTTCGCGCCGAGTACAGGGTACAGGCACACTTAGGCGATACGGTTTTCCCTATACTGTATGTGTCGGGTGATACTAACACCATATCGCTTAACGATGGCGACGGCAACGCGTATTGCGTAATGGAATTCATTGGATGATAAAGAGTACATACTATGGATATCGGCAAAAAACAACAACTTAAGGTCACAAGGCGCGTAGACTTCGGATTATATCTGACGGACACAGACGGCAATGAAGTATTGCTGCCTAAGAATCAGATACATGAAGATGTATCCGTGGACGATACGTTGTCCGTATTCGTATACAGAGACAGTCATGACAGACCGATCGCCACTCTTAAGGAGCCCCGTATGACTCTCGGTAAAATTGGCAGATGTAAGGTCGTGGAAGTCGGCAGGATCGGTGCCTTCCTTGACTGGGGTCTTGAGAAGGACCTTCTGCTTCCCTTTAAGGAGATGACGACCTCTCTTACGCAAGGGATGGAGATTCCCGTAGCTCTGTACGTGGATAAGAGTAACAGACTCTGCGCCACGATGAAGCTTTACAGATACCTTGACACAGCCTCCGGCATAGCTAAGGGCGATAATGTGACAGGGACCGTATATGAGATAAGCGATGATTTTGGTGCCTTCGTAGCCATAGATGACAAATATCAGGGGCTTATACCCAGGCGCGAGATGGTAAGCACTCTCCATGTGTTAGATGTGGTAAAAGCGAGGGTAACTGCCGTTAAATCCGACGGCAAGATCGACTTAAGCTTAAAGGAGCCTGCACATATCCAGATGGATATAGATGCGGACAGACTGATAAAGCTTATGAGGGCATCGGGCGGAAGGCTTGATTTTAATGATAAGGCATCTCCGGAGGTGATAGGCAAAGCCACCGATATGTCCAAGAATGAATTCAAGCGTGCTGTGGGCAGACTGCTTAAGCTAAGACTGATAGAGATAAGAAAAGACAGCATCATATTAATAAAGGAACCGTGATACTTATGAATAACTATAAAAGACACCGCACTGAGCGGAACCTGGTGGGTATATTCTTCTTAACAGCATCTGTTATAAGCATATGCATCCGATTCATGCCGCAGGATGTACTCTTTCGGATAGTCGATGCCAATATGCTCTTAAGCACCGCCATATCTGAACTTATGATACTTATTCCCGCTCTTCTTATGCTTCTTATATGGTTCTTCATACAGATGAAGTGGGAATCCGAGGATGAGGAGTATTCTGCCGTAAGGATATCAGACAGGCTTATGTACAGATCCGCACGACCTGCTTCGATACTCATGACTTTCCTGTATACCCTCACCATATCGCCGCTCATCACTCTGTGTAATCTGATCACCACGCTTTTTGTGGACAATACCGTCCTTGAATACAGCTCGGAGATTCTGGATATGTCCTTCCCCGTAGCGGTCATTACTATCGCCGTGATACCTCCTCTATGCGAGGAATTCGTCTTCAGGGGCTTCGTGTACGGCGGGTACAGAAGAGCCTGCCGTCCTGCAGGCTCAATCCTTATGTCCGCTTTTCTATTCGGACTTATACACGGTAATATCAATCAGTTCGCCTATGCTTTCATTATAGGTATAGCGATGGCTCTGTTAGCTGAAGCCACAGGCAGCATATGGCCTACGATACTTATGCATTTCCTGATCAATATAAGATCCGTCGCCGCTATGTATCTGCTCGATTATCTGGATAACGGAATATTTGAAGAGATTCTGGAAAGCGGGCTAAATACCGATATGAATTCCACACTTATAACCATAGCCATATACGCCGTACTGTCCGTACTGACGACACTTATGGCAGGAGCGATATTAAGCTGGATATCCGGACATGAAGGACGCAGTAATCCCCTTAAGACATTTGCAGCCAACAGGACCTTTAAGACAAGCCGACTGTCCGTATTCTCCATACCGCTTGTGATCGGCATCCTTATCTCTGTTGCATATATGATAGAAGTAGAGATCCTCTACGCTATGCAGTAGTACGCTGTGATATGGCAGTCCTATCTTATATCGGCTACGGAAGCACGCTCCCTGAATTCACAGGGAAGCCTGACAATATTATCCGTATTCTTAATCCCGCTCTCTCTGCCTTCCATCTTCTCTAAGAGAAGCCTGGCGGAGGTGATACCTATCTTATGCAGAGGAAGCGCCATCGTGGTAAGTGCCGGTACCAGGTATTCAGACATATCCTGGTCATCGAAGCCTACGACAGATATATCCCTGCCCACCTCAAGACCGTATTCCCGCGCTC
>CAJONG010000040.1 GCA_905235845.1 uncultured Lachnospiraceae bacterium
CGGAAGGTTTCTTTTTTGATCACAGTGGAATATAATAAACAGGTAGTTTTATCTTACACAAATCTTGGGACACCTCTGTTTATTTAATTCCTACAATGAATTTACGCTATCTGATCAAGGTAATGTCCTTTACTATGATGCGTTTTTGATGCTATAATCTTTAAAATTATGATATTTTATGCTATGAGAACATAGGATTATAACATAGCGAAAGGAGAACGATATGCCGCTTAATATGCCCGGTAGGGCGCTTATCACAGTGCAGAGAAGAGAATTGCCCGCAAGCTATTCCATGCCTCAGATGGAGAAGGCGGACAGACATTACAGCATCGTATATATGATATCGGGGGACAGGAGAGTTATTACGCCTTTTCAGCAGTTTGATGTTCATGCGGGCAATGTGACCGTGATGCCGCCGCAGCTTTACCACAGGACATTTTCCATGAGTGACAGACCGTATACCAATTATCTTGTCAAGATATCGGAAGAGCTTGCGGAGGAATTCTGTGCGGAGATTGGCAGGGATATCTGGGATGATGTGTTCGAGGGCAGGTATTTTACGTTTTATGACGAAGACAGGAAGATGATAGAGGATATGCTTGCGGATATGCTGTACATATATGATAAGAAGGCTTCGTACTCGGATATTCTGCTTAAGGGACAGCTATACAGACTTATCATAATGATATGGGAGAAGAATACGGGCAATGAGGCGGAATGCTTCAAAAGCAGACTTTCTGCGGATATCATGGAGGCAATGTATTATATAGAGCGGCATTACGGTGAGGACATAAGGCTTTGTGATGCGGCTCAGAGTGCCGGATTCTCGGAGGGGCATTTTTCACGTCTCTTTAAAGCCAAGATAGGCATAAGCTTTTCGTCATATCTTAAGAATGTCAGACTAAGACATGTCAAGGAGCTTCTTGTCAATACCGACCTCTCTATATCGGAGATAGCGATGGAGACGGGATTCTCCACGGGGGATTATCTGTCATCCTGCTTCGGTGAGAGCGAAGGCACGACACCTACAGGGTTTCGCAGGGCCATGAAGCAGACGGAAGCACAGATGTAATGTATACAGCGTATACATCATTTTTTATTGCTATTCCGTATGGTATTTTGTACAATAAATGCAGACTCGGTGCAATAATTCTTTTTGATGGCAAAGTGCTGGATAAGTGCACATATATCTGTGAGGGTTATTGATTTTTATGGAGGAAAAATTAGATGAAAGGAACGATCAAAGGTAAACTGACTACTGCCATGATTCTCATCGTGGTTGTGGCGATGCTTGTATCCACAGGTGTAATTGTTGGAACATCCAGCAGGAATCTGACTGCGCAGCTTACTACCGAGCTGCAGTTAAGTGCGGATAAGTACGCTAATTCTATCGATACATGGATCGAGATGGAGAAAGGACTTAATATAGCAGGAGCTTCTGCACTTAAGGCTCTTCCCGATTCATCATATGACAGGGAGCATATACAGCAGATAGTTACGACGGAAGCAGAAGGTCGTACGGAGCTGCTTAATCTGTATTACGGCATGGCGGATAAGCAGCATATACAGATGGATCCTAATGCAGTGCCACCCGAAGGATATGACCCTACACAGAGAGGATGGTATAAGGCGGCGCAGGCAGCAGGCACCACTATAGTCACAGACCCGTATATGGATGTACTGATCGGAGGAATGTGCATAACGATTGCTTCTCCGGTATACAGGAACGGAGAACTCGTAGGTGTCCTCGGTGCAGACTTCACTCTTGATTATATAAGTGATGTAGTCAATAACATTCCTTATGAAGCCGGTGAATACGGTTTCTTAATAGATGCAAGCGGCAATTATATCATGCACGAGAATCAGGAGTATCTTCCGGGTGAAGATACTGCGACTGCTGTAGTAAGTGTTATGCCCGGTATAAGCGATATAGTATCCACACCGGGTGGTAAGGCGGTACTTACGGGAGATTATGACGCGGAGAAGAATTATTTTGTTACATCAGGTATCGCCGGCTGTAACTGGCAGCTCGGTCTTGCAATGCCCAAGAGCAATGTAAGCCGTACGATCACGAGGCTTATCATCCTAAGTATAGTTATTGCAGTGATAGCCATTGCGGCTGTTGCGATCATCATGACGAAGCTTATCAGCCAGCAGCTTGTGCCCATGGAGAATATGAAGCGCTTTATCACGGATAAGATAATAGGCAGTGATAATGTTAAGGCTACCGATTCGGAGGTTGCACAGATAGAGTATCTTCTTACAGAGCTTGAGAGCCGTGTGGTAGATACTATACATAAGACTCAGGACGAATCGCAGCTTATACGTGATAAGATGACCTCCGCATCAGATAAGATAAGCGGTATCAATGACAGCATATCCGAGATAAATGAGGCGATGCAGCGCACGGAGAGAGGTATAGAGAGCCAGACGGAGAGCATACAGAATATCGAAGAGATATGCGGCAACGTAACCGAGGCAACCGATACCTTCGCGGATGATACAAGGCAGATGAGCGACAGGACAGATGAGATCATCACAAGAGTCAAGGCTATGGTACCTGAGATCCTTGCTAATAAGAGACATGCTGTTGACATGACCAACAAGACCAGGGCAGAGCTTGAAGAGGCTATCAAGGGAATACAGGTTATAGAGCAGATAGTCGAGGTGGCTTCGGCTATTCAGGGAATTGCCAATCAGACCAACCTCTTAGCGCTTAATGCATCCATAGAGGCTGCAAGGGCAGGCGATGCAGGAAGAGGATTCGCAGTCGTAGCGGATGAGATTAACAGCTTAAGCAGCACTACCGGAAGTGAGATAGAGAAGGTCAATACGCTTACCAAGGAGGTAACGGCCAATATAGACGAGCTCTCAAAGGTAAGCGATCAGATCATAAGCTTCCTGAATGACAACGTGCTTAAGGATTATGATAATCTCGAAACAATTGCCAATAACTATATGGAGGATGCAAGCTACTACAGCGATATCAGCAGGGAGCTGGGCGCAGGTGCCGAAGAGGTGAGCGCATCGGTAGCGGATATCAACAGGGCGCTTGAGTCCATAAGCAGGGCACAGACAGAGCTTGGCGATGCGGTACATGATATCTCCGGCAATATGCAGAGTATCACCGAATCGAGCTCGAATGTATCTGATGAGACCATGGATGTTATGGACAGTATCTCAAGTCTTCAGAATACGACAGGCAGATTTAACATCTAAGAGGTTTTACCAAGGCGAACATATAATAAGCGGACCGTCTGCTTTAAGGATGATGCGATGCATCAGTTAAAGCGGTATGTGTCCGCTTTTATATTATATGATGCGGATTGCATGCAATTTACTGGACATGACAGGTCGGAACATATATAATATAAGCGCAGAAATTTAACATGGTAGATTGATATGAACGAGATCAAAGTAGAAGCGATTATCGAGAATATTCCCAAGGTAACGGAATTCGTGGACGGCATTCTGGAAGGACTTGACTGCCCCATGAAAGCGCAGATGCAGATAGACGTTGCAATAGATGAACTGCTTAGTAATATTGCATATTATGCATACAGTCCGGGGACCGGCGAAGCTACCGTCAGGGTGGAGAGTAACGAGGAGCCTAAGGCTGTAACCATAACCTTTATCGATAGGGGAGTGCAGTATGATCCGCTTGCCAAGACGGATCCTGACGTCTCTCTGCCTGCAGAGGAGAGAGAGGTAGGCGGTCTTGGTATCTTCATAGTCAAGAAGACTATGGATGATATGTCGTATGAGTACAGGGACGGACAGAATATTCTTGTAATAAAGAAGAATCTGCAGTAGGGGAGTTTATGAAGAAACTTAAGAAACTGCTGTATACCATCAGATATGTAATAGAAGGCAAACAGCTTATAGAGAACGAACTGAAGTACAAACTGATGTGTTATGGTGCAGCTATAATCCATTTTATATTCTGCGTATGCATGTTCTGTATGAAGGCAACCTTCATGGCATATTACAATGTGATTATTGTGGGATTCTATTTTTATCTGGGAAGTGTGATGGTTGAAAAGGAACGATTCAGCAGGATTCAATTGTTGCTTTTTCTCGAGATCGAATTACACTCGGCTCTTATGACCTTCCTGGTCGGACCTGATTTTGAATTCATGTTATATACAGTGGCGCTTATTCCGGGTGCCTTTTATCTGAATAATTCTCCAACGGGTGAAGAGAGACATTTAGGACGAACGTTGTTACTCTCTGCCTTTGTTATGCTGTCATATCTTACGGTGAGTATATTTAAGCCCTTCTATCCGGTCTATTACGATACATCGGCTTATCCGGGGATACGGATAGGTATCTCGTATTTTAACATATTCATTGCGTTTCTTTTGCTTTTTTCATTCTCACTTCTCTTCGCACTGGAGACAGGATATATGTCAGGTCTGTTAGAGAAGGAGAATGTGAAGCTTGGTGAAGAAGCCAGCTTTGATCCGCTTACGCAGCTATGGAACAGAAGGACTCTTACAAGTGCCGTGACCAATGCGATCAATCTCATGGAGCATGAAGACCTCTTCACGGTCGTGATGATGGATATAGATAATTTCAAGAGGGTCAATGATACATACGGTCATGATGTAGGAGATGACGTGCTTGTGGGGCTTGCAGGGATCATCAATGACGAGGTAAGGGACGGAGACTATTCCTGCAGATGGGGAGGTGAGGAATTCCTGCTCTTTCTTCACGGGGCAAGGTATGATACCTATCATGCCTGTGAAAGGATATGTAAGAGACTGAGTGAAATGGAATTTACAAGCAGGAACGGCGAGAAGTTCAATGTGACTGTTACCATGGGTATGGCTGAGTACAGATACGGAATGCAGCTAAGGAATATAATTGAGATAGCAGATAAGAGACTTTACTTCGGTAAGACTCACGGTAAGAATCAGGTAGTAACAGGTTAGGAGAGATATATGAAAGGCATTGTCGAGCTAATAAGCGAGGAAGTTAAATCAGCATTTAATAAATGTGGATACAATGAAGAACTTGGCACAGTCAGTGTCTCCAACAGACCGGATCTGTGCCAGTATCAATGTAATGGGGCAATGGCAGGAGCTAAGCTCTATCATAAGGCACCCATACAGATAGCAGGCGAGGTGGCTGCCCTTCTTAAGGATAACAAGGTGATAGACAGCATAGAAGCAGTCAACCCCGGATTCCTTAATATCAATATAAGGGGGGAGTGGCTGTCGGAGTACCTAAGCGATATGACGGCATGTAAGGACGGAAGACTCGGCATGGAAGTGCCTGTGAAGCAGACCGTTATCGTGGATTACGGCGGAGCCAATGTCGCCAAGCCGCTTCATGTGGGACACTTAAGAAGTGCGGTCATAGGTGAGAGCATCAAGCGTATATCAAGATACATGGGCCATGAGACCATAGGTGATGTGCATCTGGGTGACTGGGGACTGCAGATGGGACTTGTGATCACGGAGCTTAGAGAGCGTAAGCCTGATCTGCCCTACTTCGATGAGGATTATGAGGGCGATTATCCGAAGGAGGCTCCTTTTACCATAGGTGAGCTTGAAGAGATATATCCCACGGCATCAGGTAAGAGCAAGGAAGATGAGGAGTATAAGAGACGCGCGATGGAAGCCACAGCCAAGCTTCAGAGCGGAGTAAAGGGCTACAGGGCACTGTGGAAGCATATTATTGATGTGTCGGTATCGGACCTTAAGCGTAATTATGACTCGTTAGATGTGCATTTTGACCTGTGGAAGGGAGAGAGTGACGTACATGATATAATCCCCGGAATGGTAGAATATCTTAAAGACGGCGGATACACCCGTATGTCCGAGGGCGCACTGGTCGTGGATGTTAAAGAGGAGACTGATACCAAGGAGATGCCGCCCTGTATGATACTTAAGTCAGACGGTGCTTCTCTGTACAATACTACCGATCTTGCGACCATCATGGACAGAGTGAAGACTTATGATCCGGACAGGATAGTCTATCTGACGGATAAGAGGCAGAATCTGTACTTTGAGCAGGTGTTCAGATGCGCAAGGAAGACACACCTTATCGATGAGGATAAGGAGCTTATACATATCGGCTTCGGTACGGTGAACGGCAAGGACGGCAAACCCTTCAAGACAAGAGACGGAGGCGTGATGCGCCTTGAATACCTTATAAGCGACATCAATGAGCGTATGTATAAGAGGATCACGGAGAACAGGGAGATAGATGATGATGAGGCTAAGGAGATAAGCCGGATAGTCGGACTTGCTGCCATAAAATACGGTGATCTGTCCAATCAGGCATCCAAGGACTATATATTCGATGTGGATAAGTTCACTTCAAGTGAGGGCAATACCGGTCCCTATATCCTCTATACCATAGTCAGGATCAAAAGTATCCTTGAAAAATATGAAGCATCAGGAGGGACGCTCCCTAAGGATTCGGGAGTCAGACTTAAGTTCAATACACCCGGTACGGCGAGTGAGTCGGAGCTTATGCTTTGCCTTACGGGATTTGCGGAGACTATAGAGGGAGCTTATAGGGAAGCTGCTCCCCACAGGATATGTGCATATATATATGCTCTTGCCAATGCGTTCAACAGCTTCTACCACGAGGTAAGGATACTTGCTGAGGAGGATACCGCTAAGAAAGAGGGATACATAGCACTATTAACGCTTACTAAGAAGGTTCTGTCAGACTGTATAGATATGCTGGGATTTGACGCACCTGAAAGAATGTGACAAAAGGAGAGGTTATGATTTTTAAATGTAGGAATTGTGGGGGAAATATCGTATACGATCCGGATAAGGGTACTATGTGCTGTCCTCATTGCGAGGGTATAGATACCGAGGATAAGATCTTAAGCACGGAGTCCATTAAGACCTGTGCCAACTGCGGAGCCCCTATGGACAATGTGGTACTGGAGCATACTTCTGCCACAAAATGCCCTAACTGTGGCACATATGTGATACTTGATGAGAGAGTTAACGGGAATTATAAGCCTGATAAGATACTTCCCTTCAGGATAAGCAGGAATAAGGCAATAAGCCTTCTAAAGGACGAGTTTGGAAAGAGGGTATTCACCCCGAACGGTTTCCTTAGTAACGCTTCCGTAAGCAGGATTGAAGGCACATATGTACCTTTTTTTATGTATGATTATGATACGGATTGTGAATACAGGGGAACAGGAACCAGGGTAAGAAGCTGGACATCAGGAGACTACGAGTATACGGAGACATCCTACTATGATATTCACAGGGTTATGGATGCTGATTTTGAAGGAGTTCCGGTAGATGCTTCGGATTATATGGACGATCAGTATATGGATCTGATGGAGCCCTACGCATATGAGGGGCTTGAACAGTTCGAAGAGAAGTATATGTCGGGCTTCTTAGGTGAGAAATACAACAGATCTGATGAAGAGCTGGCGTACAGAGCTGAGAAAAAGGTGGGTTCTGCGATAGAGAGTCTTGTTAATGAGAGCATAAGCGGATATGCCACTGTTACAAAGAGAAGCTTTGATGTCAACGCAAGGAAGAAGAATGTAGACTACGCTCTGCTTCCGGTGTGGGAATACATATTCAGATATCGCAACGAGAATTATAAGTTCCATGTCAACGGCCAGACGGGCAAAGTAGTTGGCAAGACGCCTGTAGCAAGGGATAAGGTTGTGCTGTACGGGATCACGGTATTCGGCATCACTGCTATACTCGGAAGCATGTTAAGGCTTCTGCTTGCGACTATTTTATAAAGGGGAGAAGAAAGATGAGAGGATACTTCAGATATTTCAGGATACCATTTATAATAACAGGTGTATTTTCTGTGATCAGTATAGTGATGTACTTGTCTGTCAAAGCGGGAACAGATATTGAGAGGAACAATACATCATGGGATAATTCGGTATGCGTACTTGATACTGCAGATAAGTTAACAAATGATGAGGAACAGCTTCTTACGCAGCGTATAATGGAGATAGAGAACGATTGCCGGGTAGACATGATCTTCATCACTCTTGACGATCCCGAAAGAGGATATCTTGATAAGGTACATCAGTTCGCAGATGCCTTCGCTGAAGATAACCATATGGGATATGACTATCCGGGAGGTTCGAGCATCGTATTCGTGGATAACTGGAGCAGGGGCGGAGATGGCAAGATCCATTCGTGGATATCCACAACAGGGTCTGTGAGGGAGCGCATATCCGATTCGGATTGCGCTGAGATACTGTATATTCTTGATGATATACCAAGCGATGATTCTGACCCATATTACGAATATCTTCGAATAGCGAATGCCCTGGCTAAGAGAGCCGACAGATTAGGAGCACCGTTCTCGCTCATCGTAGTGTTTGTGACTGCCTTGATCATAGCCATAATATACATAGTGGTCAATTGGAAGAGCAAGTTGGGCGATGTGACCGTTACGTCAGGAACCTATGTAACAGGCGGCAGAGGGAATTTCAAGGTAAAGACCGACACATTCACACATAAGACCGTTACGAAACGCAGGATTGAGAGAAGCTCCAGCTCCGGTGGCGGTGGCGGCGGCAGCCACGGAGGAGGAGGACATTCCAGATAAGGACAGGATATACACCCCTTTATTTTGATATTATTTAATCAGGAATTAATTTATGGATAAGCAGCACATCAGGAATTTTTGCATAGTGGCGCATATAGACCACGGCAAGAGTACATTGGCAGACAGGATAATAGAGAAGACGGGACTTCTGACAGAGCGTGAGATGCAGGAACAGGTTCTTGACAACATGGATATCGAGAGAGAACGCGGTATCACCATCAAGGCTCAGACGGTCCGTACAGTATATAAGGCTAAGGACGGGCAGGAGTATGTCTTCAATCTCATAGATACCCCGGGACATGTCGACTTTAATTATGAGGTGAGCAGGTCTTTGGCTGCATGCGACGGTGCCATACTTGTAGTCGATGCCGCACAGGGCATAGAGGCTCAGACTTTAGCCAATGTCTATCTTGCCCTCGATCATGATCTCGAAGTATTTCCTGTCATCAATAAGATAGACCTTCCCAGCGCCGAGCCCCAGAGGGTCATAGAAGAGATCGAGGATGTTATAGGCATAGAAGCCAAGGATGCTCCGCTTATCTCTGCCAAGAACGGCATAGGGATAGACGATGTGCTAGAGAGAATAGTGGAACGGATACCGGCACCGGAAGGTGATGAGGATGCGCCGCTTAAGGCACTCATATTCGATTCCCTGTATGATTCCTACAGAGGAGTCATAGTATTCGTAAGGATAAGGGACGGTAAGGTAAGAAAGGGCACTCGTATAAGGATGATGGCTACCGGTGCCACTGCGGAGGTGGTAGAGGTAGGTACGTTCGGAGCGGGACAGTTCATCCCGGGAGAGGAGCTGTCGGCCGGTATGGTGGGCTATATAACAGCATCCATTAAGAATGTAAGGGATACTGCTGTGGGAGACACCGTGACTGATGACGACAGACCATGTGATGAAGCTCTTCCGGGCTATAAGAAGGTTCAGTCGATGGTATATTGCGGAATGTACCCTGCGGACGGAGCCAAGTATCCCGATCTGCGGGATGCGCTTGAGAAGCTTCAGCTTAATGATGCATCCTTAAGATATGAACCGGAGACATCCATTGCGTTGGGCTTCGGGTTCAGATGCGGATTCCTTGGTCTGCTACATCTTGAGATAATTCAGGAGAGGCTTGAAAGGGAGTATAATCTTGATCTGGTGACTACAGCACCGGGAGTTATATACCGTATATGGAAGACAAACGGCGAGATGGTCGAGCTGACCAATCCCTCCAACATGCCTGATCCCTCGGAGATAGATTATATGGAGGAACCCATAGTATCTGCCGAGATCATGCTCACATCCGAATATCTCGGAGCGATAATGGGATTGTGTCAGGAGAGGCGCGGCAGACAGACCGGTATGGAATACATCGAAGCTAACCGGGTACTCCTTAAGTACGACCTGCCGCTTAATGAGATCATATATGACTTCTTCGATGCACTTAAGAGCAGGTCCAGGGGCTATGCGTCCTTTGACTATGAACTTAAGGGATATGAGAAGAGCTCGCTTGTGAAGCTTGATATCCTTATCAACAGGGAAGAGGTCGATGCATTGTCCTTCATCGTACATGCAGACAGCGCCTATGAAAGAGGACGCAAGATGTGTGAAAAACTTAAGGATGAGATTCCGAGGCACTTATTCGAGATTCCCATACAGGCAGCCGTAGGAGGCAAGATAATAGCAAGAGAGACGGTTAAGGCTGTACGTAAGGACGTGCTTGCCAAGTGCTACGGCGGCGATATAACCAGAAAAAAGAAGCTTCTTGAAAAGCAGAAGGAAGGTAAGAAGCGCATGCGCCAGATCGGTAATGTGGAGATACCGCAGAAGGCGTTCATGTCGGTTCTTAAGCTCGATTCAGAATAATTAATTCATGATTTCATTTTATATCCACATCCCCTTTTGCATACGTAAATGCGATTATTGTGACTTTTTATCTTTTCCGGCATCCGATGAGGTTAAGGATATGTATGTCCGTGCGCTCTGTAATGAGATCGCCTCATATGCCGGAACTGTAAAAGAGCCTGTCTATACCGTTTTCTTCGGCGGAGGAACGCCATCTGTCCTTACTCCGGATTTACTGAAAAAGATAATGGATACAGTAGTGACTCATTATGACCTTATACCCGGTGCGGAGATAAGCCTTGAATGTAATCCGGGGACGGCCGAGAGGGCTACCCTTGCAGCCTATAGGAGCATCGGGATCAACAGATTGAGCATAGGACTGCAATCTGCGTGCGACAGCGAGCTTAAGATACTTGGTAGGATACACGATAATAAGCAGTTTAAGAGCGTATATTACGAAGCAAGGGATGTGGGTTTTGATAATATCAATATAGATATAATGAGTGCCATACCCGGGCAGACAATTGAGAGCTATGAGAATACTTTGACTGAGATAGTCAACCATGACCCGGAGCATATATCAGCATACAGCCTCATAATCGAAGAAGGCACTAAATTCCACGATCTGTACGGAGATGACAACAGTGTCATATATACGCATAAGGTAAATGATTTAAGCTCCCACAGCAATACGCGATGCGATATACCGAGCCTTCCGGATGAGGATACGGAGAGAGACATGTATCACATGACGAAGGAGATACTCTCATCGGCAGGGTATCACAGATATGAGATATCCAATTATGCAAAGGACGGATATGAGTGCAGACATAATAGCGTCTATTGGACGGGAGGAAAGTATTTAGGGTTCGGTCTGGGGGCTTCTTCGTATTATGGAGATAACAGGTATAAGAATACCTCTGACTTAGGAGAGTATCTTGAACAAAAAGGCAAAAGATACGATCTGATATACATAGACGAAAGCTCTGCCATGGAGGAATCCATGTATCTGGGGCTTAGGATGATGAAAGGCGTAAGCATCACCGATTGGAGAAAACGTTTTAAAAGAGATATATGGGATGTATATGGGAAAGAGTTAAGAAAGCTTATCACTGACGGCCTTATCGTGACGGATAACGACAGGATAAGACTGACGGACAGAGGGATCGATGTCAGTAATATAGTATTTTCTAACTTTCTGCTGGACTGAACATATATATAAGTGGTATCATAATACTAGTGGTGGTTACATGCTGGTGGATAACAAGAAATCCAAATTTCCTATTGACTTATGGACTTTTGTGACATACAATAATTTCTGCGTGTGGCAAAACGTCCGTGTCCGGATTGCCTGCACTTACTTACTTAGAATTTGTTAGGAGGTGGAGATCTTGGCTAATATCAAATCCGCTAAAAAGAGGATCTTAGTATCGAATGCCAATGCAGAGCGCAATAAGGCTATCAAGTCCGGTGTGAAGACTTCTGTGAAGAAGGTTTATTCAGCTATTGAAGCCGGTGACAAGAAGGCTGCTGCAGAAGCTTTAGTCGAGGCCACAGCTACTATAGACAAGGCTACTTCCAAGGGAGTATATCATAAGAATACTTCATCAAGGAAGGTATCTCGTCTTAGTAAGGCTGTCAATCAGATGGCTTAAGAGACTTAAGATTATGAACATTTACCGCGTGACCGTCATCACGCGGTTTTTTTGTATCTTTCTAAATGAAAAAGAACGGGGATTAACCTCGTAAGGAGGGAGAATGGCTAATTTTACTATCGAACAGGTGCTGCGTGTGGCAGTCGAAGCGGGGGCTTCCGATGTGCATATCACAGTTGGTGTGCCGCCTAAGATGCGTGTGAACGGTCGATTGATCGCCATGGAGTATGAAAGGCTCATGCCGGATGATACCAAGGAACTGCTCTACAGCATCATGAATGACCAACAGATCCAGAAGTTCACGGAGAAAGGAGAGCATGATTTCTCATATTCTCTTCCCGAACTTGGACGATATCGTGTCAATGCGTTCAGACAGAGAGGTACATGTGCCATGGCACTGCGTCTCGTAAGCTCTGACGTGCCTTCGCCGGAGTCACTTGGTGTTCCGGAGTCGGTAATTGATCTGTATAACAGGAAGAGAGGACTTATACTTGTCACAGGACCTACAGGCTCCGGTAAGTCTACCACACTTGCGGCCATAATAGACAGGATCAATCACAAGCGTGATGCACATGTTATCACTCTTGAGGATCCCATAGAGTATCTTCACAGACATGATATGTCCATAGTCAATCAGCGTGAGATCGGCTTAGACAGCCAGACTTATGCCAATGCGCTCAGAGCGGCCTTAAGAGAAGATCCTGATGTCATCCTTGTGGGTGAGATGAGAGACTTTGAGACCATATCGGTAGCCATAACAGCAGCCGAGACAGGTCACCTTGTGCTCTCGACCCTGCATACGATCGGTGCGGCCAGCACAGTTGACCGTGTGATCGACGTATTCCCGCCTCATCAGCAGCAGCAGATAAGAGTACAGCTTGCCAACGTACTCGAAGCGGTAATCTCACAGCAGCTCATGCCCACAGCGGACGGTAACGGACGAGTTGCTGCCTTTGAGGTACTCCATACCACCAATGCGGTCAAGAACCTTATAAGAGAGGGTAAGTCGCATCAGCTTACGAGTGTCATGCAGACCAACCGTAAGATGGGTATGATCACCATGGATGACAGTATACAGCAGATCTATTTTGCCAATAGGATATCCAAGGAGACGGCGGTGCAATTCGCCGTGGACCCGGATGCGATGGAGAATAAGCTGTTCTAGACGGGCTTATATTACGGAACATATGGGAGAGTCGCCGGTGCGGCTCTCTTTTTATTTTATTATTGACTTGGTACACTGCGTGTGCTAGAGTATCTGCATATCGAATATATAAGAGCATATCGAACCATTCGGGATTTTTCCCAGATATTATTGATCATATATACGGAATTAGGAGGGTTTTATGTATTCTTCTGTTAATTCGGGCGGTCTGTGCGGCCTTATAAGCTACATTGCGTCCGTTGAAGTTGATGTACAAAGAAGTCTGCCGGCCTTTGAGATGGTGGGCAGACTGTTAAGTGAAGTCAGGGAGGCCAAAGAACGAGTCAAGGTAGCTCTTAAAAACTGTGGCATCGAGCTTCCGCCGGTTAAGATCACCGTGAATATATCGCCGGCTGATATAGTCAAGTCGGGGACGGCCTTTGATCTGCCTATAGCTGTCGGGATATTGAATGCACTGGGACTTGTGACCGATGAAGCCATTAAAGATGTGCTTGTCATCGGGGAACTGGGTCTTAATGGGGATATTAAGGCGGTTAACGGAGTTCTCCCGATACTTATCAAGGCAAGAGACAGCGGGATGTGCAGGTGTATCATACCTGAGGATAATGTAAGAGAGGCATCCTTTGTGTCAGGAATAGAGATAATCCCTGTTAAGGATATGGGCTCGGTGGTGCATATGCTGCAAAATCTTGATGAGGCAGAAGCTATTAAGGTGGTGTCCGGCAGACAGGTCACGGATATGGACGATGGAACGGATAAACCGGATGGGGCTGATTTTGCCGATGTAATAGGCCAGGAAGCTTGTATAAGGGCGGCAACCGTAGCCGCAGCGGGGTTCCATCATATGCTTATGGTAGGACCTCCGGGTGCCGGCAAGACTATGATAGCAAAAAGGCTTCCGTCGATAATGCCGAAGCTTGATGAGAAGGAAGGGCTTGAGGTGTCCACAATATACAGTGTGTCGGGGCTTCTTAACAAGGAAAGACCCTATATAACCAAGCGCCCTTTTATGTCACCGCATCATACTGCCACGACAGCGTCGCTTACGGGAGGAGGTATGTATCCCAGACCCGGTATCATGTCCTTAAGTCACAGAGGCGTTCTTTTTCTGGATGAACTGCCGGAATTTGGCCGTGATAGCATAGAGGCTTTAAGGGAGCCTCTGGAATCCAAGGAGATAAGGATAACAAGGGCTAAGTCTTCCTATGTGTATCCGGCGGATTTTGTGCTGATAGCAGCCGCCAATCCGTGTCCCTGCGGATATTATCCGGATCGTAATCTGTGCAATTGCACCGAACCCATGATAGCAAGATACAGAAGCAGGATATCCGGACCTATCAAGGACAGGATCGATATAATCACCTATATTTCAAGGCTTGACGCAGACAGGGTTATAGGAACGGATGAGGCTGACGGAAAGGATAAGGGCATCTGTAGCGGAAGAGGAAGCGGGCAGATAAGAGTGCAGGTGATGAAGGCCCTGGCACGCCAGAAGATCAGATACGAGGGAACCGACATAAGGTATAACAGTGAGATACCCTCAGGAAGAATAGAGAAGTATTGCAGGCTGGGATGTAAGGAAAGGGAGTATATGAAGCAGATATACGATCCCATGAACCTTACGGCGAGGTCATATCATAAGATACTTAAGGTAGCAAGGACCATAGCTGATCTGGAGGGCTGTGAGGATATAGGAGTGGCACACTTAAGAGAGGCGGTATGCTACAGAGGATAAGAAGCAATGGCTCGGAATGGAGATTGATATGAGTATAGAGAATGAACTGATAGGGCGGGATATTGAGCACATAGAAGAAGGAGACACGGGTTATCCGGCAAGACTTAGGGAACTAAGCGGCAGACCGAAGGAACTGTATTACATAGGGAAGCTTCCGGATGATGACAGACCCTCAGTTGCGATAATCGGAGCAAGGAACTGTTCCGGATACGGAAGACAGATGGCAAGGGAGTTCGCCATAGAGCTTGCAGCAGCCGGAGTACAGATAATAAGCGGGATGGCCAGAGGCGTAGACGGCATAGCCGGACAGGCTGCTCTTATGGCAGGAGGAAGCTCCTATGCAGTACTGGGGAGCGGTGTGGATGTCTGCTATCCCAAAGAGAATGCCTCGTTATATGAGGAGCTTATGTGTAAGGGCGGAATAATAAGTGAATTCAAGCCAACAACTCCGGCGATGGCGATGAATT
>CAJONG010000041.1 GCA_905235845.1 uncultured Lachnospiraceae bacterium
CCGCAAGGAAGTGCTCGGAATTGATCTCAAAGGGTATTTTTTCGAAACATTCAAGGCCTGCGGTATAAGCAATGGTTCCAAGCAGCGCCTTGCAGAAGAATCTCTTACCAAGAAAGAAAAGCCCCGCCACAAGGAATGGCACAAACACGATCCATACACAGAAAGAAAGATTACCTCCCGTAAGCTTGCTTATGATGATAGCGATTCCCGCTGTGCCGTAGTCTATGGCATCATTGGGTATCAATATGCATATGACGGAGAAGCTTGCCAAAAGCGCCCCTGCTGCTATCATCACATATGTCATAAAACTGTCAAATCCGAATTTTCTATTCATTCCAAGCATTTCTCCTAGAACAAAAAGAATATCACAATACCGCCTGATCCGCAAGTTCTATTTGTTTATAGTATTATAGTATTCCTTATAGTATTCCTTATAAGTATTCCCTTTTAAGAATTCCCACAGGCAATACCGGAAGCTTAAAGAGGGACTATGACAGCAATCCAAGGAAATTACGAAGCATCGTCTTACCCGAGGGGGTCAGTATGGATTCGGGGTGGAATTGCAGACCGTATATGGGATATTCCTTATGCTTTACAGCCATTATCTCGCCTTCATCTGTCTTGGCCGTTACCTTCAGGCAATCCGGCAGGCTGTCCGGATCAGCCACAAGTGAATGGTATCTGGCGACCTCGACTTTGCCTATAAGACCGTTAAAGATCTTAGAGTCTGCATCAAGCTCTATAACGGACTGCTTGCCATGCATAAGCCTTGATGCATATGTTATCTTACCACCGAATGCCTCACATATGGCCTGATGTCCGAGACATACTCCAAGGATGGGGATCCTTCCTGCGAAGTATTGGATAGCCTCCTCGCACGCTCCTGCATCCGCAGGTCTTCCCGGACCCGGAGATATGATGATGCAGGAGGGAGCATAGGTCTCAATTCCCTTAACGCTTAACTCATCATTGCGTATTACCTTGATCTCGTAGCCGTCACCCGACATGATACCCCGATCAGCCATATGTCCGTCTGCCACACCCCATTTCTCCGTACATATCTCTCCTATATACTGGTACAGATTGTATGAAAAACTATCGTAATTGTCTATTAACAGAATCCTGATCTTATCCTTAATTCCCGGCATATCCGCTCTCCTTTCATCCGCGCCGCACATTAATTAAGCATCTATGAATCCGTCTCTCCTGCCCTCTCTATGGCAGTCATTACGGCCTTGGCCTTATTAAGGCACTCCTCATATTCATTCTCCGGCACGGAATCCGCTACTATCCCGGCTCCCGAGCGAACGAAGACTCTTCCGTTTTTCTTAAAGGCTATCCGGATGGCTATGCAGGTATCCAGATTGCCCATAAAATCAATGTATCCTATAGCTCCGCCGTATATACCGCGCTTATTGTTCTCAAGCTCATTGATGATCTCGCAGGCTCTTATCTTGGGCGCTCCCGACAGCGTACCCGCAGGCAGTATTGAATCAACAGCATCAAGCTGTGTCAAGCCCTTCTTAAGTGTACCCCGTACCGTAGAGCCTATATGCATCACATGGGAGAAGCGCTCGATGGACATATACTTCTCCACCTCTACCGAACCGAATTCACTTATCCTGCCGATATCATTGCGTCCGAGATCCACAAGCATATTGTGCTCTGCCCTCTCCTTCTCATCCGACAGAAGCTCCGCCTCCAGTTCCTTATCCTCCTTCTCATCCTTTCCGCGTCTCCTTGTGCCTGCCAGTGGGAAAGTATGGAGCACATTGTCCTTAAGCTTAACCAGTGTCTCAGGAGAGGCTCCTGCGACCTCTATATCATCTCCGGAGAAATAGAACATATAGGGTGAAGGGTTAATGGTGCGAAGCATTCTGTATGTATCAAAAAGTGACCCTTCAAAGTCTGCCTCAAGCCTGTTGCTTAGTACCACCTGGAAGATATCTCCCTCATATATGTACTTCTTGCCCTTTTCTACCATATCACAGAACTGTTCCTTATCAAAAAGCGCTCTGTATTCTGATGTAAGCCTGCCCTTGGGGATGTCGGCATCCCTGCCGTGCATTATGATATCGACTATACGATCTATATCATTTAATGCCTTGTTATAATTCTCCTCCATGAAGGCAATATCGGGCTTAAAGTCTTCCGTACCTCTTAAAAGGATAGTCTGTCTGTCCGCTATGTTCACATTGGCTATTATGACTATCTTCTGCTTAACATTGTCAAAGGCTATCACCTTATCAAAGAGCATAAGATCCACATCCTTAAAATGCTCTTCATCCTTGGCATCAAGGTTAAGAGTAGGCTCACTGTATTTGATATAATCATATGCAAAATACCCTACAAGGCCTCCCGTAAATGTCGGGAATCCCGTTAATTTCGGGCTTTTATACTCTTTGATGATATCCTTGATATATTCTCCCGGATGCTTTATCTTAAAATCATCTATGACTGTCCCGTCATCTTTCGTAACAGTCAGGTGTCCGTTCAGACAGGTTATGCAGAGTCTCGGATTAAAGCCAAGGAAGGTGTACCTGCCCCAGTTCTTCTGATCCTCCACACTCTCAAGCATAAAGACATGATCGCTCACTGCCTTAAGACGCTTAAGCGCCTGTATCGGTGTGCACATATCGGAGAATATCTCTCTTTTAACAGGCACATAATTATATTCATTCACATAATCCCTTATCTTTTCAAGTGACGGGGTGTATCTCTCACTCATACGGCATTCCTTTCCTTATTCCCGATTTTTTTATGTATTACTTACTTTCTTA
This sequence comes from uncultured Lachnospiraceae bacterium, assembly GCA_905235845.1. Taxonomy (GTDB): domain Bacteria; phylum Bacillota; class Clostridia; order Lachnospirales; family Lachnospiraceae; genus Colinaster. The sequence goes on from CAJONG010000041.1 coordinate 2,781, forward strand.
CTTTCTTAATTCTGTCTGCTCCGTAAAAAGCTTATTCCCAATGATCTTATGATGTTTTCCTGCTTTATTTATTGGACTTTTCTATGAAGTTATCAAGTGCCGCTATGGCCTTGCCGCTGTCGATAAGCTCGGCTGCAAGCTTAACTCCCGCTTCGAAGGAATCCGCCTTATCTCCTGTATACAGAGCCGCTCCGGCATTCATAAGTACGGTATCACGCTTAGGTCCCATAAGCTTACCCTCAAGGATATCCCTTGTTATCTTCGCATTCTCTGAAGGAGAAGCTCCCTTAAGGTCATCGGGCGTACATCTGGCCAATCCGAATTCCTCCGGAGTGATCTCATAATTGGTATACCTTCCGTTACCGAATTCACATATCCTGGTGGGTCCGGCAGCCGTGATCTCATCAAGCTTCTCCTTACCGTATACTACCATTCCCTTCTCTACTCCGAGACCATAGAGAACCTGGGCAAGAGGCTCCACAAGAAGTTCATCATATACACCGAGCAACTGTCTCTTCGGATGTACGGGATTGGTAAGGGGTCCAAGTATATTGAATACAGTTCTGAAGCCAAGCTCCTTACGAATGGCACCCACATACTTCATGGATGTGTGGTACTTCTGAGCGAAGAAGAAGCAGAACCCTGTCTCCTCAAGCAGTCTGACACAGTCTTCCGGCTCAAGATTGATATTGGCACCAAGAGCCTCAAGACAATCCGCAGTACCTGACAGCGAAGATGCCGCCCTGTTACCGTGCTTAGCCACCTTCATTCCTGCGGCTGCGGCTACAAAAGCACTTGTTGTAGAGATATTGAAGCTGCCTGCATTGTCTCCGCCCGTACCTACTATCTCGAATGTATCCATATCGCCGGCATCAACCTTAAGTGCATGCTCACGCATGGCCATGGCACAGCCCTTTATCTCTTCTATTGTCTCCATCCTTGTGTTCTTGGTGGTAAGTGCGGCCAAGAATGCTGCATTCTGTGTAGGTGTGGTCTCACCGTTCATTATCTCATTCATAACGGTGTATGCCTCATCGAATGTGAGGTCACCTTTGTTAACTATTTTTACGATTGCTTCTTTGATCATATCTTTACTCCTTTCGTTCTCCGATCATTATTTGCACCCTCTGTATGGTTATCTTAAGCTTATATCAGCATCATTCTTACGCAGATGATAAGCCTTGGATACATTTATCTGCCGCACTGCCTTGATATCGCGCACCGCGGCTTTGCATATTCACTTATGAATCGCCGCATTCAATTCTTCCTTGAATGCAGATGCATAATCCCGTGCCGCTATTGGGTCAAAGTCCGCTTCTCTCATAAGATTTATAAAATGCGTACCTACTATCGCCCCGTCTATATATTCCTTCATAGGCTTCACATCATCTGCGGTACGGATTCCGAATCCCATCATTACCGGTATCTTAGATACCGACTTGACAGTCTTAAGGTATTCCACCACATCCTTATGGTATGTTCCGCCCTGTCCGGTGACACCCATCGCGGATACGCAGTACACAAAGCCTCTGGCATCTGCAAGTATCTTCTCTATCCTGTCCGCTGATACGGGGGATACGAGCTGTATGAGTATAGTCGCATCACCGTTACCTGCAAGTGCCCCCTTAAGCCCATCCTGTTCTTCATAAGGAAGATCGGGTACTATGAGTCCGTCCACGCCAAGCTCTGCACATCTGTCCGCAAAAGCCTTAAGTCCGTAATTAAGTATAGTATTGTAATACATCATGAATACTATGGGTTGCTTACTTCCCTCACCTCTTAATTCCTCCATAAGCTTAAAGGTCTTGTCAAGACTTGCTCCTGCCTGTAATGCCTCGAAGCTTGCCTGCTGTATCACCGGACCGTCGGCAGTGGGATCGGAAAAAGGTATCCCAAGCTCTATCACATCCGTGATCCCTTCCTGTGCTTTTATTATCTCCTTCGTGGTCTTCATATCGGGAAGACCTGCCGTTATATATGTGATGAAGGCCTTTTTATTCTTATCGTTAAGCTCCCTCATCCTTGCTTCTATCCTGTTCTCTGTCATGGTTACTCTCCTTATGATCTCAGATATCCTATACGCTCATATACCATATGCTCTTACGCTATATCCTTAATTAAGATATCCCTTGCCTGCCAGATAATCCGATATTGTATTGACATCCTTGTCACCTCTTCCCGACAGGCAGATTATCATGGACTGATCCGGTGTCATCTCCTTGGCCTTCTTGAATGCGTAAGCCACGGCATGAGCGCTTTCTATGGCAGGTATGATGCCTTCAGTCTGTGTAAGCTCCATCAGTGCATCCATAGCCTCCGTATCCGTTATGGGTACGTATTTTGCTCTTCCTGTATCATGCAGATATGCATGTTCGGGTCCAACTCCCGGATAATCAAGACCTGCCGAGATGGAATGTGCAAGCTTGATATTGCCGTCATCATCCTGTAGAAGATATGACCTTGTTCCGTGCAGTACGCCCGGTCTTCCCTTAGCCATGGATGCTGCATGTTCCTCAGTGTCTATACCTTTGCCGGCTGCTTCCACGCCTATAAGCTCTACTCCCGGTTCATCTATGAAGTCAGCAAACATCCCTATGGAATTGCTTCCTCCTCCCACACATGCCATAACCACATCAGGCAGTCTGCCCTCTGCCTCCATATGCTGGATCTTGGCCTCTCTGCTTATCACCGACTGGAATTCCTTAACCATCTTGGGATAGGGATAAGATCCTATGGCGGAACCGATTATGTAGAAGGTATCCTCCGCCGTCTTAGCCCATGTCCTTATGGCCTCGTTGGTCGCATCCTTAAGGGTATTGGAGCCAGACCTTACGCTTACGACCTTAGCCCCAAGCATCTCCATTCTCATGACATTGAGAGCCTGACGCTTAACATCCTCTTCTCCCATATACACGGTACATTCCATGTCAAAAAGTGCCGCTCCCGTGGCTGTGGCCACCCCATGCTGTCCTGCACCGGTCTCGGCGATCACCTTGGTCTTGCCCATGCGCTTGGCAAGAAGTATCTGTCCGATGACATTATTGATCTTATGTGCTCCGGTATGATTAAGATCCTCACGCTTAAGATATATCTTCGTACCGTATTTTTCCGACAGTCTCTCTGCGAAATATAATGGAGTCTCTCTTCCCACATACTGCTTAAGATAATAGTTATACTTAGCTATGAACTGCGGATCATGTATCGCCTCCTCGAATGCCTTATCTATCTCATCCAGTACATTCATAAGTGATTCCGATACAAATTGTCCGCCGTATTCTCCGTAATATGCTTTCTTATTCATATTCATTTTCGGTATCCCGATACCGCTCCTTCCTGTATTACTCTTTTTATTATTCCTTAGCTTATGATCTATGCTGATCCGTGATCTGATTCTCAGAACTTCTGACCGCTTTCACAAAAGCAGTTATCTTATCCTTATCCTTACCGCCGGCGCCCTCGACTCCGGAGCTTACATCCACTATATCCGGCTTAAATATCCTTATGCCCTCTGCCACGTTGTCCTCATTAAGTCCTCCGGCCAGGATAAAGAGCCGTTCTGTTCTGTGTTCGTCATTATTCCTGTTATCATGCCCGTCATTATGTCCGTTATTATATCCGTCACTTTGCTTAACTTCATCCGGTGGCGATTGTGCTCCTGCCTTAAGAAGCCTCTTGCTTTTTCTGTACGGTATATCCTCCGGTTTATCATCCGCTCCTTTCCAATTGAATGTCTTACCGCTTCCGAATTCCTTGGCATCTGCGACAATCCCCGTTATCTTATCCGCAAGCTCACTTGGAAGTCCGTCCAAGAATGTGAGTGCCTCTGTAAGTCCCTCTTCATCCTCTATGTTGCAGGCATACCATATGGGGATATTTGCTTCCCTTATGACCTCCTCACTAAGGCTTTTATGCACCTGCAATATATCAAAGCCAGACCTCTCTATCTCTTTAATAAGCGCTTTATCGGGGCTTACCGTGACCGCTACTCTTTTGATCCTTTTATCCAGTGCCTTAAGTACTTCCGCTGCTTCATCGAATGTGACATACCTTTTACTTGGCTTATGGAATACGCATCCTGCATATTCAACTCTTGCATCATTCAGATATTTTGCTTCTATCGGTGATCTTATCCCACATATCTTAATCTCTGCCATACAGCGCCTTTCCACCCTCCGTCTGTCATACATCGACTGTTTCATCGCTTTTTATTGACTAAAGCTGCTTACAATTCCTTCCAATGTCTTGCAAGCTCTCTCGGATTCTCACTTTCCATAAATGCCCTTCCTATCAGGAATGCATCCACGCCGGTATTTTTAAGGAATATGACATCTGCGTCACTTGTGATCCCGCTTTCTGTGACATATATCTTATCATCCGGTATATACTTCTTAAGTCTCCTTGTGTTCTCTATATCTATGGTGAAGTCCTTAAGATTCCTGTTATTGACACCTATTATACGTGGTTCTGTCTTAAGCGCTCTCTCTATCTCTTTCTCATCATGAGTCTCTGTCAGCACATCAAGCTTAAGCTCCCTTGCAAGCCCGTAGTATGCTTTCATCTGTGCATCATCAAGGATAGCTGTGATTAACAGTACGGCATCCGCTCCTATTGCCCTGGCTTCATAGAACTGATACTCATCTATCATGAAGTCCTTCCTTAAGATAGGAAGCGGCGACTTGCTTCTTATCTCCTTAAGATAATCCGTATTACCTAGGAAATGATCCTCTTCTGTCAGGCAGCTTATGGCATCGACCGATACATTATATTCATCTATCCTCTCCACAAGGTCTATCTTCTCATCAATCTTACCGAGGCTTGGAGAAGCCTTCTTGAATTCTCCTATAATGGATATTCCGTCTTTCTTAAGGGCATCGTGGAAGCAGTTCTCTCTTGCTTTCACTTCATCTGACTTAAGAGCCTCCTCTGCTAGCCTTACCATCTCCTGCATGGGAATCCTGCTCTTATGCTCCTTAAGCCTTATCCTTTTATCCTCAACTATCTTATCCAGTATGGTTCCTGTGATGTTCATGTCTTGCTTCCTTTCTGTTTATATATCTCGCGATGCGCATTCGCACTCCGTGCTCTTGCAATGCGCACTCTCGCGATGCGCATTCGCACTCCGCTTCGCTTCGTGCTCATGTCGCGCTGTCGCGCTATCGTCTTAGGCTAATATGCTCAGATACGCAAGCAGGCTTGCATCCGAGCGTATTAGCCCAAGACGGCATCGCTTGTAGGAACACGCAAAAAATATCCCAGCAATAAGCTATCGCTTAATGCTGGGACAGGTTATCATTTTAAGAATTCCTGCGGTGCCACCCGGCTTGACGTATATAACGCCCACTCATGCATACCTGGGTACGCTATCTGTATCAATTCTGCCTTAACACCATGAAGCATACCATCATATGCCGAACCAATAACGGCGGTTCTTCCCGTCTCACATACTCTGCATACTGCATTTCCGCTCGCCCTCGAAAGTCCATTCAGTCAGACATTCATTGTCACGATCTCACCATCCGTGACTCTCTCATAATGAAGAGGAAAGACCTACTTCTCTTTCTCATCGGTTTAATACTTTATTAAGTTAAAATAATTTATATCACACGCCCATAAGCCTGTCAACAGTTTTTTACCGTATTTTATTATTTCTGCTTTTTCTCCACCCTACGATATGAGCTTCTGCCATATTCGTCATATTCCCTGACCATCTCATATCTTCCCTCGGTGTTCGTCTTATCTTCCGCAGAAGTTTGGATATATCTGTCCATGTAAGCCCTTATCTTTTCCAAGGGAACGGGATAATCCAGTCTCGATGCGATCTTCTCGGCGGTATAACCAAGATCCGTAAGATGCCTTATGGCTGCTCCGCAGGCCATATCAAAGGTAAAATCCCGCAAAGCCTCATTAAAGTACTTATTCTCACCCTCCGAAGTCTTCTTACTCATCGTAACTACTCCAGATCGGCTATAAAGTCATTATATTCTTCTTCATTCGACGGCGGTATGATATCACCCTGCGCGATAGCATCCGACAGCTTCATCACAGCATCATATACTTCATCCGGATACAAATGGTGATCCTCACTTATGCCTACGGCACCGTCAGAGATACCCATATTGATGGAACGTCCGCCGATGATATCTCCTTCTATATACGCATCCGATATGTCGCATACCGCCACGTTCACATTCTTAAGTGCGCTGGTAAGCACATTGTCATAAGCCAGATATGACTGATCCTTATCGACACCTATCACATATCTGTCCGCTTCCTTAGCTGCCTCTATCACTCCCAGACCACTCTGTCCGGCAGCATGATATACTATGTCGCAGCCATCTTCATAAAGTTCGGCAGCAAGGCTCTTACCCTTCTCCCTGTCCACGAAGGAATCCACATATACGGCAGTCGCTTCTATATCGGCACCGTTTTCATTGGCCGCATAGGCTAGTCCTGCTTCGAAGCCGTACCAGAACTGGTCTATGACCTCATTGTCATAGCCTCCCACGAAGCCAACCTTATGTGTCTCACTCACATAACCTGCTATATATCCGACTAAGAATGAGGACTCCTGTGCCCTGAATACCACGCAGGTCATATTATCCGGTATATCATCATATGTATAGTCCACTATGGCAAGACTTGTGTTAGGATTCTTCTTGGCTACGTCCATGAGAAGATCTGCACAGTCATAGCCTATTCCCCAGCAGAGAATGGCATTGTCATCAATAAGAGACTGCATATTGCTCTCGAATTCCTCATCATCCGTGACGCCCTCATAGAATCTGGTAGTGCACTTACCCATGCCTTCAAGGCGCTGTAAGCCCTCCCATGCACTCTGGTTGAAGGATTCATCCTCTATACCGCCTACGCTTGTCACCAGTCCGATAAGGGGAAGCCCTTTATCCGTTTCACGTCCTGTATCGGGACCGGCAGGATCCACCTCATCTCCGCTGACATTACTGTCATCCGGTGTCGTGGTTTTTGTATCGTCAGTCACTTCCACAGCCTCGGATACATCTGTCTGATCCGCTTCCTTACCGGCTCCACACGCTGTAAGGGCAAGCTGCGTTGCTATAAGAATCGCAATACCTGTTTTTTTACATATTCGTTCTTTCTTCATATTGATCCTTTGTATCCCTTATCCCACACAGGATACATCACCTTTCTTTCAAAAAAGGCAATAGCCTGTATCATAGCTATTGCCTATTCTGTCGCATTACTTAATATATTATGATCACTTGACCACTCTTACCCTGATAACACCGTCGATTGCCTGAAGCTTACCTACAAGCTCATCCGTTACGGCCGTCTCGATATCTAACATGGTATATGCATAATCACCCTTTGACTTATTGGTCATATCGGAGATATTGATACCCATCTCCCCGAATACAGCCGTGAATCTTGCGATCATATTGGCGATATTCTTATGGAATACTGCGATACGGCCTGCCTGTACGCAGACACCCATGTCACAGTTAGGGAAATTAACCGAGTTCTTGATATTACCGTTCTCAAGGTAATCCCTCATCTCCTTGACTGCCATCTTGGCACAGTTATCCTCTGACTCTTCGGTTGAAGCACCAAGGTGAGGAGTCACGATCACACCCTTCTTGCCTGCTGTGGTGGGATTGGGGAAGTCTGATACATATCTGCGTATCTTACCCGATTCGATCCCCTTAAGCACGGCTTCTTCATCGCACAGAAGGTCTCTTGCGAAGTTAAGAATGATGACACCGTCCTTCATCTTGGAGATGGCCTCTGCGTTAATGGTATTCTTCGTGCTGTCCATAAGAGGTACATGGATGGTGATATAGTCACACTGCTCATATATATCATCCACATTACGCACATGCTTGATCTCTCTGCTTAAGCTCCATGCGGCATCTACGGAGATATAGGGATCATATCCGTATACTTCCATACCCATATGTACGGCCGCATTGGCTACACGTACGCCTATTGCTCCAAGGCCTATGATACCAAGCTTTTTACCGCTAATCTCTGTACCTGCGAAGTTCTTCTTCTCCTTCTCGGCTACCTTGGCGATGTCCGCATTATCCGCATTATTCTTAACCCACTCTATACCGCCGGATACATCCCTTGCTGCAAGCAGCATACCTGCGAATACAAGCTCTTTAACTCCGTTAGCGTTGGCACCGGGGGTATTGAATACCACGATACCCTTATCTGCGCACTTATCAAGAGGGATGTTGTTTGTTCCGGCGCCTGCTCTTGCTACGCACAGAAGCTTCTCCGGAAGCTCCATCTCATGCATTGATGCGCTTCTTACAAGGATTCCCTCGGCATCATTCACATCATCCGTCTTGGTATAATTGTTGTCGAATTTCTCAAGTCCCACCTGTGATATGGGATTGAGGCAGTGATACTTGAACATAATCTCCTCCAAAAGTATTGATCCTACATGTATATTGTATTAAGAATTCTCTTCCTCGAACTTCTTCATGAATTCTACTAAAGCCTTAACGCCCTCGATAGGCATAGCGTTGTATATGCTTGCTCTCATACCGCCTACGGTCCTGTGACCCTTTAAGTTCACAAAGCCTGCCTCTGTAGCCTCCTTGACAAATTTCGCATCAAGCTCCTCGTTACCTGTTACAAAAGGCACATTCATAAGCGATCTGTCTTCCTTGACTACGGTTCCCTTAAAGAGCTTGGATGAATCAAGGAAATCATATAATATCCCGGCCTTCTCTTCATTCCTCTTCTTCATGGCTTCAAGTCCGCCCTGCTTTTTAAGCCACTTGAATACTTTGCCGCAGATATATATCGTATAGCACGGAGGTGTATTGTAGAGTGAATCGGCATCAGCCTGTGTCTTCCACTTAAGCATGGTAGGTGTTCCGGGCAGGCAATCATCGGTTATCAGATCTTCTCTTATGATAGCGATCACACAGCCTGCGGGGCCCACGTTCTTCTGTACTCCGCCATAGATAACCCCGTACTTGGTCACATCCACAGGCTCTGATAAGAAGCATGAAGACACATCGGATACCAGTATCTTACCCTTGGTATTGGGCAGAGTCTTATACTTGGTACCGTAGATAGTATTGTTCTCACATATATATACATAGTCCATGTCATCGGTGATGGGCAGATCCGAACAATCGGGGATATATGAGAAGGTCTTATCCGCAGAAGAAGCAAGCTCTACGGCTTCACCGTATATCTTGGCCTCCTGGAATGCCTTCTTGGCCCACTGACCGGTAATGATATAACCTGCCTTCTTATTCTTCATCATGTTCATCGGAACCTCTGCGAAGAACTGCGAAGCTCCGCCCTGAAGGAACAGAACCTTATAATTATCAGGGATGTTCATAAGCTCTCGAAGATCAGCCTCTGCTTCCTTGATGATCGTATCATATACCTTGGAGCGATGGCTCATCTCCATTACGGACTGACCTGAACCCTTATAGTCCAGCATCTCATCCGCTGCTTCCTTAAGAACCTCTTCTGGCAAAACTGCCGGTCCGGCAGAGAAGTTATATACTCGTGACATTTCATTACCTCCTAGTCATACGAAAAAACGCTATCGGTGTCTATTTTATACTCATTCATCCATAAAATCAATATATTTATCCTTATTCCGGGAATATACGGGAATATATCAGGTCGTCTGCTCTATGGCCGAATTCTCATACGAATACACTATGACCGGAAGCCCCACATAGGCATGGTCATATATATACCTCGCTTCCTCAAGTGGCGTATTGATACATCCGTGTGAACCGTTCTTAATGTAAGTATCCGATTCCCAGAGCTTTCTCCATGTGGCATCATGTATTCCCACACCTCTTACTATTGGCATCCATGTATATACAAAGCATCGGTAATTCTCACCCACAAGGTATGTATTGCGCTTCATATTGTAGATATAATATACTCCCTCGGGGGTATCCTGTCCTGTGACATGAGTACCGGTCACTACATTGATATCTACCTTAAGTTCACCGTCTATATAGAAGTACATACGCTGTTCGTCAAGGCTTATCTCTATATATGTATTGTCTATCGTATCCGCGGACTCCTGTTCCTTCTCATTCATCTTATGGCTGTATGTAAGGGACTGCCTTATGTTTCTCTCGCCGCTTACTAAGGCCTCATACACATCATCTGCTATACCGGATGTGTCCACGGAATTACCGAGCGTTCCCTTGGTCAGATGTACGGTTCTTCCGTCATGGGTCTTAAAAAAATGATTGTTATACGTATTATACGGCGCTATCACATCCTTAAGCCCGTCCGCAACAGACTCCTTCGTGATGATAAGCGCCCCCTCTTCATCAGTCCCCGGAAGTCCGTCTGCGTCCCTTACAAGCAGGCTGTCAAGCTCTGCGTTGGACAGGACTATATCCATGCCCTCAAGATCGATTGTGACAGTTGTGTCATGATATTGCCTGATCCTGTCATACACCTCTCTTTGCTTAAGCTCTTCATCCGTATAGCTTATATCCTTGCGGCATTCATCTCCCAGCATCACATAGAGCTGTCCTTCTTCTATGGCCTGTGTGACCTTGTCCACACACTTCTCCCTGTCATATTGCATTGACTTATTATCCTTAAGGATATAACCGTCCTCGCTATACTCTATCTCACATACGAAGGGCTCACCTATCCTGTCGGGGCCGATCCTGTCTATTATATCGTCAAGCTTATCCCTATCATACTCTGTATCCGGTCTGACTGTCCGGCTCTTCATTCCATTAAGTATATTGGTGATCCACAGGTAGGGATTCTGCATACGCTTATACTGCTTAAGCGGATTAAGATAATCGATGCTGTAGTCTATATCCTCAGCCTTCACATCATACAGTTCATCCCCAAGGCCTATATACAGTGTGGAATAATCCTCACCCCTTACAAGTTCTTCATTGACATCCTCCGGAGTCTTACCCGTTGCGTATATACCGTTGATGACCGTACCATAGGAATAGGTTTCTCTGTAATAATATGCAAGGCCTATATACAATAGGCCCGGCATAAGTAAAGTCAACATTATTAAAATTGTCAGAAGCTTAACTGTTCTCTTCACGACTTCTTCTTAAGATCCTCTTCGTCGAACACCTCTGATATGGGTGCACCTGCGGGTACCATGGGATATACGGAATCATCCTTGCCCGTCATCACATTGATAAGTACCGGAGCATTCATCTCTATGGCTTTACGGATGGCAGGCTCCGCCTCTTCCTTCTTAGTCACAAGTATGGCTTCACATCCGAGTGCTTTGGCCACGGCACAGAAGTCCACCTTATCTTCAAGTACCGTCTGTGAATATCTCTTTCCATAGAAAAGTGTCTGCCACTGACGTACCATTCCAAGCACCTGGTTGTTATTCACCACCTGTATGATGGGGATATTGTATCTTGATGCTGTTGCAAGCTCATTCATATTCATGCGGAAGCATCCGTCTCCAGCAATATTGATGACGATCTTGTCAGGATTGCCCACCTTGGCTCCTATGCAGGCTCCGAGACCGTAGCCCATAGTTCCGAGTCCTCCGCTTGATAGGAATGTCCTGGGTGATGAATACTTATAGTACTGTGCTGCCCACATCTGATGCTGACCCACATCAGTTGTTATGATGGCCTTACCCTCCGTCACCTTATCTATTGTCTCTATCATATAAGGACAGGTGAGCTTACTCTTGTCATACGTAAGAGGGAACTTATCCTTAAGCTCTGCAACCCTTGCCATCCAGTCGCCATGATCGCACTGTGGAAGCTTATCAAGCACACACTTAAGGGAATCCTTAAGATTACCCACAATCGCCACTGAGGCATGTATGTTCTTGTTGATCTCAGCCGCATCTATGTCAAAATGTATGATCTTTGCACCCTTACAGAACTTCTTGGCATTACCCGTTACTCTGTCGGAGAATCTGGCCCCCAGAGCTATCAGAAGATCACACTCTGTTGCTCCGAAATTCGAAGCCTTGGTTCCGTGCATACCTATCATGCCCGTATATCTTGCGTCATGACCGTCATATGCACCCTTACCCATAAGTGTATCGCATACGGGAGCATCAAGGATCTTAGCAAGCTTAGCCACCTCATCCGTGGCATCGGCAGCTATGACTCCGCCTCCCACATACAGAAGAGGTCTCTTACAGTTCTTCATAAGCTCTATGGCTTTGTCTATATCCTTATCCGTGAACTTATTGACATATTCCGCTGCCTTAGGCTTCTCTGCCTTATAATCACAAAGCGCGGCGGTTACATCCTTGGTTATATCCACTATCACGGGACCCGGACGACCGCTCCTTGCTATACTGAATGCTCTTCGCATTGTCTTGGCAAGCATCTTCACATCCTTTACTATGAAGCCATGCTTGGTGACAGGTGTGGTCACACCGACTATATCCACCTCCTGGAACGAATCCTTGCCGAGTGTAGGCAGGTTCACATTACAGGTAATAGCCACCATGGGTATTGAATCCATA
>CAJONG010000042.1 GCA_905235845.1 uncultured Lachnospiraceae bacterium
CCATTGAATCAACTATCGAATAAATGGACACATCCGCATGTATTCCTTCGGGCACGGATAAGAATTCGCCGGATAAGTTGACATAACATATGCCGTCCTTTACGGTCACGTTGATTATCTCAGTCTGCGGATTGATGCTTGCCCTGGCTCCCTCTGCATCAGTTCCCTTAATAAGCTGCTCGAGCACAAGCTTTTCCACCGATATATTGGTATTATACTCGACCTTTCTTGTCATCTTGACAAGACCCGTTCCCTCTTCATCGGCAAAATATAAAGTAAGCTCCATATCGTCATATGTGGTCATATTATCTTCCGCATTGTCCACGAATTGGGATACGGTCATGGCACCCACGGGCTGTCCGAGCGCATCGGTCAGATCCCTGTCCCTGTATCTTAAGGTCACATAGTCTATGCCATCTATCTGCCCTAAGGTCCTTACTATACCGGCTCTTGTGAGCACCTCCTTGGTGGGTGCAAGTTCTCCATAGCTCTCACTCACAGTCAGGATAAGCGTCTTATCCTTAAGGGTTATATCCTCAACGGAGAAGTCCTTAATCAGCTCCTTCTTCTTCACATCCTCGGGTATGGTCATAAGGAGAGTCGTCAATTCAACAGCAAGTGCCTGTATGTCCTTCGTCTGCGTACCGTATTCATAGTACGGAAGTCTGTTCTCCTCCCTATCCAGACAATAGATATTGTATATATCGGTATTATCCGGCACTGTTTTCCCACAACCCGAAAGCATAAGCGAAACTGATACCATGAGGCACACCACAATATAAGTGACCTTCTCATATATCCCGTATGTCTTTTTATGTATGCTCCTGTTCCCGATCCTGTCTGTAACAGCCATATTCCAATCCTTCTACAGTTACAGGGGAAGCCTTATGGAGAATACCGATCCCTCTCCCTGTACGCTTTCCACATTCACCGTTCCTCTGTGCATCAATATGATGTTACGGGCTATGGCAAGGCCAAGCCCTGTTCCTCCTATCTCTCTTGAGTGAGACTTGTCCACTCTGTAGAATCTTTCGAATATATGCTCATAAGCTTCCTCAGGTATTCCTATACCGGTATCCTTAACCGTTACGGTAAAAAAATGATGATCGCAATCAAGGGTTATATATACGCTTCCGCCTTCCTTATTGTACTTAATGGCGTTCTCCATGATATTGGTCAGTGCAAGGGTAAGCTTAACATCATCGACTCCCGCGATCACCTCTCTGGCGCTTTCGAATACCATCTCCACATTGCTTTTAGCCGCGATCGGACGCAGCCTCTTAAGGATCAGTTCTATCATGTCATTGATATTCTTCTCCTCAATGCTTAATTCCGCATTCTTCTTATCTAACTTAACAAGCTCCAAGAGATCTGTGATGATCTTATCCTCCCTGTCGATCTCTCCGGCAATGTCCTCCATGAATTCACGATAAAGCTCCGGCGGAACATCCTCGCTTCCTATCAGAGACTCAGCCAGTATCTTCATGGATGTAATGGGTGTCTTAAGCTCATGAGAGACATTGGATACGAATTCCTGTCTGGATTCATCCAAAGCCCTGATCCTCTTTAATACCCTGTTGAATGCTTCAACTATGTGCTCTGTCTCCGAATAATCGGGAACGGACAATGCCTCATCCGAATATCCTTCCTTCACTTCATTGATCGCAGTCGTAACCTTATTGAACGGCCTTACCAGTATTCCTGAGAAGAGCATGGCAAAAGCGAATATCAGGGTTATCATGCCGGCATCTATTATACCTGCTGTCCTGCTTAATATACGTATGGTCGTGGCTATGGTATCCGTGGAGACTATGGTTAACATAACTCCTCGAACCACATCCTTTTCCTTACCCTCCTCCTCATCAAATACGGTCTCGTTGATGGGAATGGTCATCTCGATATAATTATTGTCACTGTCGTAATTGACCGTCTTCTCACCCTTGAAGCACCTTATCACCTCTTCGGATATGATGGTCTTACCGACACTTACGTTATTGGTATCTTTGATGGCTTTGAAATTGGCACCTATAAGCAGCACCCTTCCGTCGTACAGATTGGATATCTGCTCCAGCTCGGCATTGACTGCTTCGTTAGAGGGGTCCTGCAGGTAATTATATGTGATAAGATGATTGGCTATGATCCCAAGCTGATTGGATACCTCTGACTCACGCACGCTTACCGCTCTGTCCTCATAGCCTAAGAGTATGGCTGTGCCTACCAGGATACTTGGGATTATCCCGATGATAAGGAGCATGGCAAGTACTCTGACACGGAAGCTCCTAAGAAGTCTGAATCTTAAGAATCCCGTGCGGATTCTGTTTCTGATACTGTTAGTTTCGGTAATGGTACTCACTCTTACCTCTTGTTATAGTAACCCGATCCCCATTTTGTGAATACATACTTAGGCTCTCCCGGGTTATCCTCTATCTTCTCTCTTAATCGTCTGACATGCACATCGACTGTCCTTGCATCCGCAGGTGTTCCGCTTCCCCATATCTCTCGTAAAAGATCATCCCTGCTGTATATTCTGCCCGAATTATTGAGCAAAAGCTTAAGGATATCGAACTCCTTGGATGTAAGCTTGATCTCTTTATCACCGACTAATACCCTCCTGCTGTCCGTGAACATCTTAAGCTCACCGCAGGTTATGACACCCTTGCTCCTGCTGCCGTTATATGAGGAGGATGCCCTTCTTAATATCGCATTGATCCTTGCCTTGACCTCAAGGATATTAAAGGGTTTGGTCATATAATCATCGGCACCGCAGTTAAGGCCCAATATCTTATCATCATCCTCGCCCTTGGCCGTTAACATGATGATCGGCACAGATGAGAACTCCCTGATCTTCTGACACACCTCAAAGCCTGTGAGCTTGGGGAGCATTACATCCAAAAGGATCATGTCATAGTCATTATCAGATGCATAAGCTATAGCCTCCTCCCCATCATAGGCACAGTCCACTTCTATCCCATCCTGCTCTAAGGAGAATTTAAGCCCCTTGACTATCAGTTTTTCATCATCCACAACCAGTATCCTGTTCATACAGCCTCTCTTAACATATTCTTATATTACTTATATCATATCATGTATTCCTAATCCACGGTTATATCATCCTTAAGCTTTTCAAAGCTTGAATCTCCTATGCCGCTTACATTCTTGATCTCCTCTATACTGTTAAAGCCTCCCTTAGACTCTCTATAGGCGATTATGCTTTTGGCTCTTGTCTCTCCAATTCCCGGAAGATTGGTAAGGAGTGCGATATCCGCCGTATTGATATTGATCTTTGTATCACCTTCTATGGACTGCCCCGGAGCATTATCCGCCATGGTTATATAATCGTAAGGAGCCGTCGCACCTTTGCCTGCATTGTCCTCATTCACTTCATCGATCGTCGGCACATATACTCTGCTTCCGTCCTTAAGCTCCATAGCCAGATTGAGCGTATCCTCACTGGCATCTTCTCTGAATCCTCCGGCCTCTCTTATGCCGTCTATCACGCGACTGTCTATATCAAGCTCGTATACTCCGGGATTGTTCACAGCTCCGCACAGGTGAACGATAAGCATCTTATCCTCGGATTCCCCGGTGACTTCCTCCGTGACAGGCTCCGGGTGCCCATCCGGTACACTATCCCCTGAATCCACAGTATCCGCATCTTCTGCAGCTGCCCCTGTCTCATATATGAGAGTCCGGCTTCCGCAGCCTGTAAGCCCCACGACAGATATCCCCTGCAACACTATAAGCCCTGTGAGTATCACAAGGCTTTTATATGTACTGCTTAACTTATTAATTAATAAATCTTTGAAAATTGGCCTTATTTTTTGAAAAAGATCTAACATCCGTACCTCGCCTTCCATCAAAAACGAGGTTCCGCTTCATGACGATGAGATAATTATATTTTAAAAGCGTTATACTTGCAACGTTTTTATTCGTTCTCCCCGGATTTTTCGTCGCCTGCGGCCGCCTGCTTAAGAGCCTCTTCGTCAAGATACTCCACTTCCTCGCTCTCGGAGGGAAGGGTAATATACTCGAAATCTCCGCTTTCTCCATGAACCTGAATGTTGATCTGTCTCGCAAGCTCCATAAGAGTCGTTGAAGCATCCTTGCCCGACCAGACATCCGAAAAAGCATCCTCTAAAAGCAGCCAGTAATTGGATGTGGTCATAAGCTTGGGCATGGGCTTTGAATATGAGTATTCATCCAGAAAAGCCGAAAGCTTCTGCCCTTCATCACTGTTTCTGTCTATGGCTTTGAGCGCCGACGGGAGCTTACCGGTCCTGGCGTAGAGTTCGCCTGCCTTCTCACAGGTTAGGAATCTGGCGAAATCCTCAGCCTCGGGTATTTTGTCGCTGTAACCGTTAATGGCCACGGTCTCCGTTACGGACAGGCTTCTTGTCTCCATTTCATCGCTCAGATCCGGTATCATCGCAAGACCGTATTCGTAACCGAATTCGTTCTCCTCCTTCGCTTTATCAAGCCGGCTCACAATATCCGAGGTGGCGGTCGCAAATACCAGTTTGCCCTGTATGAACTCATCCACCACCTGGTCATAAGTCACATCGCTTGATTCAAAGGCGAAGAAGCTGTTAAGTCTCTGGAAGAGGGTCATCGCCCTTATTGCATCGATATTGTACACATCTATGCTGTCGGCATCATCACCGCAATTGCCGCCCACATCTATATAATCACCTATGAAGAAGTAGTTAAAGAATACATCTCTGACATCCCACTTGAATATTCCCTCCACATCCTCCGGTGCATCATACTCATCCGCAAAGGCCAGCAGTTCATCAAAGGTTTCGGGAATAGCCTCCTCCATTAAGGCAAGGGTCTGCTTCTCAAGCTCTGCTCCTGAAATGGCATCCTCACTGTCCTTGTCTTCCGAATCCGACCCTGTTCCTTCCTCACCGCCATTCTCCGCATCCTCACTCTCTGACTTAAGCTTGCCTAAGATCATATCATGCAGATATGTCTTGTTATACAGAAGGGCACTTGTCTCGAAATAGAAGGGATAGCCCACCTTATGTCCCTTGTATGTCACGGCATTAAGGGCAACCCCCGGAAAATTATCGGGATTAAGAACATCCCATTCTTCATCCACGACAACGGCACAGCCCGAAAGATATGCTTTCTCCAGGGAATCGGTACTTACAATGAACATATCCGGAGCTGCCTCCTTATGTACGGATGCATTATATACAGCCTCCACATATTCATTACCAGAGTGAAGCCTTGGAAGCACTCTCATGCCGCCATTCTCATGGTATTCCACAGCCATGGCATTAAGATAATCGGTCATCGACTCATCGGTATACCACAGCACGATGGAATCATTATATTCGTGGGTATCAACCGCTGTCTCCGGTTCCGGACCTAAGCCTGCCTTAAGTACACATATGACCATGATCATACAGAGCACGACCGATATTATCCCTTTATATTCCTTCATTATGCGAATACCTCATCAAGTATCTCATACATCTTATCTATATCCTCTTTGGTGATAACAAGGGGAGGAAGAAGGCGAAGTACATTGACTCCTGCGGTCAACATGAGTATTCCCTTTTCAATACCCTTATTAACTATCTCCCCCGGCGTAACGTCCTTAAGCACAAGTCCCTGCATGAAGCCCTTACCTCTCCTGCCCTCGATACAGTCGTATTTCCTAACTAAAGCATCCAGTTTCTCTTCCAGATACGGGGTGAGATCACGCACGTTATCTAATACATGCCTGCTTTCCAGAAGCTCAAGTACCTTATCGGCCGTGGCTGTGGCCAGAGGATTACCGCCATATGTCGTACCATGGTCTCCTGCCTTAAGAGAAGCATCCGCCACCTTCTTATTAAGTAAGAATGCGCCTATTGGCATACCACTGCCCAGCGCCTTGGCTGTAGTCATTATGTCAGGCTTCACATCATACTGCTGCCATGCATATACCGAACCCGTTCTGTATAATCCGCACTGTATCTCATCAATTATGAGCAGGATGTCAGACTCCTGGCAAAGTCTGTATATCCCTTCTATGAACTCCTTATCCGAAGGATATATACCTCCCTCACCCTGTACGGTCTCCATGATCACTGCGCACGTCCTGTCATTGACCAGTTCGGTCACTGACTTAAGATCGTTCATCTGACCGAATTTAACATCCGCCACGAAGGGCTTATAGCCTTCCCTGTATGCTGCCTTACCCGTCACTGCCAGAGCTCCGATGGTCCTTCCGTGGAATGAGTGATCCAATGCTATGATCTCATGGTCATTCTTTCCGTCCTTAAGATAAGCATATTTAAGTGCCGCCTTAAGAGCACCCTCTACGGCCTCCGCTCCGGA
This sequence comes from uncultured Lachnospiraceae bacterium, assembly GCA_905235845.1. Lineage (GTDB taxonomy): Bacteria > Bacillota > Clostridia > Lachnospirales > Lachnospiraceae > Colinaster. The sequence continues at coordinate 6,331 of CAJONG010000042.1, forward strand.
ATTGGTGAAGAATACCTTATCCATACCCGTAAGGTCATTAAGCCTCTTAGCCGCTCTTGCCGCCGGTTCATTATAGAAGAGATTAGAGCAATGCATCAGCTTATCCACCTGTGCCTTGATGGCATCGTTAAGCTCCTTGTCTCCGTGTCCCAGCGCATATACTCCTATGCCCGAAAAAAAGTCCAGATACTCCCTTCCCTCGGTATCATAAAGCCTTGTCCCCTTACCATGATCCAACACTATCTGAAACCTGTTGTAGGTATGCAGTATATTCTCTTCCGCTAGTTCTATTATCTTATTCATATATCCCTCCCTCTGTACTTATATCCTTACTGCCTTATGGCCTTATAGTCTGTCGGCGAGGTGTTCATATATATCCGTCGGTGGGACGGCTTTCGCCTCTAGTCCTCAGCGTTACGTTACTAAGTTCGATAGAACCTCGCTAAGTAACGACGCTTGCGGAAAGCCACACCGACGGATATATATGAACACCTCGGCTTTAGCACACATAACGCACTCAGTCAGGTATGATCATGGTTCCGATACCCTTGCTTGTGAATATCTCAAGCAACATACTGTGGGGTATACGGCCGTCGAGTATATGTACATTGTTGACACCGTTTTTTACAGCAGATGTACAATTCGTAAGCTTGGGGAGCATTCCTCCTCCGATGAGGCCATCGGTTATAAGCTTGTCAGCCTCAGATACGCTTATCCTTGATATGAAGGATGACTTATCGTTAAAGTCTCTGTAGAGTCCCTCCGTATCCGTAAGGAAAACCAGCTTATTGGCTCCTACGGCCTTGGCTATGGCACATGCGGCATCGTCCGCATTGATATTGTAGGTATTGTAATCATCATCTAAGCCTATGGGAGCTACGATGGGTAAGAAATCATTCTCAAGAAGGTCATATATCACCTTGGGATCAACCGCCTTGACATCACCCACAAAGCCTATGTCCTGACCATCCGAGAGCTTCTTGTCACACTTAAGTAATCCACCATCCTTACCGGATATGCTGACAGCCCTGACTCCAAGTTCTTCAACCATACGGACAAGATCCTTGCCTACTCTGCCGAGTACCATCTCCGCTATCTCCATGGTCTCCTCATCGGTGACACGAAGACCATTAACGAACTTAGCTTCCTTGCCGGACTTCTCAACCCACTTACTTATGGCCTTGCCGCCGCCGTGGACTATGATGGGCTTGAATCCCACCAGCTTAAGCAGAGTCACGTCCTTGATGACATTCTTCTGCAGTTCTTCATTGCTCATTGCCGAGCCGCCGTACTTAACCACTATTATCTTCCTGTTAAACTGCTGAATATAGGGAAGCGCCTCTATGAGCACTTCGGCCTTTTTAAGCAGTTCATCCATTCCTGTCTGTTCCATTGTCACAATTCCTCTCCTATGATCTGTAATCGGCATTTATCTCCACATACTTCTCCGTGAGGTCACATCCCCACGCCGTTGCCGTGGCTTTGCCGTCATTCATATCTATAAGTACGATCACTTCTGAAGCCTTCATTATCTCCGTAGCCTTCTCTTCATCAAAAGCAGGCAATCTGCCCCTATCGAATACCTTAAGCTTACCCACGGCACTCTCAAAATACAGTTCCACCTTCTCCTGGTCGAAATCCACTCCCGAGTAGCCCATGGCACATAAAAATCTTCCGAAATTCGCATCACAACCGTATATAGCCGCCTTAGAGAGATTGGAGGATACCACTGAGCGCGCCAGCACTCTTGCGTCCTCTTTGCTCCTTGCATTAATGACCCTTGCAGTAAAAAGCTTGCTTGCGCCTTCTCCATCCGCAGCCATCCTTCGGGCCAGGTTCTCACACACATACAAAAGTGCTTCTTTGAAGGTTATATAATCATCATTCTCTCTGTCTATCTTAGGATTACCTGCCAGACCGTTGGCCATGATAAGCAGGGTATCATTGGTGGAAGTGTCCCCATCCACCGTTATCATATTGAAGGTATCGGTCACTACCTCGCTTAATGCCTTCTGAAGCAGCTTCTTCTCAATGCTTAGATCCGTTGTTAAGAATCCTAACATCGTGCACATATTGGGATGTATCATACCCGATCCCTTACTCATGCCTCCTAAAGTCACCTTCTTACCTCCTATGGTAAAAGTGACCGCAATCTGCTTATTGACCGTATCCGTAGTCATGATCGCCCTTGATGCACTCTCCCCTGCCTCTATGGTATCAGACAGTATCGTACTTAACTGTCCTACACCGTTAACAAGCTTATCTACCGGTAGCTGCACGCCTATAACTCCCGTAGATGCTACCGCCACGGCAGAATACGGTACTCCAAGCGCTTCCTCCACTGCCTCTGCGGTCTGTATGCAGGCTTCAAAGCCCTCATTACCCGTACAGGCATTGGCGATCCCCGAATTGATCACAACCGCATGCATGGGTGAGCCGGAATCAATTATATCCTTATCCCATAATACACATGCAGCCTTAACCACATTGGAAGTAAAGGTTCCGGCACATACACAGGGTTCCTTGGAGAATACCATTGCCATATCGTCTCTTCCCTGATATTTGATTCCTGCCGCATAAGAAGCAGCTTTAAAACCGGGCGCAGCCGTTACGCCTCCACTTATCACATCCATTGTTCTTCTCCTGATATTATGTCAACCTATTCGATAAAGTTCACTATGTTCTCGGTATTTAATGTAAAATCATAGTAATTGAGGTCTTCTCTCTTAGTCCAGCCGATCTCCTTCCAGAAAGCATTCCCTATATCGTTCTTGGTAAAGGCTATAAGAGAAACCTTATTGATACCCTCCGCCTGCAGCGACTGCATACAATGGACCACCATGGATTTGCCTATGCCGCGACGTCTGTGTTCAGGATCTACGCACACATGATACAGACAGCCTCTTCTGCCGTCATGTCCGCAGAGTATGGCTCCGACTATCCTACCGTCTTCCTCTGCCACTACGGAGCTTCCCTGGTTCCTGTCAAGGAATCTTGCTATACTCTCCTTTGAATCATCTATACTTCTTATGGCAAAGCCCTTGATCTTATACCACAGATCCTTGACGCTGTCATAATCGTCTATAGTCATCGCACGTATAGTTGCACTCATGTTCACAGTTCTCTCCATCTTCGCATTCTAAACTACTATGATACCTTAGTTGTCCGTTTTTTTCAATTACAAAGTCTTGAAAGCCTACGATTATTGTTGTATACTCACGATTGCAGCATACAATAACACATAATGATATGTAAGAATAAAGGAGACTGAGCATGAAAGAGAAGGTTGTACTGGCCTATTCGGGCGGACTCGACACTACGGTCATCATACCGTGGCTTAAAGAGAATTACGATTACGAGGTAATATGTGTCTGCGGTAACTGCGGACAGGCAGAGGAGCTTGACGGACTAGAAGAGAGAGCGCTCTCATCAGGAGCTTCCAAGCTCTATATAGAGGATCTTACGGATGAATTCTGTGATGACTTCATCGTTCCCTGTGTACAGGCACACGCAGTATATGAGAATAAGTACCTTCTGGGTACATCCATGGCACGTCCTGTCATCGCCAAGAGACTTGTGGAGGTGGCACGTAAGGAGGGCGCAACAGCCATCTGCCACGGAGCAACGGGTAAGGGTAATGACCAGATAAGATTCGAGCTCGGTATCAAGGCTCTTGCACCTGATCTTAAGATCATAGCAGCATGGAGAGACCCCAAGTGGAACCTGAATTCCCGTGAAGAGGAGATCGAATACTGCAGACAGCACGGTATACATCTTCCTTTCTCTGCAGATTCAAGCTACAGCCGCGACAGGAATCTCTGGCATATAAGCCATGAGGGACTTGAACTTGAGAACCCTGCCAATGAGCCTAATTATGAGCATCTGTTAGTATTAAGCACGACACCCGAGAAGGCTCCCGATACTCCTGAGTATGTGACCATGACATTTGAGAAGGGTGTACCGGTATCACTTAACGGCAAGAAGATGAAGGTATCCGAGATCATCGCAGAGCTTAACGTACTTGGCGGTAAGCATGGCATCGGCATCATAGACATAGTGGAGAACAGAGTGGTAGGCATGAAGAGCCGCGGTGTATATGAGACACCCGGAGGAACCATACTCTATGAGGCACATCAGCAGTTGGAAGAGCTCATCTTAGACAGAGATACATATGCACTTAAGACAGACCTTGGCAATAAGTTCGCACAGGTAGTATACGAAGGTAAGTGGTTCACACCTTTACGTGAGGCTTTGCAGGCTTTCATCGAGAGCACACAGAGATATGTAACAGGTGAAGTGAAGTTCAAGTTCTACAAGGGCAACATCATCAAGGCCGGCACAACATCCCCCTACTCTCTCTACAATGAGAGCATCGCATCATTCACCACAGGTGATATGTACGATCATCATGATGCGGAAGGCTTCATCAACCTCTTCGGACTCTCTACCAAGGTAAGAGCCCTTAAGCTTCAGGAGGCCGGCGAGCTTAAGAAGTAAATATGCACTTTATGATATCCAAAGCCGCCATGTATTCTTCATACGTTATCTGCCCTTTGGCATAGGCGGCTTTGGATATTATCTTTTCAAGTACGGATGCTCTGTCCTCATTCTCCGTAAGTCCCGACAGCTTCTCACACACATCACTCACAGTCGGATATGTGATATCGATCACGCCCTTCTTTCTCATAGTCTTAAGTAGGCTTCTGTATCTGATCAGCAGAAGCTCATTATAGTCTTCGGCTCTCTCAAGGCGCTTTATCCTAGTTATAAAAGCCAGATGTCGTATCAGATGGTACAAGACTATAATGCCTATGATAACTGATGTTACTATCAGTAAGGGAAGCAGCAGGAAGTCCATACTTCCAAGCACATTCGACAATCTGCTGTTATTAAAGCCTAATATCCCACTGCTGACACCTATGTCACCTCCTGTGACATCTGTGTCATTATTGTCCGTACCTCTCATTGTCCTGCTGAATAATCCCGCGAAGAAATCAGCGAATCCGTTATACTGAATATCCTCATCATCCGAAGGCGGTGTCATCTCATAGGGTATCCAACCGTAACCGTCTATATATATCTCTATCCATGCGTGGGCATTGGCATCAGGGATCTCGGCATCCACTACCGCCACCTTATCGGAACCCGAAGCAATAATCCCATCATCTCCGTATACGTATATCCAGTCAGATGATTCTCCGTACATGGCTTCACCCTCTATCATATCGGTCGGATTGATCACGTATCCCTCTATATACCTTGTAGGAATACCCACACTTCGAAGTATCAGTGCCGATGAGGCTGCGAAATGTACGCAGTACCCTCTCTTAAGCTCCGTTAAGAAATATTCTATCGTATCCCTCCCCATGGGAGTTGTCCCCGGAAGCATACTGTATGAGTATTCATCGATAAAGAACTGCTTAAGGGTCGCAGCGATCTTAAGTCTTGTCTGCTGCTTAGCCATATATTCCCCATGGTCCTTCATACTTATGCCTGTAAGCGATATATCCGAGGGTGATACCGATATACTGTCAAGTCCTGCCTCTGTTGCAACTAAACCTACCACTTCCTTAAGTTCATCCGATATACCCAGATAATTGTCATACACATATGCCTCATATTCTTCGGTTATGGTAGGATTAGGCTCATAATATGCGCTTTCCGCATAAGGAGTATATATAAGCTCATAGAAGGAATTGTTATCCCCCTCTTCGCTTTTTTCATTGACCCATTCGGTCAGCTCATCCCTATCCTCTTTTTCCCCGAATAAGGCATCAAGTGAATCCTCCGCATATCTTCTCACATTCTGTGATATGCCGCTTGCCTTCTCACTCCTTCCGCTGCTTGAATACAGAGTGTAATACGGTCTGTAATCATATGTATTGTCAGCATCCGTATTCATAAGCCACATCTTAAAGTACGCGGTTTTACCGCTGTCCATATAGTTGGCTCCGACAGGGATGTAATCATCCGCAGGGATGCTTCCCAAGAGTTCTCCCCCGGTTCCGTGAAGTATCGGGGAGAACTGGTTATTCTCATACCATGCTCCGGTATAGGCCTTGAGATATATACTGTTAATCCTTGTGCTTTTTTCGGCAGATACAACAGGTATGGTCCGCACGATGATATCCGTCTCATAATCAGGAGCCACTGAGCTTATACCTCCAAGTCTCCCATGGGATATACCTCCCGTTGCCTGATATCTGTTAAAAAGAGAGGCGATCCCACCCTGTGCCAGCGCCTCCACATACCTATCCGTGCTGTCCTTGACCTTATTGGATACAAATCTTGTAGTGAATCGTCCATTGAATGCAGAGCTTAATACGATCATAAGTACCGCCGAGATGAGCATGGCTCCTGCCGCCATCTGAAGCATTCCCCGCGCGCTTGCCAGATACTCATGTCTTACGAACCTCTTCCCTCGCATGGTCTGATACTGCTGCCCTCTCCTGTATCTGTAAGGCAATCTGAAACGTCCTGAACGGCTAAGTACCTCCACGGTGATATAGACAGTGATAAGCATGACAAGATACGGTATCGGTGGGATGATATCTATGTAGAATGCGAGCTGCATAGGCAGGAAGGTTAAAAGGAAGGTGGAAAAAAGATCCATATAAGCGGAAATGGATATATTAAGGAGTATGGCAAAGCCGGCTCCTGTAAAAAGCATGGCTGCCGGAACCGTTATGGCTCTGTCAATTATATATTCCGTGGTCTCTCTTGTGGATGGAAGGATGAAGAAATCGCTGTAGGCCTTATATATCTCATTAAGAAAAGCCTGGAAGCCTGAATTGATCTGGATATAAGCGACCACATACAATACGAGGAATACCATGAACATGAGTATATAGCCCATATAGAAGGTCACTTTATTATAATAAGTGAAAGCTACCGTAACAGATATAAGTAAAAGACCTATTCCCACGGTTACCGGATTAAAGGACAGACCAAAGCTCGCAGTCAGACCGCCTATGGTGCCGAAGGTTGCCAAGAAGACAAGCAGCCCCCTTACAAGACACAGATATGCTCTGCCTCTCTCTCCTTCGGTATATGGCTCTCCCACACAGAGTCCGTATGAAGTAAGCTCAGTGGCTTCCCTTTTTTCCTCCGGATGAATACCTATAGTCATATACGGCTAACCTTCCGTTATCTCTCTTCCTCTTACCCTTATAAGTCCCGTACTCTCAGGATATAGCTCCCTATACTTCTCATATGCCGCCGTTTCTTCTGCGGGATGCTCCCTGTAGAGCTCATACATGGCCTGCTTAAGTGGATCCCGATCTTCTACCGTAATAAGATCCACGATCCCTTCAAAATCCCTGTATACAGCCACCCTGAATATCTCCCCTTTATCAAGCAAGGCTCCTGCAAGACCGTAGAATGTCGACAGGGTATCCTGTAGGTTACCTTCCGTAGGTTCAGGGAGAAGCAGGTAATAGAGTTGCTTGGCTCTCTCATATTCCTTAACGGGAAGGTCATCGGACTTGGCCGCTATGAGCCAATGTATGTCTTTAAGTCTGTCTCCCGGCATATAATCCCTGATCTGCCTTAAGTCCATCGTAAGCTCTCCGTCGGAAGCCCATACAGCATCCTCTTCCATGGATTCACTCTTATTAAGCCTTATATTCTTAGGCGTGTTGCTCACAGGCATCACCGGTATATCGTATATATCGCTTTTTACCACATATCCCGTATACATATGAAGAGGCTCCCATATCCTAAGCCCCATAAGCTTAAGGCGCAGCATTCCTGCCATCTCAACCTTAATCGGTATATATATCTTCTTATTACTGTGTGCTTCGGCCGGAAAAAGAAGCTCTCTGTCCCTGCCGTCGGGATAGTACATATTCTCCAGTCTGTACGTCAGTCTGCAATTAAGGAGGGGAAGAAAGGTGGGATTATTAACCGTTACTATCAGTCTGACCTCACAAGGAAGCTCATACTCTCTGTATTCCGGGATTATGTTAACCTCTATCCTGGGTATGACTTTGATCGTGGTATAGACCGATAAAAAAGGCATAACTATCATCAATATGAATAATACGGATAAAAGCGGCTGTCTGTAGAAAACAGCAGCCAGAAGCAGTAGGATCACTCCTACGATATAGACTAGGATATATGGCAGATTCTTAAGCTTTTCCTTCATATTATGTCAACCTCTCGCGGTCAATTAACCTTGGGGATCGACACTTCGTCTATGATATTCTCTATAGCCTTATCCACCTTAAGCCCCTGTGCCCGCGAAGCCGCATTGACCTTAAGCCTGTGCCCTGCAACATACGGAAGGATACTGTGTATGTCCTCGGGTATCAGGTAATCCCTGCCCTGTATATAGGCGTATGCCTTGGCTGTCCTGTGTATGGCTATGCTACCCCTCGGACTTAATCCCATCTCAAAGTATCTTCCGTTACGGGTCTGTTCACAAAGTCTGACTATATAATCATATAATGACTCATCGGTAAAGACGGCTCCTGCGTCATTCTGCATGGCTATGAGCGTATCCTTATCTGCCACGGGCACAACCTTATCAAGAGCTTCCCTTGAATCCCCCTTAAGCACATCTATGGCACTGCTTCTGTCAGGATAGCCCATGGTGAGGGCTATAAGGAATCTGTCAAGCTGTGACTCCGGCAGCTTCTGCGTACCGGATGAACCGTACGTGTTCTCTGTGGCTATGACAAAGAAGGGCTTGGGCAGTTCCCTTGTGACTCCCTCAACGGTCGCTCTGCCTTCCTCCATGACTTCAAGCAGGGCTGATTGTGTCTTGGGCGAGGTACGGTTGATCTCATCTGCAAGGAAGAGATTGGTATATACCGCTCCCTCACTGAACCTGAATTCTCCCGTAGACTTATCATA
>CAJONG010000043.1 GCA_905235845.1 uncultured Lachnospiraceae bacterium
TGACGATAAAGTGTTCAGTGTTTTAGTGTATGACAACACTTTTTTCAACGGACCTCACCCATTCACCTATTGGGATTCATATACCTACGACACACAGACGGGAGAACAGATTCCTCTTTCTGATATTGTTACAGATATTAGGGCTTTGCCACAGCTTCTTTTGGACAATCTTCAGCCGGTTGATGAGGACTATGAGTTTTCGGATGAAGAAAAGGAAGACATGCTTGTAAAGATAGAAGAATACGTTGCGAACAATGAAATCTGCTGGGTTCTTACGGAAGAGGCCTTCGATGTTTTCTTTGACGCTTATGCTCTGCAGTATTACGCTTTTGGACCGATCTTTGTCAGCCTGACCTATGAAGATTTTCCTGACCTTTTGGTGCCTCAGTATAGATTTACAGACGATAATACTTCCGGTAATCATGACGAAAGGTTCCCTGCTGAAGATGCAGGCACTAAGAACTACAGTTGGGATGAGCTTGAACAGTATTATGAAGAATATGTCGAAGAAAATGGCTTTTTGACAGATGAAGAAGAATATGATCAGGGAGAAGGAGCTGATGTATTTGTCGAGAATCCGGGATGGGCATATTATCTTAAGGACAGCTCTGTAAAAACACGGTCAAAGGCTCCTTATAAGCTTAAGCAGACGAATAAAAAGTCAATCGTGCTGGCAGATAACTGGTCCAATGAAACAGGGATAGAACTTCCGCTGAATACATGGGAATATCCTTATTATAATGATGGAAAGTACGTGTACTACATCCACAGAGAGAATCCCGGGTATCCATATGTCACGGTATCCAGCCTGGATGAAAGCTATACCTACGGGAATTACTTCTTTTCCGATTTCCTGAATCCTCCGGATACCAATACGTCAAGTTTATTTGCCGACGTGACGGATATCAATATTCTTTACGCCGAAGCCGAGGATGGTGTGCTTTATGTCGAACTTGGACACAGAACCTATGCCAGTGCCCAGCCTCATACAGGCTATATTGTTGCGGTAGATCTTGAAACAGGGAAAGTACTCTGGAGGTCAAAGGATCAGGTTGCATCCGCATACGATATTCTGATCCTTGATGATACCATTATTTGCGGGTATGGGTTCACTGATGAGAAGGACTATATCTATATTCTGGATAGAAATACCGGGGATGTGCTTGATTCATACCCGGTAGATTCCGCACCGGATTATCTGATGCAGCATGGCGACACCCTCTATTGTATTACATACGGATCAGCGTATACTTTTAAGATTTTGTACGGTTGAGGGAAGCTTTGTTATGAGAGAATAAACAGCATTTCCCCGGACATCACCCGTATCCTCGAAGAAAACCTATCTGCTTTCACGCAAAGCAAAAAGGGATGCCAGAGCGATTCCGCCAAGAACCAGATAAAAACGAATGCGCCTGTGCAGAATCCTCTCAGACACGGTATATGTCCAGGCTGCGATCACGCAACAGAAAAAAACAGACGGTACACGTCTAATCAGCACATTATTTCCAAAGTTTATCCAAGGTTTACACTTGATATTTGCCGATAATAGGGTATAATTACTTTTGCTGACATGATACTGACAGAATCGGTTATCGTAAGATTATGAGGCGCATAAGTGCAAGAACAAGGAGGAGACTATGAAGAAGAGAGTATTGGCAATGCTTATCACTGCAATGGCAGTTACGGCTATGGTTGCAGGCTGCGGCAAGGGTGACAGTGATAAGAAGTCTGAAGGTGTGATGACATACGAAGAGTATGCGGCAGCAGCACTTGATACGGAAGTGACCATCGAGGCATATGTACAGGCTAAGCAGGGATGGTGGGAGAATGAAGGTGTAGGAGTAGCTACCATCTATACACAGGATAAGGAAGGTGCATATTTCTTATATAACGCACAGTGCACCAAGGAGGAATATGACAAGCTTACTCAGGGCACCAAGATCAAGGCTACTGGCTATAAGTCAGAGTGGTCAGGAGAAGTGGAGATAGCAGATGCCACATTCGAGATAGAGAGCGGTAATTATGTGGCTCCTGCCAAGGATGTTACATCTATACTCGGTTCGGATTCCATCATCAATGATCAGAATAAGTTCGTTGCGTTCAAGGGACTTACCGTAGAGGATGCGGGCAACGGCAAGGCATTCATGTATAAGTATGATGATTCAGGCTCAAGAGGTGATGATCTGTACTTTAATGTATCAGCTAACGGCAGTACCTATACATTCACCGTAGAGTCTTATCTTACGGATGAGAATTCCGATGTATATAAGGCAGTGGAAGCTCTGAATATCGGAGATACCGTTGATATGGAAGGCTTCTTATACTGGTATGAAGGTATCAATCCTCATATAACCAAGGTTACTGTAAAATAGTACGAAAATGTGATAGAATATAAAACCGAGAGGCTTTAAGTCTCTCGGTTTTGCAATCTATAGGATATCCCGGGCGAACACCGCACCGGATGGTTGGGATCTGCCTGACAGGCAGAGACAGAGTATCATGGTCAAAGAAGTAAGAATAGCATCGTTAGAAGAATTATTACCGCTGCTGACCGAGCAGGACTACAGAGAGGATCTTGACAGGAACAGAAGCTCATATCTGTACAGAGGAATGCCCAATATGGCGTTCAAGATGGAGACAAGCCTAAAGCGTAACTGCAAGCATCTGCAGAAGACCTTAGAGCCTGCCATTCTTGAGAATTTCGCCAAATATGCGGTCATAGGCGAGCCTACAATCGCTCAGTCCGTCTGGAGACAGATGATACTGGGACAGCACTACGGACTTCCCACCAGGCTGCTTGACTGGACGCATTCGGCACTTGTCGGATTGCATTTTGCCGTCAGTGAGAAGGACATGGAGCTTATGGATGACCATGACTGCATGGTCTGGCGTATAGATATGAATGAGATGTATTCACTTCTGCCGGATAATTACCGTGCGGTCGTCAATAAGACCCAGTCTACCATCTTCTCCGTGGATATGCTCGGCGGTATCACGGGCAGGCTTGAGCAGTACGACGCGGATATGGGTAAGGATGCGATGATCATCATCGAGCCTCCGTCCATCAATTCAAGGATAGTCAATCAGTATTCCTTCTTCTCATTAGTGCCGATGGAGATGGATGATATAGAGGAATTCCTTGACAGGCGAACCGATAATACGGTCAAGTATGTCATAGCGAAGGAACTCAGATGGAGAGTGCGTGATATGTTAGACCAGCTTAATATGAGCGAGAGGATCGTATATCCGGGCTTGGATGGGCTCTCAAGTTGGATAGCAAGGCATTATTTTGTCAAATAATCTTAACAAAATAAGCCAACCTCTCCCAATAAGCTTACGCTTATCGTGAGAGGAACGGCATTATTTTATCAGGTAAAAAGAAAGGCAATAGCATGTTTGGAAAAGATAAGCTGCCGGGGAGCGGAATGAGCATAATAATCGTCGGATGCGGCAAGGTCGGTTCAGCGCTTGTGGAGAGACTTTCCGGCGAAGGGCACGACATCACGATAATAGATAAGGATGACGGCAAGATACAGGCAGTGACCAATATGTACGATGTCATGGGTGTCGTGGGCAACGGCGCCAGCTACAGCGTACAGGTTGAGGCCGGTATAGATACGGCGGACCTGTTCATAGCCGTTACGGATTCGGATGAGCTTAATCTCTTATGCTGTACCGTAGCCAAGCGTGAGGGCAGGTGCGTGACAATAGCCAGAGTCCATACGCCCGAGTACAGTAAGGAAGCGGCTTTCCTTAAGGATAAGCTGGGACTTGAGATGATCATCAATCCGGAGTATGAGGCTGCCAAGGTCATGTCCAGAACCTTATCCCTGCCCATGGCGGAAGAGGTCAGTTCCTTTGCACACGGACAGGTCGAGATGATCAAGATAAGGATACCGGAGGGCAATACCCTTGACGGGCTTAAGGTCATGGATATGGGTCGTGATCTGACATCCAATGTGGTCATATGTGCGGTTGAGCGTGAGAGAGAGGTATTCATCCCTTCAGGTCAGTTTATCCTGCGTGCCGGAGACCTTGTAAGCTTTGTTGCGACCCGTAAGGATGCAAGGACATTCCTAAGTAAGATCGGCTTTAAGACAGGACAGGTCAGGGATGCTCTTATCGTGGGCGGAGGCAAGGATGCATATTACCTTGCGGATCTTCTCATACGTTCGGGCATACAGGTCAGCATCATAGAGCGTGATGTGAAAAAGTGCGAGGATCTGAGCATACTGCTCCCCAAGGCAATAATAATCAATGACGACGGAACCAATGAAGAGGTGCTTAAGGAAGCCGGACTTAATACTATACAGGCATTCATACCGCTGACGGGTATGGATGAGGAGAATATCATCTTAAGCATGTATGCCAAGCAGGTATCGGATGCCAAGGTCATAACACGCATTGCGCGCAATAATTTCAAGAGTATCGTCAACAACCTAGATCTCGGAAGCGTGATATTCCCCAAGTACATTATATCCGAGGCTATCGTGGCCTATGTAAGAGCTAAGAAGAACTCCATGGACTGCAACATAGAGACTCTCTATCACATATTCGGTTCCCGTGCGGAAGCCATAGAATTCATTGTGGAGAATGAGACGGCGGTAACGGGTAAGAAGCTGTCCGAGCTTAAGCTTAAGAATAATCTTCGTATTGCATATATACGCAGACATAGCAACATCATCTTCCCCGGTGGTGATGATGAGATCAAGGTGGGGGACGCCGTAATGGTAGTCACTACCCACACGGGATTCAAGGACATTCAGGATATATTGCAATAGTAAGAGGTATATATGAATAATTCGATGGTCAGGATAGTGATCTCACATATCATGAAGATAGAAGCGGCTTTTCTGCTCCTGCCGTGTGTGGTCGCGCTTATATACGGTGAGAAGGAGGGATTCGTATATCTGGCAGTGTCAGCAGGTGCTGCCCTTGGCGGATTCTTACTTGGACTTAAGAAAGCACAGGACAAGACGCTTTTCCTTAAGGAAGGCTGTGTCGCAACGGCTTTAAGCTGGATAGTAATGAGTATCATAGGTGCACTGCCTTTCTATATCACGGGCGAGATACCTAAGTTCGAGGATGCGTGCTTCGAGACGGTGTCAGGATTCACCACCACCGGTTCAAGCATCTTAAACGATATAGAGAGCCTGTCCCATGCGTCCCTCTTCTGGAGGAGCGGTACTCACTGGATAGGCGGTATGGGAGTACTGGTATTCCTCTTATCCATAGTATCTCTAAGCGGAGGCTCTACGATCAACCTTATGAAAGCGGAATCTCCGGGGCCCTCGGTGGGTAAGCTGGTACCGAAGATCAAGTCATCCGCAAGGAATCTGTATCTTATATATGCCGGAATGACTGCGCTTGAGACGATCTTTCTTCTGTTGGGCGGTTGCCCCGTGTTCGATTCCGTTACGCTTGCTTTCGGAACGGCAGGCACGGGCGGTTTTGCCATTAAGGGAGATTCCGTTGCGGGATATTCGGCGTACATCCAATGGGTCATCACCATATTCATGATATTATTCGGCGTGAACTTCAATGTGTACTACTTCATGCTCATCAGGCGCTTCAAGGAGGCGGTGAAGATAGAGGAAGTCAGGTATTATCTTCTGACCATACTTACGGCGATAGTGATCATATTCATCAATATAAGGAATCTCTTCGATTCAGCGGGAGAGGCCGTGAGGCATGCCGCTTTTCAGGTCGCATCCATCATCACGACTACGGGATTTGCGACGGTTGATTTCGATAAGTGGAACACAACATGTAAGATCATACTCATCATGCTCATGTTCATAGGTGCCTGTGCCGGCAGTACCGGTGGCGGTATCAAGGTGAGCCGCTTCATCATCACGGCCAAGAGCATAGGCAAGGAGATCAATTCATATATACATCCCAGAAGTGTCAAGAAGATAATCTATGACGGCAAGCCGGCGGAGCATGTGATGATACGCTCTGTCAATGTCTTCATGGCTACATATATTGTGGTACTTGCGGTATCGGTATTCTTAGTCAGCTTCGAAGGTGAAGATCTTGTCACTACCGTTACGGCTGTGATCACCTGTATCAATAATATAGGACCCGGATTTAATAAGCTTGGGCCTGTATGTAACTTCAGCTTCCTTAACGGTTTTACCAAGGTGGTTCTGATGTTTGATATGCTGGCAGGAAGGCTTGAACTCTTCCCGCTTGTGATCCTGTTCCATCCTAAGATGATTAAGGAGTTTGTGTTTAATCGCAGGAAAAAGGCGGGTATCTGAGACTTATTTCAATATACGGCTTAATTCTATTGCCAAGGAGAATATACTATATCATATGGAGACAAAGAGGACTGGAAAAAAGCATATAATAATAATGATCGTTCTGTGGGCGGTGTTCCTGCTTTTTACCGTGCTTGCTGCAACTGTGGATGTAAGGCCCATAGGTCCTGAAGAAAGTTCGGTCGGTTTTGCCGCTGTTAACGGTGCATTTCATGAACTGACAGGCTTTAATGAATTCTGGTATAAGCTTACGAAGGTGCTTGGGATACTGGAGATCCTTACGAGTGTATTCTTTGTATGCTACGGAATTATGCAGGCTGTTAAAAGAAAAGGTATCCTCGGCACGGATAAGGATCTGATCAGATTGTATGTATTCTATGTGGCCGTTATATTCTTCTATGTATTATTCGACAAGGTCATCATCAATTACAGGCCCATCATCATGGATGAAGGGCTTGAGGCTTCTTATCCCTCCACGCATACACTGATTGCCGTCTGTGTACTGTCTACGGCCATCATACAGATACGAAGACGCATAGCGGATGGCACGTTGAAGCGTCTGCTTGTGGTATTGTGTGCTGTCATAATGGCTATTACCGTCATCGGACGCTTAATAAGCGGAGTGCATTGGCTTACGGATATAGTGGGCGGGATACTTCTTTCTGTGGCATTGATATATACATATCGCATTGGTCTCTCTTCTGTAGAATAAGTATATTCTGACAACTCCAGTTGACATTTAGTGTGTGGGGGGGGTACACTATACAACGAGATGTTACGCTTTTGATACGCAGTGTGTGATATAATGCAAAAGGATTGTTGTTATTACTATAGCATATCAGAAGACTACAGAATATGGAGGAGACAGCAGGTATGAAGCAGAATAAGAAATCTTTGGGTCTGATCCTGAAATTGGTGATCATTGCCCTGGCTTCCGTCGTGGTCACTGCATTGATCCTGGTGATCGTAAGCGGAAGACAGTTAAGGAAGACCTACGAATCCCTGATCGAAGAGGAACTTAAGGTAGCGTGCGAGGAGCTTGACAGTAAGCTTACATATGAGTATGACGGCGACTGGGCACTTACAGAGGATGGAAGCATTATGAAGGGTCCTGATATCATTCAGGAACCTATTGAGAAAGAGTTTGATGAGATCAAGGCAGAGACAGGTCTTGAGTATACGCTTTTCTATGGAGATACACGTATCATAACCACTATAATGAAAGCAGACGGCAGCGGCAGGCTAGTTGGCACGAAAGCTTCTGATGCAGTTATCAATCAGGTTCTTCAGAATGGTCAGGATTATCTCGGAACTAACCTTAATATCGAGGGTCAGAAGTTTTTTGGTTATTACATACCCCTTCAGAATGAAGACGGAACAGTTAAGGGCATGTGTTTCGTGGGACGACTTGCGGCAGATGTTGATAGGGGTGTGAGTTCTTCAGTGGCACTGTGCATTGTCCTCGGTGTGGTAGTAGTCGTGGTCGTGGCGATCCTCGGATTACTCTTAAACAAGACACTTTCAGCACAGATGAAGGGAGTTGCGGACAGTATCGAATCACTTGCGGAGGGTAATCTAAGTACAACTGTTGATGATAAAGTCCTTACAAGAGGAGATGAGGTCGGTACTATAGCAAGAAGTACCAAGACTCTTATAGATGAGATCAATAAGATTATAGGCAAGCTTAAGAAAGCCGCAGGCGACCTTAATGAAGACAGTGAGAATCTTTCATCATCATGTGATCAGGCTTCCAATGCTTCAGGACAGATCACGGCAGCTATGGATGATATATCCAAGGGCGCAGTGTCACAGGCTGACAGCATACAGAGCGCTGTTACCGATACTGAGTCCATCGGTATGAGTGTAGAGGCTATTGCGGAGAGTGTTACAACTCTTAATGATGCTTCTGACGAGATGAAGAATTCTTGTAACGATACGATGGAAACCCTCAATAACCTCATCAGACATTCCGAGAAGGTTACAGAGTCAGTTGATACCATCGCTACTACCATTGACAGTACCAATAAGTCTGCCAATGCCATTAGCGAATTCACAGATGCTATCAACAGCATAGCGTCTCAGACCAACCTCTTATCGCTCAATGCTTCCATAGAGGCAGCAAGAGCAGGTGAAGCAGGTAAGGGCTTCGCAGTCGTAGCCGGTGAGATAAGCGATCTGGCAGATCAGTCTAAGGCAAGTGCTGACAAGATCAATGAGATCGTCACACAGCTTATTAAGGACGCAAGCGAGTCTGTGGATGTTATGAAGATACTCTCAGAGAATGTCATAGAGCAGGGTGAGCAGTTATCCGCTACCAAGACGGATATGGAGATGATGTCACAGAATATCGACAATGTGGTATCAAGTGCCGGCGAGATATCAGGCAGGATTGGCAATCTCCGCACAGCCAAGGAAGGCCTGGGTGAGGTCATCGAGGATCTGTCGGCTATATCTGAGGAGAATGCGGCATCTACACAAGAGACCAACGCTTCCATGCAGGAGCTTTCAGCTACATTCCAGATCATCAATGCGGATGCGGATAAGTTAAGTAAGCTTGCAACGGAGATGAATGATACGATAAGCTTCTTCCACTGATAGTTAAACGGATAGTTATAAGAACCGTGAGGTTGCAGCCGACCTCACGGTTTTTTTGAAGGATACTTTAAGATTCTTCTTGAAATATATTTTTAATTCGATTAGCCTTTTCTTAGGACGTCCGAATCTGACCTAAGAGGAGGCTATTTGATTAAATGAATAAGGAACAATTGCATCGTTACATTTTGCAGAGCACAGGAAATGAGAGTAATATCTGTCAGATCCATGCGATTAAAGACGGTTCTACCGTCTATGATGATTGCTGGCACGGATTTAAGACCGAGGATGCAATGAATGTCAATTCCGTCACCGAGGGTGTGATGGCATTACTTGCAGGAATTGCATTAGACAGAGGCTTTATCAGGAGTGTGGATCAGAAGGTTATGGATTTGTAACCGCAGGCTGGGGAATGTGTATGTCAGCCAAAGATATGGCCGTGATCGGAGAGCTTGTATTAAACGATGGAATGTGCAACGGAAAAAGGATAATCTCTGAAGAGTATCTTAGAGATATGCTTAAGCCACACCTTAAGCTTGGTGAGAAGATGGGTTTTATGAATTACGGATATCTGTGGTATAAGCCGTATGATGACAGAGATGTCTATGCGGCGATCGGTGACAGCGGCAATATTATCTATGTCAATAAAGAGGAGAACATATCCGTGGGGATGACCGGTACGTTTAAGCCAAGAATTTTTGACAGGGTTCAGTTTATAGAAGATAAGGTAAAAGAAGCTATTTATTCAGGGGAGATATGATATGCATTTTGTCGATGCAAAAGGGTTACTCACCGGAAGTGGCGGACATTATGGAATGAATATATACAGAGGATGTACCCATCTGTAAGGAAAACGGGATTCTGGCAAGCCCGGAGGATTGTTTCCGATTTATGAATGAGCTTCCGGAGAAATATCATCAGATGAGTATGTTTGACTTGTAAGTCGGAGAAGATCCTGCTTGCTACCATACTATTATCTGCATAACCGTAAAATCGGGTGAAAGTATAGATAATTCCCTATTATTGAGGATTGACAAGACTCCTCAGATATAGTACAATTCAACCAAACATCTGTAAAATATATAGAAATACAGAGGAATGGTAAAATGCTTTATACTTATGCTCAAAGCGTAGAAAGATATGGGTCAAAATATAAAGTCAAGAAGGCCATAGAAGATGGACTGCTTTTTCGCATAGAGAAGGGAGTCTACTCGGAACGGAAATATGCGTCCGGTGAGCAGATCATTTCCATGAAGTATCCCCATGCGGTATTTACGATGAACAGCGCCTTTTATTATCATGGGCTGACAGATGTCATACCGGATCTCTATTATCTTGCAACGGAGTATTCTGCCGCACCAATCACTGACAAGCGTGTGAAGCAGGTTTTTGAGAACAGTGCTCCGCTCATGATGGGTGCCATTGATATGGAATATAACGGGAATAAGATCTGTGTATACTCCAAGGAGCGAATGCTTGTAGAATTGATGAGGAATAAGAATAAATTATCATTTGACTACTATAAGGAGATCCTTTTGAATTATCGCAAGATATTGGATGAACTGGATATCTCCTTAATAGAAGATTATGCATATGATATGCCTAAGTCAAATATGATCATGAAAGGACTGCGACTGGAGGTATTTTAATGAATCTGGATGAAATGGTGCTAAGAGAGATAGATAGTGGTTACGGCGATAAGAATGCGGAGGCCAAGGTCTGCCAGGACATTGTGCTGAAGGCGATTTCCGAAGGGCCTCTTAACCGTAACGTCACAATAAAGGGCGGTGTGGTCATGCGAGGTGTTACAGGAAATGTCCGACGCGCCACGCAGGATCTGGATCTTGATTTTATCAGGTATCCTCTTACAGAGAAAGCAATTGACGAGTTTATTCGGAAACTGAATGTTATTGACGGGATTACGATCAAAAGGATTGGGGACTTTGAAGAATTAAGCCAGCAGGACTATCAGGGAAAGAGGGTTTATATTGAGATTGCCGATGACACCGGTCACAGGATTTCCAGTAAGATTGACCTTGGCGTTCATAACAGGTTACAGATCGAGCAGGACACATTTTGCTTTGATATCGCTTTTGATGATGAGGGTGCGTCCCTTCTGATCAATTCGCAGTAACAGATGATGGCGGAAAAACTCAGATCCCTATTGAGGTTTGGCTCTATCAGCACCAGATATAAGGACATCTATGATATGTATTACCACTGCGATCATGTGAATAAAGAAAAGCTGAAGGAATGTTTGGGCATCTATATCTTTGATGATGACAAAATGCGAGAAAAGGGCATAGAGTCTTGTTCATTGGATGAATCCCTGCGTATGCCAGTGAGAAAATACAAAATTGTGCTCAACAGCGGAGCGCGTGTGTGGAACTTTATAATATGTCCTGCGTCATTTCTGTATGCTACAAGTATGGAGAAAAATAGAAAGAAAGTTCTTGAAACAGAAACTATTACTGGTATATTTACGCTCAAGAATGCTTTTTTTAGGACAAGTTCAATTCCTACTGCCGTTATTGTACTTGGAAAGTCGGATGGCAGTATTTGGCTCACTACTGCGTTGTCGACAGATGACGTTATTTCTATCTTTCAAAATGTGAAGACCCATAACAGAAAGGTTTATTACGCAGATTGTTTAGATCCTGTAAATTTTATGCCCGAATTTTACAGTGGTGAAAGGGAAGAAGTTGATTCGCAGCTTGATAAGTACGAAACGAAGGAACTGCAGGATATTGCAGAAATAATCAGCGGAAAAAAAGCGAGACCTGAGCTGCTCGGCAATAATGGAATACCTTATTTGCGAGGTCGGAATCTTCAGGGGGCAAGATTGTCGATGTTGATACTTTTGTAATTCCTGATGTGGTAGAGGAGTTTTCTAAGGTTTTATTGGAAGAAGGCGATATTTTACTTCAGAAGCAGTTCGGGTACCACAAAATTGCAAAAGTGGAAGCAGCTGACTTGCCGGCTATCGCATCAAGCGGTTTATTCATTATCCGTGCATTTAACGTTCCGGAGAATTATCTGTATACATACCTTACAAGCGAAACAGGAAAAGAGATATTTGATAGACAACTAAAAAGTATAGAGCGCGGAGCAACGATTGTTTCAATTGGGCTTTCAGATTTAAGGAAGATACGTGTTCCTCTATTTGATGCGGAGACAATGTCAGCATTCGTAAATATTGAGAAGGCAAAGGTTAGCGAACTCTCTATTCTCAACAATCATTTGATGACGTATGCCATGAGGCTGTATGGCAACAAATCTGAAACGGTTGCGGAAACAGGACTTGAGAAAAAAGTCATCGAGGATTTATCAGCAGTCGGATGGGGTTCAGATGATGTGAAGCTTAACTCAGTCGTGATAGAGCTTACTGGTTCACGTCCTTGGGAGGCGGATATAGCACTTTTAGATAAAGGAGATTTACTTGCCATAGTTGAAGTGAGAAGTAGTATCTATCTTATGAATCACTCTTGGCTTGATAACATGAAGGCCATCATTGAAAGCAAAGCAGCTCCATTCCTTATATTATCAAGTGGATCATATTATGAGATCCATTCTACTGGCGATGGTACGGTTCACAAAATGATGTCGCCACCTACTAAAGAAGTTTTACTATCGATATTGAGTGGAAAGGAGGCCAAATAGTATGGATGAGAGGCAAGCATTAACAAGTGAGATGATGCTCAAAGCACTCATGAATAAGAGCAATGAAGGCTTTGATATGATTCAACTTATGGCCTCACTTCTTGAGGACATCGATAAAGGCGTAAAGGACGCTAACCGTGGAATCGCTGCTGTAAAGGAAGATACTGAAAGCATCAACAGCAAAATGGATATCGTTCTTGAGAAGCTTGACGGTTTAGAGTCCGCTTTTGAAGAATTGAAAAGCGAGAATAGGACAATAGAAGATAAACTTACACTGATGAATTCTAAGCTTTTCAAGTTGGATAGTTCGGTTGAGGGGGAAGAGTTAGAAGATTTTTATGTACTGTCACAGAGTAAATATGACAACTGGGATGATCTCGATGCACTTACCCGAAAGTTCACACCCTTGGCGGAGTTTCTGTATTCAAAATTGCAGAAATACGACAAGACCGATTATTCTCCAGTAATCCTCGAGCTTTGCAGAGCAATTGAAAACGAGTTTTTATTAAAGATTTTTACAAAGTATACGCTTGACCTGATAAATCGTAAGGGAAGCCTAAGAAGTCGTTTCTTCATTTCATCTTTAAGACCAATGAAAGCCCGGAGATGACTCAGGAAATCGAGGATGCAGGTTTAGATGTTACATACGAGAATCGTTGGAGACAATACCGAGTAAAGCTTCAGGGTTTTGATGATTACAAGAAGCACGAGGCATTGATTCGTGAATGTGTTGAAGCCGCTATGGAATACTTCAATATTTCTGAAGCGTAATGAATTGGTATCATCCTAAGACGAAAAAAGGAGAATTATATAATGAACGCAAAAGGGAAAAAAACTAGCGTATTTCTTTTATTCTTTATCTGCATTATATATATTGGATTGCCGCTTTCAATTCTGGCTGGGCTTATTGACTTTGATTACAAATTTTATGCATTAACTATTGGCTCAGTCGTAGTCTATGGAGTATTTAGACTTTTAGGATTCTCTAATGCTGATATGGGAATTACTTTTATGAATACTAAGAAGTCTATCATCCACGTCATGCCTCTTACTATAGTTTTGGTAATTGCAGGAGTCACTATATGGTTGCTAGGATATTCACGAATTACTCCAAATGAGAAATGGAGCTTTTTTATCTTCTATATTTTTATTTCATCACCGGTACAAGAGTTCCTTTATAGAGGTTCTTTAGAGGCGGCTTTGAATAAGTTTAAGCTCCCATACTGGGGACGGATGGTCTTGTCTACTGCTTTATATAGCTTTGTACATATAATCTACAGAGATTGGTTGACGCTTGTTCTAACGTTTGCAATCGGGCTTATATGGTACTTCTGCTATCAGAAGACAAAAAATCTTATTGGTGTGTCAATTAGTCATGCAGTTTTGGGTGTGGTAACAATTGTAGCGGGGATAATTAATTAATGGGAAAAAGAGGAAAAAGAAAACGTAGAAAAGCTAAAACTGTTCGCACAAACACGGTCAAAAATATAGTAGCAAAATCACCTATAATAGAACAAACTTATGAAACGTCGAAGAATGATGTCTCGATTGATACAGACAAAGATAAAAGTAGGAGTTTTTTCTATGATATTCTTATTTTGATAGTTTATCTCCTGCACGGAACGCTTTTTTTTGTTCTGGCTGAAAAGGTTGTTGAGTTGATTAACTATTTTTCTGTAATAAAACTTTCATACTTACTTTTTTTCTTTGCTATCTTTTTAAGAATATTTCAAACCCATATTTTAGCTGCTGTTAAGTATACAGAGAAGTGGTTGTTTAGGCCGATGGATTTTATTATGGTATTTTTGACGGCACTTTTTGAGTATATTTTATTTAATAATGATGAAATATTGGGAGCGTCAAGTGAGTGGCATTTTTATACGGTATTTGCATTTTGCTCGTTCGGAATAGTCGGTTATTTTGTTACCTATAGAAGAACTTATAAGGATTATGAAGGGGTCGATAGAAAATCCGAGCGATTAATCCAGCTTATAAATATTTTATGCATTTTTGCTGTTGGAGTTCTTAAGTTGCTTAGCTATTTATACATCTTTCCAGAGTATATAAATATATTGTTACCTAATTTTTTGTCAGCTGGAATTTTAGTGTTAAACATTTATCTCTCACTAAGACTAAGTGGCAGGCAGATTAATAAGATAATAAAGACGCAGTGATGCCGCGGGTTTATTTTTTCATAAAATGAGAAGGCTTATCCAAGAATTTCAGTGTTCTTTTGTGGGTTCAAATGAACCCACAAAAATGGGTTCATGGGTTCAAAAGTGAACCCACGGAAAGTGAACCCACGGCAAAGCAAGGTGAACCCATGCCGGGGCACGAGTAGTTTATAGGGCCGTAAAAAACTACGTTTTGACTACGATTGACGGCCAAGATTTGCCACACTTTGCGCGACTTTGCCATTTGGCCCTTTTTTCTGTAAAATGACCGGAGTTTCAGCAGTTTGGCAAACTGGCGCAAACTGGAACATTTTGATGCGGTTTTGGAGGTAGGAAATGCCTATAAAAGTACTTTTTGTTTGCCACGGCAGGATTTAATGCCAAAGCAAAGAATGGCGGAAATAAGCCATTTATGGGCAGAGTGGTGCCTGATTTACACCTTGTTTACACCTTTTGAAG
>CAJONG010000044.1 GCA_905235845.1 uncultured Lachnospiraceae bacterium
AATACAAGTATAAATTATATAGCTTTTAGAAAACTAATAACGCAGGTCGCCTTATATCCCCATGTCCAAGGACAGGGGCTTTACGGCGACATTTGGTAACACTCATCCGGTATGGCTTTTTATCTGCCACTCTGCTATCACGAATCAAGAAATGCCCTGTTGACGCCCCTAAATCGTCTGTCCTTATCCTTCCGGAACACACAATCCTGTACCATATCTATGATCTTGTCGAATAGCTCCGTGTTCATGTTTATCTATGGTCACACTCCAAGGTTATTTTATAACATCGATGTGTATTATTCAATAGAAATAATCGACCATATCGACCACCATATCGACCATCATCTACCGGAGTTCACGACCATAAAAAGCTGCCTGACATCTACCTGATAGCACCAATTACATGACATATGGCATAGGCCAACACATCCACAGCCACTATCGTAGAGCCTACGGGTGTTCCGGCAAGGATGGATATAAGGATGCCTGCAAGGGCACATACGACGGAGAATATCGCCGAGAAAACGGTAACTGACTTAAAGCTTTTGAATATACGCATTGCCGACAGTGCAGGGAATATTATGAGAGCTGATATGAGTAGTGAACCCACAAGATTCATGGCAAGTACTATGATGACGGCGGTGATCACGGCTATAAGCAGATTATATCTGTCTGTCTTAACTCCCGTAGCTTTGGCGAAGCTTTCATCGAAGGTCACTGCGAATATCTTATTATAGAATACCAAGAATATGACAACTACAGCCACAGACAGTACTATACACAATACTGTCTCCGCACCCGTGAGTGTGAGTATGGATGTGGAGCCGAAGAGGGTAGAGCATACATCTCCCGAGATATTGGCAGATGTGGAGAAAAGGTTCATGAGCAGATATCCGAAGGCAAGCGCTCCCACCGATATCATGGCTATGGCAGCATCTCCCTTGATATGTGTATTCTGTCCGCTCTTAAGCAGGAGTATGGCACTTATTACCGTAACGGGCATGACGATTAGCATATCATTACCGACTCCGATAACAGAGGCTATGGCTATGGCTCCGAATGCCACATGGGAGAGTCCGTCGCCGATAAAAGAGAACCTCTTAAGGACAAGGGTTACACCTAAAAGCGAGGAACACAGAGCGATAAGTACACCCACTATGAGAGCATACCTTACGAACGGATATTGCATATATAGAGCAAGCTTAGACATAACCTTATCTCTCCTCCTTAGTCCTTATAAAAGCCAGAGCCGATTCACTCTTAAGATAAGCATCCCTCGTCCCGAAGAATATACTCTCTCCTATGTGCAGGATGTGCGTAGCGTACTTAAGAGCTGCATCCACATCATGTGATATCATGATAATTGTGACTCCGTCCTTATTAAGGCTCTGTATCAGCTCATACATCTGAGCTGTCACTATGGGGTCAAGCCCCGATACGGGTTCATCAAGCAGAAGTACCTTGCTTGTGGCACATAAAGCTCTTGCAAGCAGCACTCTCTGCTGCTGTCCGCCTGATAACTCCCTGTAGCAGTGTCCTGCCAGATCCTCTATCCCCATGCGCTTCATATTATCCTGTGCTTCCGATTTCTGCACGGCACTGTAGAAGGGCTTACCTCCGTTACTTCCTTCAAAGCCCGATAGCACGATCTCCCTAACCGAAGCCGGGAAATCCCGCTGTACTACTGTCTGTTGAGGGAGATATCCCATCTCATTCTTCTTAAGACCGTCTCCGAATGTGATCATGCCGCTTATGGGCTCTCGCAGTCCAAGCAACGTCTTCATAAGAGTAGACTTACCCGAGCCGTTCTCTCCCACTATGCACAGATAATTACCCTTATCCACGGTAAAATTGATGTTCTTCTCTACCGCCACGCCGTCATAGCCGACACTTAAGTCCTTAACACTTATATAACTCATGCCTGTGTACCTCCCCCGGCACACTCCTCGCATATCCCATAGAATACGGTGCGCATGGGATTAAGGGTGAATCCGTGATGCTCATAGAGGTGTTCGCCTATTCCCTCAAGCTCCTCGCAGTGCATATGTATGAGCTTACCGCATTTTTCACACTTGCAGTGAAAGCACATCTTCTCATCGGCATGAACTCCCTCTCCTATGTACTCGAAGCACGCCGGGGTAACTCCGTCTATTATGTACTTGCCTATGATGCCCTCATCCACAAGTCTCTCAAGCTGCCTGTATACCGTGGCCTGTCCTATGGTCGAACCCTTGCTCCTTAAGTGCTCGCATACATCGCCTGCGGTAATATGCTCTCCGGAGGTCTTCTTAAAATACTCTATGAGGATCTCCTTCTGCTTCGTCTTATAATTCGCTCTTGTACTCATATACCGACTCCTTAATCTAATGTACATTCAATGCCTGCTTAATCACCTCAAGATCATGCGTCATCACGGACAGATACGTAGTTCCGCTTGCCGCATCTTCTGAAGTGAGCCCCTGCAGCGAATCAAGAGTAAGTATCTGCTGATCCTTACTCTTCGAATTATCCCTTACTGTCTCAGCCATCCTTTTATCACTTCCTTCTATTGTCATGATAGCTGTAAGTCCAAGTTCATCCGTCTTATCAGCTAAGAATATGACTGTCTCAAAGCTTGCCTCAGTCTCAGCAGAGCAGCCTGCGAAGGCCGCATAGTGATCAAGTCCGTAATCATCCGTCATATAACGGAATGGGAATCTGTCTGCAAAAAGCAAAGTCTTAACAGATGCCTGTGATACCGCCGCCTCATATTCCTTATCAAGAGAATCAAGCTTTGATCTATAGTCATCCGCATTCTTCTTATATACATCTGCGCACTCCGGATCTGTCTGTTCTATAACCTCTGCGATCTTATCGCATAGGATCTGCGCATTTCTAAGAGAGAGCCATACATGTTCGTCGTATTCAACCTCGTATTCCTGTTCGTGCCAATCTTCCTCCTCCATTCCCTCTACGGCCTCTTCCTCTTTTACCTTATCTCCAAGCACCTCAAAAAGATTAATGACCTTCATATCCTTATTGACAGCCTCCTTAAGGGCATCATCCACCCAGTTATCCGATTCACCGCCCACATATATGAAGATGTCACAATCGGATATCTTAAGGATATCCTCTGCCGTGGGCTGATAGCTGTGCATATCCACGCCGTTATCCATAAGCATCGTCACCTCTGCTCTGTCAGCCTTATCCCCGAGGATAACCCTGACCCAGTCATATTCGGGGAAAATAGTGGTAACTATACTTATTTTTGCCGTATCACCGTTATCCGCCATACCCGTGCCGGACACCGTCTTAGCTGTCATGCATGCTGTGAGTGTACACAAAAGCAGTATCACTGAAGTTATTATTGCCGCTTTTTTTTTCATGATATTCCTCATGCCGAGCCCGGATTGCTGTGTGAAAATATGATATCGATCATATTTTTCACACTATAACCCTCATGCCCTTTACCAAAAAAGAGAATGGTTATCATTTTTATTTTGATAACCATTCTCAATTATAGCATCATTTATCCTCTTGTCAATCAACTTGAGAATTATTTTCATTTTGGCAGGAAGGCCCGGCTTTTACACCATTGATCCGATCCTTATATTGGTGAGCGCTACCTGATCACCCGTAAGCTTGCCCTCCTTATTGATGATCACATCCGGCACACCGATCTTGCCAACATCATGCAGGATACTTGCTATTATCGGCACTGTGGTGAACTGGAGTAGAGGTCTATTAGATAAATACCGAATCCGCCCTCCAGTAAAAGTATAAGAAAAAAGACCATGAAATTGCTTATCCTGACCATCCAGTAACCCATAGTGCTTACATTCCCCCTGAAGATGTAAGCATATCGGTCAAAGATAAGCAAAAGCATAGCTCCCAATTCCATCGCTGTCAGTATGGCTTTCCTCTTCCTTGACAGACTCTTGGTCAGATAAGTCAATACGAAAAGGATAAAACATATACCTATCATTATGAGCATCAGATCAAGCTGATGCGCTATGAAAAACCTTTTCAAGCCTTAACTCCTTTTAAGGTAATCGTAGATGGGATACTTGATCTCGTATCCCTCATTCTCAACTACGGACTGAACCGCCTTGTTGGTGTCTGTATTGATTATGATAGGTGCATTAAGATTGACAGTCATCTTAGTGATATCCGAAGGTATGGTCATGGTGACCATAACAAGTACATTCTCCTCGGTAAGAGGGCCGATGGCATTCTCTACCTCTGCGGCTATCTGAGGAGCGTAATCGGGCTTAACCGATACAGCCGTCACTACCGGCATCATGAAAGCCGGCTCATCCAGAGATACCAAGAAATTAAGACCCGAAGGGGCACTGTTCTCACTATCGAACATGAGCACGAACTTCTTAAGATCCTCAAAGCCAAGAATCCCTTCCGGGAATTCGATCACCTTGTTATTATCCACATCGATCTTACCAAAAAGCTTTGTAATATACTCCATAAGTACCTCCTAACCTCATATTCCGTTGCATGAACAACAGGAATAGTAACCCACTTACTTTTATATTCTACCGCTTTTTTTCATAACACGCAATCACAAATCTCGCATCATATGAATTCAACATACGAATTCAACGGACTTTATCATGGCTTTACCGCCACCCCTGTATGTGACATATATGTCATAGACTCCGTCAGGCAGCTTAACGGGTGCGGTATAGGGCTCCCATATGGTGGAATGCTCCACCCTTTTCGTTCGTCCTACGACAGGTCCGTCAGGCTTAGTCCTTATTTCGAACTCTCCTGTGATATAGCCTCTCGCTCTTACAACGATAGCCCTCACACCCTTACAGTCAAATGACTTGAAGCCCGCAGTGGATGAATCACTCATATTGGCGATATATCCGGGATTCTCATCCCCGTCTCTTCCGTCCTGAACGATACGGGGCTGCTTCTCATCCACTAACATCTCCATATCGTCCTTATACAGATTGCAGGCTATATATGCCGGATACTCTCCCTTACCCTTAAGAGGTCCTCCGTTAAGACCGCATGAACTCATAGCCACCTGGCTTATACTTCCGTCCTCTCCTATCTCTATCCTCTCCGCGCAGCCCTGCCTCGAATACCATGCACCGTTAGTCTGCCTGTGATAGAATATATACCAATCATCCCCAATTCGGACTATGCTTCCGTGATCATTACCGCCATACGCCATGGGTCTGTCAGATGCCTTATAGCTGTCGATACCCATATCAGTATTGCTCACGATACACCCGCCGTATGTAAATCCCCCGTCAGGCTTATCGCTTACGGCATAGCACAGTTCATGCATAAGTGTGGATGAATAGATGAAATAATACTTCTGCCCTACCTTCCTTATGGATGGTGCTTCGAAAAAAGCATGCCCTTCATATCCAGTTCCTTCCTCGTACTCCACACCGGGGGCCACGAACACCGGTGCCTTAAGGATCGTCAACATATCCTTATCAAGCACGGTACACATGGCTCCATGCCTTGACTTATCGCCTCTTGCACAGAAGCCCGTATACAGATAGGTCGTATCACCTTCGGTCAATACCCCGGGGTCAAACTGCGGCTCATCTCCCTCCTTTTCCCCAAGCAGGGTTCCATCCTCATAGTGCACATAGCCGTAGAATTCGTACTTACCCGCCGGCGTATCACACACAGCCACCGATACGACACTTACTCTGTCAAGCACATAATAGAGATAATATCTCCCATCCGGCCCCACTGTTACATCAGGAGCATAGAGACACATATTGTTCTTTACATTCAGAGGATCCTCTGTCCTTTCATATATCACGCCCTCGTATCTCCAGTTCCCGAGGTCGTCTATGGGCGCGGAATAACACACATAGTCCCCCAGACAGAATGCATAGCCGTTATACAGATCATGGGAGCCGTAGACATATACCCTGTCCCCGAATACATACGGTTCGCCATCCGGGATATATTCCCATGAGGGTAGATATGGATTAAAAGCCTGTTTTTTATCGTTCATGATTATGTCCTTTCATCTGAATATATCCTGATAATCTTATTTCACCAATCCTGAATTACATCTGATCCGTAACCGTATGCGCGCCATCACTGCCAAATACCATACTCACTCTGTTCCAATCCTCATATGCAGACCATAGCGGCATATCACTTCCCGTCCTAGCCCTTCCCATGGGAGCACCCATCTTAACGAAGTTACACCAGTAATCACACATCACCCTTGCAAGGTCATAATGCACGCCTTTGAAGTGTCTTGAACACTTGGCCAGAGTCTCGAAGAAAAACCACAGATCCACGGAATGGAAGTTACCGGGCTTATCGTCGCCGGGAATATCAGTATCAAGCCTGTAATAATACAGAGGCTTATCTACACCGTTACCTCTCCTTGTAAGTGCAAGCCTCTTAATGGCACCCTCAAGATCCATTCCCGGGAATTCATCTGCGGTATTGCCGGCCATTATGGGCACATTATTGCACCTGCCCGCAGCAACTGCCTCATACGGATCCATTGTGGCGAATCTGTCATCAAGTACCGTCATAAAGCGGCGCTTAAATCCTCCCTGTGAGTAATCCTCACCGCAATACTTCGCATACCTATCCCTTATATATAATGCATCCAGCTTCCTGGCTTCTTCCACGGTCTTAACGCCTAAGACCTCTAAGAACTCCTCCCCCTTTTTGGCCGCCTGTGCAAGCGGCTCCGGTTTGAATATCGAGCTGCCGTCAGGACCGCAGACTATACCGCTTTGTATGATGGCCTTACTAAAAAGCCCCTCATTCCCCGGGTAAGCAATCTGTGACATGACGCTGCCGCCGCCGGCTGATTGTCCGGCTATGGTCACATTATCCGGATCTCCGCCGAAGTATGCGATATTATCCCTTACCCATCTTAAGCCTGCCTGTTGGTCAAGCAGACCGAAATCAGCACATTCATCTCTCTGATTCCTTATAAGATCCGGATGTGTCATGAAGCCTAAGGCTGCCAGCCTGTAATTAACCGATACGAATACTATACCTCGTCTGGCTATCCTCTCTCCGTCGAATTCCATCTCTGAGGTATATCCCCATTGAAAAGCTCCGCCGAAGAACCACACCACTACCGGCAGTCTTTCATCCTTATTCCTAGCCGGGGTCCATACATTCAGATACAGGCAGTCCTCACTCATCTCTATGTCCGGATCTACGTGCCATTCTCTGCAGTACAGATCATCTCCCAGCCCCGGTGTGTCCTGTACGGATATGGGTGCGAACCTGTAGCACTCTCTTACACCGTCCCATGCCTTGGGTGCCCTGGGTGCTCTCCACCTAAGCTCACCTGTCGGAGGTGCTGCAAAGGGTATCCCCTTATATGCCGTAATCCTCGGATCGGCTGCCTCTATTCCCCTGACTCTTCCGTATTTAGTCTCAGTCTCACGTAACATGTGTTCCTCCTGAATATCCTGCTGTCGAACGTCTATGAATAAAATAAAAATCCCCCGATGAGAGCATAATAAGTTATGCTCCCATCGAGGGGGAAGGCTTTATTCCTTCACTCCACCGATGGTCAGACCCGTTACAAAGTATCTCTGGAGGAAAGGATAGAGACACACTATGGGCAGCATCGTTGCAACCGTAACCGCCGAACGGATGGTGATGGGAGTAATGGTCGCAGCACCGTTTTTCGCATTCTCTGCGCTTCCGCTCTGCTGCATCACGGATGATAACAGTTTCATTAACTCATACTGAAGTGTCGTATACTCAGTCTTCATACGGTTGTATAGCATTGCGTCGAACCATGAGTTCCACTGCCATACCGCGATGAAGAGTGCTATGGTTGCATACACCGGCTTACATAAGGGAGATACGATATCCTTGAATATCGTGAAGTATCCCGCCCCGTCAAGCTGTGCGGATTCCTCAAGTGATTCCGGTATGCCTTCCATATATGTTCTCATGACTAACATATTGAATGCGCTTATCATTCCGGGTATCCAGTATACATGGAATGTTCCGGTAAGTCCCAGATTCTTATACAGTAAAAATATAGGGATCATACCGCCGTTGACATACATCGTGATGACCCAGAAGAGAGATAACTGTGACTTGAAGAGGAATCTCTTACGGCTTACCACGAATGCCAGAAGTGCGTTGGCAAAAAGTGATGTGACCGTTGCTATGATGGTCCTTGCCACCGTAACCCTTGCGCCTACCCAGATATTCTGCATGGCGAATACAGTCTTGTAGTTCTTAAGAGAGAACTTACGGGGCCATAGGTATATGCCGCCTCTTACCGCATCGATTCCGTCATTGAAGGATAAAGCTATGGTATTGATGACGGGATAGAGCGTAATGGTGACGAAGCAGACCATGAATACGACCACTACGATCTCGAATATAATATCACTGGTTGATTTTCTTACTCTGTGTTTCATCGTATCATCCCTCCTAGAATAATCTCTGATCACTGTATTTCTTGGCAATAGAGTTGGCTATCAGGATGATCGCTATACTTACCGCACTCTTGAAGAGTCCGGCTGCGGTACCAAGTGAATAGTCATTCTGTGAGATTCCCCACTTCAGCACATAGATATCGATGGTCTGCGATACCGACTGAACGAGGCCGTTACCAAGGAGGTACTGTACTTCGAATCCGGCATTTAATACATTACCTACGTTCATAAGAAGGAGTATTAGGAATGTGGGCTTAATGCCGGGGAATGTTATATATCTGATCTTCTGCAATCTGTCTGCGCCATCGATGGATGCGGCTTCGTAGAGAGCCGGATCTATGGCTGTGATGGCCGAGAGGTAGATTATGGCATTCCATCCCGTCTCCTTCCAGCAGTTGGCAAAGGCAACTATCGGCCAAAAATACTTGGGGAATGCGAAGAAGTTGATCGCCTGATTGATGATTCCGAATCTGAGTAACAGATCGTTGACTATTCCCGTAGGTGAAAGTGACACATGCAGGATGGATGTAACAACGATCCATGACAGAAAATGTGGCAGATAAGAGATGGTCTGGATAGGCTTTTTGATCCATGACCTTCTTATCTCATTTAACAGTATGGCAAAAAGCACCGCCATTACCGTAGTCGTTACGAGATTGATAACTCCCATAGCGAAGGTGTTTCTTATTACTTTTATGAATACGTCATCTCCAAAAAGGAACTTAAACTTATCAAGTCCCACAAAGGTAGATCCTAACAGTCCCTTTTTCGGCTTATAATTCTCAAAGGCCATGATCCAGCCTGTTAAGGGCAGATAATAGAAAATGATACCGTATACCACGACCACAAAAGACACTATCAAGAGGAAGCTCTGTCTTTTCAGCTCTTTTACGGTTATTTTTCTTTCCTTTTTTTCTTCATTCTTATTTCGGGCCATAACCTCATACTCCTGTTTTTTTCAGAAAAAAGGCAGCAACAGTGTTGTCGCGCGGTTGCTGCCTTATATCCTTTTTGTGTATCTCTAAGTCATCTGAGGACTTATTGCGGATTACTTGAATGTATCAAGTATATCCTGCATCTCACCTATGAAATCCTCAGGCTTGCAAGCTGAATATGCATCCATATAGTCTGACCAGCCCTTCTCGAAGTCAGGAGCCATAACAACCTTAGGAAGCCACTCATGCTTGGTCTCACCCATCTTAGCCCAGGCTACACCGCCGGGAGTCTCTGTGGTGAAGTTATTAGAGTAAGAGTACATCGGGAACCATGGTCCGTTGGTCTCTACTACTGATCCGATGAACTGAGGATATGTTGTATATCCGTATGCATCGAAGCATGCCTTAAGAGGTGCTGACATATCGTTCATGAACTCTGAAGGCTGTTCTTCAGGCTTGTTGGCGTTCTTGCCGTCACGGCTTGTTCCATGCCACTGAGGGAAGTAAGAATACTGACATCTGTGAGCTGCCTGATATGTTGTATCTGCCCAGTTCTGTCTCTGCTCGTCTGTACGATAGTATAATCCGTCAGCATCTACATCGTAGTCAACACCCTGAACGCCCCAGAATCTTAAGTCATGAAGCTCCTGATCCATAGCACAGTCTACAAGGAACTTGAATGCCTTATCGGGATCCTTACAATCTGTTGTGATAGCGATACCGGAAGCCTGGTTAACGGTATCATCATATGTATGCCATCTGTTCTCCATACCGGGCTTGGTCGTAAGGCCAAGAGGTACATAGTTGCAGCCCTTGAGGTCAAGACCTGACTGCTTGAATGAATCATTAACGGTGTATGCGAAATCCCACCACTGGTCTACCATACCAAGTACGCGGCCTGTAGAAAGCTTGGCAATGTACTCATCGTATGTCTGTGTGAATGACTCGGGATCCACGAAGCCCTTCTGATACTCTTCATTAAGCTTCTTAAGATAGAGCTTGGTATCTTCTGAAGTATTGTAGTCCTCAATAGTCATGTTGGACTTATTGACGATGACCGAACCGTCATTGGGATATCCTGCAAGGAACTGTCCTGCGTTCTCAAGGCAGAAGTATCTCCAGTCTTCGCAGAGGATGGTGTATGCCATATTCTCCGTGCCGTCGTCCATTGTAGGATTGGCTGCCATATAGTCCTCTAAGAGTTTGAAGTAGTCATCCATTGTCTCGATCTTAGGATATCCTGCCCACTCAAGTACTCTTACCTGTATCCAGAATGCTTCGTCGTTATGAGTTGTCTGCTTGGTCTCTCCCATTGTGTTGCCGAAAGGATTGATCCAGTAGATATGTCCATCTGGCTGACGGAACTTGTCCCACTCCTCCGGTGTGAACCATGTATCTCTGAACTCAGGATACTGGTCGATATAGTCATCGAGCGGAATAAGTGCTTCCGCATCAATGAGCAGGTTCATTTCATCGGAATCGATGAAATCAGGATACTCACCGCCTGCGATAAGTGTACCTGTAGCCTCTGAAGCTGTCTGACCCGTAAGCCATGTCTCCTTGACCTTTACGCCCCACTTGTCTGCGATCAACGAAGCGATTTCATTGTCATCATTGATCTCTGATCCTGGCATTGTGATGAACATCGTGAAGTCTGTTACCTCACCCGATGCCGAAGCGGTATCCGACGAGCCGCCGTCAGTTGCCGTTGCTGCGCCACCGTCTGATGCCGGTGCTGATGTACCTGCTTGGCTGCCGCATCCGGCAAGCACTGAAGCCATCATTGCGAAACTTAACAATAAAGCTGTTACTTTTTTGAGTTTCATTCTGATCCTCCCTTAATCTTTCTACCCCACTTTACAGGGCTTAATAACTGTTAATACATAGTTTATATCAATCACCTTTTTTTCAAAACCCGACAAACTCAAAATAAAAACAGGACAAATTCAAGAATTTGTCCCGAGTTCATTTTTACGGTATTTTGAAGGGGTACAGCCCTTGATGGCTATAAACCTGTTGATAAAATAGTCCGTATCGTGATACCCCACTTCCTCAGCTATCTCGGTAATCTTCTTATCCGTCTTAAGCAGAAGGGACGCCGCCTCATCTATCCTTATGCCCGACAGATAATCCTTAAAGGATACTCCGTACCTTTTCTTAAAAAGCTGTCCGAGATAAGAACTGTTGACATAGTACTTACCTGCAAGATCTCTTAAGGTGATATTCTGGGCATAATTAACGGCAAGCTCCTTCTCTATCTCATAGAGTATCCCTTTTGATGCGTTCTTACGAAGGGACGTAAGATACTCGGCATATTCATATCCGAATTGCTTAAGGTGGAGGCTGCTGCCTCTGTCCGTGCCGTTTATCAGGGCATTATCGGATATATAGAGCATCACCTCTTCCTGATTGATGCTCTCATCTAACTCAACTGCCAGATGCAGCAGCCGAAACAGCAGATAGTTCGTATTGATGGACAGGGCTTTATCCGATATTCCCTCCGAGTCCGTTATCTTATCAAAAAGCTCATCCACCGACTTATTGATCCTGTCAGTATCGCCAAGCTCTATGCCGGATATAAGACCGTCCAGTTCATCCTTGCATAAGAGCACGCTCACATCCGAACCTTGTACATCCTCTTCATATATATATATATTCCTCTTAGCCTCGAAGCTTCTGTAGGGCCTTAATGTCGCAGCGGATGAATAGGATCTGGACAGTCTCGACAGCTCCTCCACTCTCTTGCCTACAAGGAATACCACTCTGCCTGCCGTATCCTCCACGGTCTTATGCAGTCTGTCTAAGTACTTGATCACATCACTGTCATATTCACTTCCAAGGTCATCGGAATATATGAAGGAAAGCTCGAATTCATCGGTATATCCGGGGATATCCGCAAAAAGTCTGTCGCAGTTATCCCCAAGTGCAGACTTAAGCCTCTCATACAGCCTGTTCTTGATGGTCAGTATCTCTTCATCAGACTGTTCTTCCAGAGTATCAATATCTCCGAAGCAGATATTGATGAATCTGAAGTCTCCGTCGCCGTAACGGTGGAGGTTCTTCTTCACATAGTCGATATTCTTATCCTTGTATCTTCCTGACAGAAGCAGCATGATATTCTGCGTCAGATATGCCTTCTTAACATCAAAGGTCACGCTTTCATTATCATCCGCACTGCGTCTCTTATTCTTGACCTTATCTATGACACTTATCAGTCCCTCCGCACCAACGGGCTTAAGCAGATATTCAAGTGCGTCGTACCGGAGAGCCTCCTGTGCATAGTGGAAATCATTATATCCGCTTATGATGACGAAAAAGGCCTTGGATATCTCCTCTTCCCTTACAGCCTGCAACAGTTCGATACCGGTCATCACAGGCATCTTGATATCTGCGAAGACCAGATCCACGGTATTTTCCTTAAGATAATCATAGGCCTCTCTTCCGTTGGTTGCCTTCCTTACTATCTGACAGTCATATTCCTTCCAGTCTATGAGAACAGAAAGACCTTCCAATGTATAAGGCTCATCATCTACAAGCATCACCCTAAGCATCACTCTTAAGCCTCCTTATCGGCACCGATATGGTTATGTATGTGCCCACTTCCTTCTCACTCTCTATCTCGAATCCGGCCTCATCCTCCGTGTACAGCTTAAGCCTTAAGCAGGCATTGAGCATGCCCACATGAGAGCCATCCTTGATATCATCTATCGTACAGTTATTCATCCTGTCGTTTAAGTATTCCACATCCTCATCCGACATTCCTCTTCCGGTATCCTCGATCTCCATTATGAGCAGATCGCCATCATCCCCTGCCTTACGGTATACACGTACATATACCCAGCAAAGGGATGTCTTGCCCTCCATACCGTGTACGCACGCATTCTCCACGAATGTCGTGAGAGTGAGTCTCGGAATGGAATAATCCGCGCATCCGTCCTCCGCCTCTATATTAAAGCGCAGCCTCTCCCCGAATCTGTACTGTTGAAGCTCAAGATATGCACGAATAAAATCAAGCTCCTCTAAGATGGTGGAATTATCCGTAGACCAGCTTATGTTCTGTCTGACAAGAGTTGCCATCTTCTCAATCATGCCGGCCGTCTCCTGTTCTCCCTTAAGTACGCTTCTCATGCGGATGCTCTCAAGTATATTGAACAGGAAATGCGGATTGATCTGGGAATGCAGGGCGGACAGTTCCGCATTCTGCCTCGCAAGCTCTATCTCCTGCCTCTCAAGCCTCACCGTATAATTGGTCCTTATGAGGCTGTTAAGCCTCTCGACCATCCTGTTGTAGCCGCGCATCAGAAGACCTATCTCATCGTCCCCGGCGCTCTCTGTATCTATTCCTCTGATATTGTCTATATCCGCTTCATCGAAGGCCTTAGACAGATCATACAGCCTTACTGCAAAGGAACGGTTGATAAGTCTTATGACAAGCACGGGTGCAATAAGGTTAAAAGCTATAAGTATGAGCAGAACAAGCGCATTATCCTTAATGACCTTAGCTATTCCCGCCTGTTTTCTGGCAACGACGATCCTTAGATCCTTTCCGTATATATTCCATGGTACATCAAGTCCTATCTTTATATCCTCGTCAAGATCATCATAGTCCATCTGGACGCTTGTCTGGGTAGTATTGGACAGAAGCACCTTGTCTCCCTCGCAGAGATAGACGGGGTCAGTATAAGCCAAAGCCTTCATCTTACGCTGCAGCACGCTGTGGTCAAGCTCCACATATACAAGCATATTCCTGTCATACCACCTGTAATGGTCAAGCACGCGCATAAGCGACACCTTCTTACGGTTAAGCGTACCCTGATTGACATCCACATCATAATAGAAGTTCACCACTATCTTACTCTTGGCTTCGCTTAGATCCATCCAGTCAAGATCGGATATCCTGTCCATATTGTAGAAGTTGCCGCCGTTAATTATGGTGTCATTGTCACTGCATAGATTAATGCCGATGATGGAGGATTCCCTGCCTCCGTCTAAGGGCTTAAGGATATTATTCTTAATCTCCACCCTGTCCGTGAAGAAGTCATAGTCCGATTCAAAATCCTTATCAAGAAAGGCATACACTTCCTCATTCAGATACAGCTTATTGATGACCGTTATGGCCTCATCGAAGCTGCTTCCCACAATATATCTCACCGAATTGGCCACATTCTCCATCTCATAATCTGCTTCTCTGCGCTCATTGCGGTTAAGCACTCCGAGCACAACTCCGTCCGTCAGGATAAGAGGTATGAACATGCAGACTATATATACGAGCAGAAGCTTTTTATTGATACTTAAGTCATTAAGTCTTCTGTCTATTAACTTCTTAATGCCGCTTACGTCCACGGACTTCTTTCCTCGCAACAGAATCTCCCCCTATCTCTTGAAGACTATCCGCTTCTGTATCTGGTAGCTTATGACAAAAAGAAGCGAATCCACGATTA
>CAJONG010000045.1 GCA_905235845.1 uncultured Lachnospiraceae bacterium
GCTTCTTATCTATGGCATCCCTGTCATCTCTCCTCATACCGGCTATGATACTCATGACACGCCTGCAACTGTATGAATAACTCATAACATCCATGGATGCTATCGGCACCGCCTCCCTGCCTGTCGGAGGCTCCTCCTTATCCCACGGATCAGGTGCATCCGCATATCTTACGGCGTTGTCCTCGCCGGTGTCATATCTGCAGAAGCTTTCAAGGCATCCGTCCCCATCACTGTCACGATACTTCCACAGATACTCGTCAAAGCCTCTAAGAGTATCATACAGGATCGTAAGATAATCATCCTTCTCCCCCGACAGATAATACATATCCAGAGCTTCATCCGGGAAGCAGAATCCCTGAAGCTTATTAAACTGCGGTGTGACCTTGCCGTCTATGAGTGCTATGCTTCCGGGTATCCTGCCGTCAGACCGTCTGTGTTCCATGAACATGAGCTGATTATTAAGGGCAATCTCCATATTATGGCCGGCATACATCCTGCCGCCCATGGGCTGGGTCTCAAGCCATATCTTCTCATAGCCGCCGCCCTCTACTAAGACCTTCCTGCCGTCAAAATCCTTAATATTGCTTAAGCACCTTATGGCTGCCGTATCCATGATGATTTGAAGCAGTTCATCCGATGTGTTGAATTCGATCATATACTCCTCTTAATACCTTGCATATATCACGCATATAACTTTAGTATCAGTAAGCTCACTATCCCTCGTCGGTATAGGATATCAATAAAGGTTCAAAATCGGCATAAGCTCCGTATCCTGTCATATCCTGCACATGCAGGCCGAACTGTGCACCGGTAAATCCCCTGCAATACTCATCGTTGATCTTATCCATGCTGCCGTATACGGGCAGGCTTATTGAATTGTAATAGAATGTGATCCTGCGATCCTTCCCTGTCTCTATCTTAAGTTCCACCGTGCCATCGGGGATATCAAGGCCCTCTGTAAGATCGGTTATGACACCCATGTCGGAATGTATGAGCCTTAATCTTCTGCGAGGTCTGTTCTTCTCATCCTGAAGCGGAAGTCCCTTATCATCATAGCCATCATCCGTATCGTCATATACGGATCTGCCTCCTGTGACTGCGAGCAAATAGTAATTAAGCGCATCATATATGTACACTATTCCCGCCGCCTGCTCTTCATATTCAGGAGCAAATTCAAGCCTTACGGAAGCCACCGCTTCATGCTCCTTTTGCCTGACGGCGATAAGGCTTACATCGATCAAAGAATCAAGCGACTCCCTTCCATACATCCTCAGGTAGCCCTTCCTTGCACTTAAGCTTATCTTATCTTCATAGGAAATACGCGGCGATACATATATATCAGGCAATCTGTCCGAACAGAAGCTATCGTAACCTATCGAAGCAGTCGGCATTACCTGCGTATCATTCATTGAAGCGGAAGCCTTTCCCGTTAGGGAGATGTCCGTCTCTATGTATCTGCGTGGCAGGATACCGCCGCACTTAAGCCTCGGCCAGCCGTCATTATCCCATATGATCTCCTCTATGGCGGTCTCCCTTCCGAGAGTCGAATACATCTTCCCATCCTCTGACAGAACAGAGCGTGAGCATAGGAATACCAGCACCCATCTTCCGTCATCAAGCTTAAGGATATCCGCGTGACCGCACTTATACAGCTCCGGCTTATCCACACGATCATCCGCCTCATCGGCAGTGATCAGCACTTCTCCGGGCATCACTTCGTAAGGACCGTATATATTCTTAGATCTGGCTACCGTCTCACAATGCGTATATCCCGTGCCGCCCTCTGCCGTAAGTATATAGTAGTAATCCCCTATGTGATACATATGGGGCCCTTCGGTACATCTTCTGCCGGTTCCCCTGTATACCCTGTGAGGACTGCCTACAAGCTTCCCCTTGTCCGCATCGTATTCAGTGACCATTATGCCCTTGAATCCGTTGACCATGTTGATAAGATACTTGCGTCCGTCCGTATCATGGAACAGTGAAGGATCGAAGCCCACACTGTTAAGACAGACCGGATCCGACCAGTCTCCCCTGATATCCTTAGTCCTTACCACATAATTATGGGTATTGTAATTAGGTCCCTTTTTGGTGGTCACTATGGTATATACCAGGTAGAACCACTCTCCGTCATAGGACAGGCAGGGTGCCCAGATACCGCCTCCGCAGGGTACTCCCCTAAGATCCATCTGGGATGTTCTCCTTAAGGGACTTGCTATCTGCTCCCAGTGCTCAAGGTCGGTGGAATGGAACAGCCTTACACCCGGCCACCACTCGAAGGTGGAGGTGGCGATGTAATAGTCTCCCTTAACTTTGATTATGCTCGGATCGGGGCAGAAGCCCCTTAGGATGGGATTCTTCATCATGATCTCTCCCTTTTCTCATATGCCCTGTAATTCCTTATATGTACTGTTATTCCTTATCAGCCCTTAAGTCCGCTTGTACCGATACCCTGTACCAGATATCTGTTGAATATCAGGAATATGGTGAATACGGGCAGAAGCGACAGCGTCGACATGGCGAACATGGCACCATAGTCCGTGGTAGATGCCGCATCTGCGAACTGCTTGATGGCTATGGATGCCGTGTAAGACTCCGGTCTTGAGAGATAGAGCAGAGGCCCCATATAGTCATCCCACTTCCAGTAGAACTGTATGATTATGGTAGTGATGATCGAAGGCTTAAGCAGAGGCAGTATGATATGCGAATATATCTTATACTTGCTGCATCCGTCTATCATGGCCGCTTCATCAAGCTCCTTGGGTATACCCTTCATGAACTGCATCATCTGATATATGAAGAATGCCTGTCCGCAGAAGTAAGGAAGTATGAGAGGCACATAGCCGGGCACAAGCCCTAGCCTGTAGTATATGAGATACTGCGGTATCATGATGACCTGTCCCGGAAGCATCATAGTCGCTATCATGCAGGTGAACCATATCTTCCTGCCCTTAAAATTAATACGGGAAAAAGCATACGCGACTAATGATGAGCTTATGACCGTACCAAATGTTCCTATACTGGCGATCATGAAGGAATTCTTAAAAAATGTGGCAAATGTTGTCTTGCCGAAGCCCTTCCATCCGGTGACGTAGTTATCAAACTTCCACTCCTTGGGAATAAGGCTTAGCGTCCCTCTTAATATCTGTGCGTTGTCCTTAAAGGATCCGCTTATCATCCACAGTACGGGATATATCATGCAGAAGCCGAAGGTTAAGACAAATAAATGGTATATAACTTTTTTCGTTGTTTTCTTTCTGCCCATGATGTATCAATCCTCCCCTGTCTCATTGAATACCCAGAACTTGGATGTCTTGAATATCACTACAGTGATGATACTCATGACTACAAGCATTATCCAGCTCATTGCGCAGGCATAGCCCATCTTATTGTACTTGAATGCCTGATTATATACGTTAAGCGCATACAGAAGCGTTCCGTTGTTCGGTCCTCCTCCGGTGATGATGAAGGCCTGTGTGAAGGTCATGAATGCCGATATGGTCTGCATCACGAGGTTATACAGGATTATGGGCGATAAGCACGGCAGGGTGATCGAGAAGAATCTCTGCACACCGTTAGCTCCGTCTATCTCAGCCGCTTCATAGTAGGTCTCCGGGATTTCCTTAAGTCCTGCAGCAAATATGATCATTGATGAACCGAACTGCCATATGGCCATTAACATCAGGGGATAGATGGCAAGGGCTTCATCTCCGAACCAGTTGATCCTCTCAAGCCCCATGTCCGTCAGTATGGTGTTAAAAAGACCTTTCCTTGCGAAGAGCTGCTTCCATACAAGCGCTACGGCTACGGAACCGCCCACAAGTGACGGTACATAATAAAGCGATCTGTACAGTGTCACCATCCTGCTGTTCCTTGTCAGAAGAAATGCCACAAGCAACGCGAATATAAGCTTGAGCGGAACTGATATGAAGACGTACTGAAGTGTCTTGAGTATGGACTTGCCGAAGACCTCATCATGGAAAAGCTCGATGAAATTGGCAAAACCTATATAATTAGCCGTCTTGGTCCCAAGCGAATAGTCCGTAAAAGAATAATTAAGCGACATTACGATGGGTATCAGAGAAAAACAGATAAATCCAAATATGAACGGAAAGGAAAAAACATACCCCACAACATTGTCATTATTCATGAATCTGCGAAAAGCCGTAAGCCCACCGCTCTTAGTCTTATCCATGCAAACCTCCCGGATAAATATAACCCCTTGGTAATGAAAGGGACTCACACACCTGCAATCCAGTGCGGGAGTCCCTCCCTATGTGTATAGAAGAAAGAATATGATCAAAAACCTATCTTACTTAAAAAGTGCTTCCGCATCGTCATAGGTCTTCTGTGCGGCTTCCTCTGCGGTAAGCTTGCCTGTAGCAACCTGCTGGATGTAGTTAAGGTAATTGTCCTGAACCTCTGCCTGTCCGTCGGGTGAAAGAACATTGACCTCATCGGGAGTTGGCAGTGAGCTTATCTTATCCACATAATCGTACATAATCTGCTGGGCTTCGGTTGCAGAAGCGCCAAGTGCAGCTCTTACGTCCTCATTGGAAGGAATACCTCTCTCAGCCTGAAGGATATTGTTGCAATCTACGTCATTCTCGAACCAGCTTATGAATGCTGCTGCCTCTTCCGGAGCATCCGAATCCTTGGATACGCATAACATCTGTGATG
The DNA here is from genome assembly GCA_905235845.1 of uncultured Lachnospiraceae bacterium. Classification (GTDB taxonomy): domain Bacteria; phylum Bacillota; class Clostridia; order Lachnospirales; family Lachnospiraceae; genus Colinaster. The sequence continues at coordinate 4,681 of CAJONG010000045.1, forward strand.
ACTGGATCATGGCACCGCTGTTACCGCCTGCTTCGAACTTGGGGATTGTTGCAAGGGCAAGTGTACGTCCTTCCTCAGCGCATACATTGTATATGGTAGGGAACTGGTTGACAGCTACCCATGTCATTGCGGCTTCACCTGTTACCAAGAAGTCATTCTCGATATTGGTAACCTCTGCGGAAGCGCCTGCATCGGGATAAGAGCCGTTAGCTATCATATCTGCTCTCATCTGGATGAAAGGAGCGAGCATCTGCGCATCCGTAAAGCCCATACCTGTGAGGTCGATATTGAAGAACGAGAACTCACCAAGCTTGCCGTGCTGAGGGATGTAAGCAGAGCAGCCTGCGATGAAGTCTGAGCCTAAGAATGTGGAAGATCCGTATATTCCAAGCTTCTCTGTGATAAGATTCGCTGCTTCCTTATAATCATCCCATGTCCACTCATCTGTGGGAAGCTTAGCTCCTGCCTCTTCAAAAAGTGCCGGATCGTAAGCGATACCGTATGTATTGATACCGTTGGTCAGACCAAGCTGTGTGCCGTCGGTAGTCTGTGTGGTCTGAAGGTTGGCATCGGATATCTTGCTGGTATCGACGATCCCAGATGCTATATAGTCATCTAAGGGCTGGATCTTGTCGATGTATGTAGGGAAATTACCTCCAAGCTGGAAGATGTCCCATACCTCGTCAGAAGCAACTAAGGTGTTAAGCTTCGTGAAATAATCATCAAAAGAATAGAATTCATATTCGATAGTCACATTGGGATGAATCGACTCATAGAGTTCAATGGCTGCTATGGTCTTGTCATGACGATCCTGCGATCCCCACCATGCCATACGAAGTGTCACAGGCTCAGCGTTCTCTTCCTTAACTTCTGTTTCGGTATCGGCAGGTGCCTGTTCCGTTGCAGCACTCTCGGTAGCCGCAGGCGCCTCCTCTGTGACCGCACTGTCTGCTGCAGTGCTTCCGCATCCGACTATCATTGCCGCACATACGGACAACGATAAAATGATTGATAATACTTTCTTTTTCATATGTTACCCCCATGTAGTAAATATAGAAGTTTTCCTTGTTACAACACAGAGTATATTCGCAAATAATACTTGAAAATACTAAAATTTGTGGCATTATATATATATAATACCAATATTTTTAGATTATCGTGTACGGGCACAAAATGTGTTAAACCACCCCCGTATATCGTGTATAAACCGTGGAGGGACCAATGAATAATGTCCATAAGCCCGATCCTCTTCCGTATACGGCCGAAGAGCATACGCCCAAGGAACATCTGGCATTCTACATGGAATCACAGATCAGGAATCCCAGTTTTTTCATGCCATATGAACACTCTCATAAGATCCCTGAATTCTACTACCTGCGAAAGGGTCAGTGTATATATATAGTCAATTCGACATATGTACGTCTGGCTCCCGGCGACTGTATCATACTGCCGGCAGGTATCAGGCACTCCACAAGCTACAGCGGTGAGGAGAATTCCGAGAGAATATCGGTATATATCAACGAAAGCAGGCTTCCGGGCTCACTTTTTGCGGAAGCGCCCGATGTAAGAGTGCTTCTGTCCACTCCGCATAAGATAAGCTTAGACAGATCCTCTGTGGCCGTACTTGATGATATACTCCTTCGTATGTCTAAGGAGCAGTTCTCACCTTCCGCACACAGTCAGTACATAATGTCCCTGTATGTATCGGAGATGCTCATACTGCTTGCAAGCCGCGGCAAGATCGCGGCGGATCAGTTCATCCCCACCAAGAATATAGATACCGACATAGAGCGTGCCATATTCATGATAAGTACCGAATATGCCTCACCCACCCTGTCGCTTGCCTATGTGGCAGCAAGCCTTGGACTCAATGCAAGCTACTTCTCACATAAGTTCAAGACCTCCACAGGCTTCTCATTCACGGAGTACGTGAACAATATACGCATCCGTAATGCCGCACAGCGTCTCATGGTGACGGATGACAGCATCACTAAGATCGCCCTATCCTGCGGCTTCAACAGCAGTAACTACTTCAAGGATATATTCCGCAAGCAGTTCGGCTGCTCACCGAGGGAATACAGGAACCGTTCGTCCGTCTCTTCGAAGTTCGGGAGCGGACAGACTATGGATTAGACCAAAGCTTTTATCATATATTAAGCTCACAGACAGCACATTCATGACCGGTAAGCCTGGCACTTCTTTCATCCGTGCAGGAGAATCCGGCATAGATATCGAATACATGTCCCGTCACATCTCTTACACCCTTATCATCTACCGTCGTGAAGCTTCGTCTGTCTATATGCAAGCCCACACTTATCTTCTCTCCTGCCTTAATATGTACTCTCCTAAATCCGCACAGAGAGGGATTGGGAGTAGCATCGGCACTGTCCCTGCTCCTTATATATATCTGTAACACATCATCGGTATCTTCCTTACCCGCATTGGAAGCCTCTATCGTAAGATCGGCACCTGTAAGTGTACCGGATGCATCCCTTGTGACCGTCACATTAAGACCGTCCACCCTACAGTCGCCGTAGGTCAGTCCGAATCCGAAGGGATAGAAGGCCTCTCCATCCATATATCTGTAGGTACGTCTCTTCATGGAATAGTCGGTTACTTCAGGCTGCTCATAATCACTGTCATAGAAGGTAACAGGCAGCTTGCCCGATGGAGAATATTCGCCGAAGATGAGACCTGCTATGTCGCTTCCGCCTCTTGCTCCGGGATACCATGCCTGAATGATGGCATCCGCCGCTTCATCCGCCTGTCTTAAGTCGATACAGCTTCCCGTCATATTGATGACTATGATAGGCTTCTCACCCGAACAGTCCTCGAATATGGCATCCATAAGGGTCCTCTGGCTGTCGGGAAGATATAGGCTTAGCTTATCACCTGAGGCATCGGAATTGCCTGTATCACCTTCCTCTCCCTCAAGTGTCTCATCAAGTCCTACCACAAGTACCACAACATCGGCAAGCTCCGCTACCGCTCTTGCCTCTGCGAGTCTGTCTATGCAGTCGTTTTTAGCTAGGTTCTCCACAGACTCCTTATACAAGTGGCAACCCTGTGAATACAATACTCTCGCTTCTTCTCCCAGAATATCCTGTATGCCCTCAAGTACCGTCACATATCTTGAGGATGTGCCGTGATAATTGCCGATAAGTGCCTGTCTGCTGTCTGCATTGGGACCTATCACTGCTATCGTCTTAATTTCCTTCTTATCAAGAGGTAAGACTCCCGTATTCTTAAGCAGAACAAGGCTCTCCCTTGCTGCCCTGTGGCTTAAGTCTATATGTTCACGGCTTTCCACCGCCCTATAATCAAGGTCGTCATATTCAGTCTTATCGAACATTCCAAGCAGGAATCTCGTAGTAAAAAGCCTGATGCACGATCTGTCAAGATCCTCATCACTTATAAGTCCCTGATCATAAGCCTCCATAAGCTTCTCATAGGTACAGCCGCAATTCACATCACACCCTGTCTTAAGAGCAAGCGCGGCCGACTCCTCCGGTGTGGATGTTACCTTGTGATTCTCATGGAAGTCCCTTATGGCCCAGCAATCGGATACGAAGTGACCCTCGAATCCCCACTTATCCCTTAACACATCCTCCATAAGCGGATGGTTGGCACAGGCCGGTTCTCCGTTGACCCTGTTATATGCACCCATCACCGCTTCCACCTTCGCTTCCTTCACACAGGCCTCGAATGCCGGCAGATATGTCTCCTCAAGATCCTTGGGCGTAGCCTTGGCATCGAAGGAATGCCTTATAGCCTCAGGACCTGAATGAACAGCATAATGCTTGGCGCAGGCGGCAGCCTTCATATACTCGCCGTCACCTTGCAATCCTTCTATGAAATTAACGCCAAGCCTTGATGTAAGATACGGATCCTCTCCGTATGTCTCATGTCCTCTGCCCCACCTGGGATCTCTGAATATATTGACATTGGGTGACCAGAAGGTCAGTCCCTTATAGATGTCTCTGTCACCTCTGCTGCTTGCGCTGTTATACTTGGCTCTGCCCTCTGTGGCAACCGCATCACCCACATCCTTAAGCAGCTCTGTATCAAAGCTTGCCGCCAGTCCTATAGCCTGTGGGAAAACAGTGGCGACTCCGGCTCGCGCAACGCCGTGTAATCCCTCGTTCCACCAGTTATACTCCGGTATCCCCAGCCTGTCGATGGCAGGTGAATCGTACCTTAACTGTGATGCTTTCTCTTCAGTGGTCATCTTAGCCACAAGCTCTGTTGCTCTTCTCTTAGCTTCTTCTCTTGTCATACTAATCTCCGTTCTTAAGTAATTTTATATTTCAATCATGTCTCTCGTCTTCTTTGCTGTACATCTCGCAGAATCTGGCGGAGAAGGATACAGGCTCTCCACCGTCGTGCAGATGTGTGGTATCACCGAAGCAGGCCGTCCTGAAGGACGCTATTCCTTCTCTTCTCTCCTCGGTGTATATGGTAGTAACCGATGTCGGTGCTCCACAGAATCCGTGCCATAAGGGCATGGGGGAGACTCCTATCAGATGACCTATCATCACACAGCTTACTCCGAAGTGACAGAACAGGGCTATGGTGTCATCATTGGGTCTTACGGCCCTGTATAGCCTTCCGTCACGTACATATCCGTGTTCTGCAAGCATCTTATCAAAGGGAACGGTCACGCTCTCCTCGTAGCTCTTCATATCCGCCACTGCCATTATGGGATTGTCGTACCATTTATCATATCTGTAGAATTCATCGTATTTTGTCCAATCCTCCGGAAGCCAGTCCCAGCATACGTTATGAGGCTTATCCTTATCCGGTCTGTCTATCCACCGCTCACAGAATTCCCTTAGCCAGTCACAGTACACTGCCTCCATTCCCTTAAGCTTAAGGGTCGGCTCGGCTGTGGCCATTGCTCTGCCCATTGTGGATACATAAGCCGCATCTATACGCTCATCCTTAAGCCTTTTGGCCAGAAGCTTTGCTTCTCTTCTTCCCTTCTCTGTAAGCGAATCATGTTCATAGTCAGGATCTCCGTGCCTGATCATCAGTATCCTCATTGTAATCCACCATTATCTGTTTTATCCTTCTTAACTGCTTCCCGTATGCGCTTACGTGCATGATCTGTCAGGTATCCGACAAGCATCGGTATCAAAAGCCCCGATATGAGATATATCCATTTGTATCCCTCGATACCATCCGGTATGTAGGTATAGTAGATATCCGTCCTGTACTTCATCATGTCAAAATCACCGCACCTGCCCGTATGTAACGATATATGTGCGAATATCTCCTTAATGATCATGAAGACTGCTAGGTGATGCAGCATTATATCGAATGTGTGCGTTCCTATTCCCTGCATGAGCCTGAACGTAGGCGATATCCTTTCAGCCCTTTCATGCTCTCCCACTACATGGAAGGCAGAGTCATTCTTTTTTTCATATAGTTTACATAATATCTTAGACACTCTTAACCACAGAGCTATTCCCGTAAGAGATGTGATAAAGGGTGTAAGAATCGTTCCCGCAAATCCCGTTACCCATACCGTGCTGTATGCAAGCCCTCCGTGAGTCGTGGTCAATATAAGGTTCATAATAAACAGAAGCGGAAAATATATGATCCCCGGCGTGATATCATAACGTTTAAGTCTCGTCCTATACAGCCTTCCGAACTGAAGAGACGGAGCCATGAGCATAAGTCTGGCAGGTATCCTGTACAGATCATAGACACTGCCTCTCTGTGACAGATATACCGCAGTCATCCCGACTGCCAGATATGCCGCCATGAACACCCATTCCATGAAGGTGCCGTAGATCGCATCGCCATCCGCATCATCCTCTCTTACACACACTCTGCAATATATATAGGATATTACCTTTCTGGCACATATATCGCATACCTCAAGAAGGAAAAGCGCCGGTACGAACCATGCCGGAGAGTTCAGGCCGAACTGATGACCTCCCACGAAGGGTGCGGCGAATATATTATACAGATTCAATTCTCCGGCAAAATCGAAGCCTTCCGCCCTTAATACATATGAAATCAATCCGTATATCACATTCCATACAAGATAGGGAAGAAGCAGTCTCTTAGCTTTTCTTAAGATGAAGCTTTCCATCGCCTCCTTGCTGTCAGGCTTACGAAAATACCCCGCAATGAATACGAATATCATCACATGATAGGAATAATAAGGGAAAAGTCCTCCAAAGGTCGCTACATCGAAGTCAAGATGTCCCAGGAGAATGAGTATAATTCCTATGGCAGATAGAATTGTGAATGTGGTATCGCGTTCTTTCATGTTAATATTTTATATACATTATCAGGGATTAAGAGTGATAAGGCGGCTTACATAAGAGGCTATGGCCTCGGCACCGGCATCATTGATATGATAATCATCCACCAGATACTTATCCCTCACATCCACATTGACAGCACCGTAATATATATCTATGAAGCTTACTCCGGCTGTTGCCGAAGCCTCAAGCTCGAATGTGACATATTCGCTTAAAAGTCCCTGTCCGATATCGTGGATATCCCCGTCCACATAGAAGTCATCTATAGTCTTGCCGCTTGCGGGCTGGGACAGGTAGACTATCCTTATATACGGATATGCTTTCCTTAGCTCTTCCAAGGAGCCTCTGACTGCTCCGTATATCGAGGTTATGTCGGTGGCGCTCTCGCTTCCCAGTGGTCTGTGGTCCACATAATCCTCAAGATCATACATGATGACTATGGCATCCACGTATCTTAAATCCACATTTTCAAGCCTGTCAACCGCTTCCGTTGCCTGATCGGAGATAAGTCCTGCCGCTCTCTTAAGGGTGCTGTAATCTCCGGTAACCATAGCCCTTGCTATATAGGGAAGGCTCACTCCATCCTCTTTGTCCTCATCACTGTAGTCACTCCTTCTGCAGCTTATATAAGAATCCTCTATACCGCAGTTAATGACATCCGCATCATATATCTTCTTAAGAGAATAAGCCAGATTATTGTCATCACCTGAATCCGCAAATGGGCTGTTGCCAAGCGTAAGGATGGTCAGCTTATCATCTGATGCCTTATCCGCTATATCCTGAGCATTAAGGGGAAGGATATAATCATTTGGCTCCGTATCGAACTCAGTAGTCACCTCATCGGGATCATAGCCCGAATCCTGTCCCCTATTCCACTTACGTATCATCAGTATGATCGCAACGATCAATATGATGATGACGGCAAGTATCACTATCTGAAGAATTCCCTCGCCTTTACCCTTATCATGTACTGTCGTCTTCTTTGACCTTTTATCACTTCTGCTCATTAATCTTAGCCTCTTGATCGCTAACCCATCTTCCCGATGCGCCACAGGGGAGGATCAGTCCCGTACCGGATACGGGTAGCCCTATCTCATCCGCTTCCGTCCTGCCGCCGAATCTCCTGCCTATACTAAGCTCTATCATATACTTAAGCACTGCCGGCTGAAGACCGGTGGTGTACGAATTGATAAGGAATAAGAGCGGCTCATCGGATATAAGTCCGCAGCATGATTCCATGAAGGGATATATGCTCTCCTCAAGCTTCCATGTCTCTCCCTTGGGACCTCTGCCGTAGGAAGGTGGGTCCATGATTATGGCATCATATCTGTTGCCTCTTCTTAGCTCTCTCTCTACAAATTTGACACAGTCATCCACAAGCCACCTGACAGGTCTGTCGGCAAGTCCGGAGCTTATGGCATTCTCCTTAGCCCAGCCGACCATCCCCTTGGATGCATCCACATGGGTCACATGTGCTCCCGCCTTAAGGCAGGCTATGGTCGCCCCACCGGTATAAGCGAAGAGATTGAGCACCTTAACAGGTCTGTCTCCTTTGTCCTTAAGCCTCTTCTTAATGAGATCGCTGCACCAGTCCCAGTTGACCGCCTGCTCCGGGAATAATCCCGTATGCTTGAAGGAGAAGGGCTTAAGATTGAACTTAAGATCCCTATATCCGATCTGCCATTCCTTGGGAAGGTTCTTAAATTCCCATTCGCCTCCTCCGGCTCTGCTCCTGTGATAGTGCCCGTTATACCTCTTCCACTCCGGCTTATCCTTAGGTACGGACCAGATGACCTGGGGATCGGGTCTTATTAACATATAGTCTCCCCAGCGCTCTAGCTTCTCTCCGTCCGAAGTATCTATTATCTCATAATCCTGCCACTTATCTGCTATCCACATATCCGCCCGCTTATCCTGTCATCATTCTTCCCGATACAGCCTGCTCTGATAATTTTCCGGCCCTATCTCATACCAGATGGCATTATCCAGATTACTGTATACTATATAATTCATAGTTGAGCCTATCTCCTTTAATCCATAGTCGGTCACATCCCCTATCACATTCTTATCCCTGCCGACTATGACATAATCACACTGGTAATCTGTCGATACCGATACCAGCCTGTCTGCATATATATCATGTCCCATATATATGTCAAAAAGCTCGTTATCCAATCTTTTCCAACTCTCTACCATGCTGTCCCTTCCGAACGGGAGCATTATATCCGTCGTATACTGTCTCACATAATGCACAAGCTCCGGAGGAAAAGCAACCCATATGCGCTTACCCTCTTCATCAGGCTTCACCATATCGCATAGTGATATGACCTCATCCGGAAGATGATATGCATTCTCTGCCCTGTTAAAGACCACTCCCATATATGTATAGGTTCCGCATAACATAAACAGGAGACACACGAGCGCCACACCAAGCCTTAAGTGATTGCCTATCACCTTAACAGCACTGTAAGCGATGACAAGCGTCATCGGCAGAAGCCAGAGTATCCTGTAATATGTCCCCTCATCAAGCTTATTGTATGCCATATAGAAATAAGGTATGAAAAAAACCACCTGTATGACCGTAGGTACGGTCACAAGCAGCATCTTAAGACTCTTATTCTCCTCCGCGAACCACAGATACATAAGAGCCGCTATGAACAACAGGCAGTAATATCCTGTTCCGTTATATGCCTTAAAGATCTCGACTATCTGTGTCATACACTCTCCCGTTCATATACGGATGTACCGTTCTCACATAAGCAGATATATCGCTCCGTATACCACAAGCGGCACACATGTGATCATCAGCTTAAGCGCAATCTGAACATCTCTCCTGCATATCGACATCGTTATGCCGTATATACCTATAAGCAGAGCCATGAGGAACACGCTTGCCGTACTGCACATCGCGGCGACTATACTAAGCGCAAAAAGTACTGTCCAGAATCCCAGTGTCTGCCTCTCCTCTTCCTCCTCATCCTTTTTGAATATGGCAAGCAAAAGCCATATGACCGATACTATCACCAGATTGGCGAGCATGGACTTACCCTGCCATGTTCTGGTAAGCAGGAAGGTCGCTCCGGTATAGATCGACACATTACCGAATATATACATGATATTGACGAACATCATGAAGGCGGCGTTTTTCCTGGAATCGCCGTCAAAAAGGAGTATTCCGCAGTTATAATATATAAGATAGAGCAGGGGTATTAACAGGATGCCTATAACAGAATGTGCCAGTATCGTCGAATGGATGCCGCTGACTCTGGCAAGGAATGCTATCCATATCGGCACTGAGGCAAGGGCATGCCTTAAGTCCATGGAGGTAGACATCCCGGTGTACGGCTTGATGCGGTACAGGGTGTCGGTCTCATTGGTTAAGAGCGACTGAACCACATAATAGGCATCATCTCCGTCGAAGGCTTCCATGCAGATATACATTATCACCTGGAAAAGAACCGCTCCGATCACAAGAAGCCATAAGACCGTCTCATCCCCGGCAAATCTTACCTTATCCCTGCGTTCCTTCATGTCAGTCACTTCCGACTCTGCATTCCTTCGCACCTTAAAGTTATACACGATGATGCCTGCCATCGCAAGAGCACATTCAAGCCCAAGATATAGAGCAACTATTGTGGGGAATCCGTCAGCCTTAAGTATTATCACCGGTACTGCCAACAGCTCGAAAAGTGCAAGGGATAGGAGAAATCCCATGACATATGTCACAGATATGACACGTCTGTCATGGAAGAAGGGAGCAGTCCGATACAATATGGAATTATGATAAGTACCACTATGAGTGCTATCACATTAGTCGTCATATCCTAAGTCCTGTCTGTCTAGAGATCTATGCTGTCATAGTCATAATCATATGCAAGCCTTCTAAGGGTCTCAAGCTCTTCATCCAGGCTCTCCGTCGTAACGCGCCTTCGTCCGCTTGCCATACAATCCACCATATAGTCACATACCTGCGGACTGTAATGCGTATGATCCGCATAGTTATCAAAGTCGCAGATTATATCCTCATCATTCTGGAAGAAATACACTTCCACATTATCATATTCAAGGAGCCGCCTCGTCATATAATCGTATTTGGCGATTATCTTATCTATCTGTCCCTGTCTCTTGGCATCGTACCAGTATAAGATACTGTAGGGCGGATAGAATACAGTATACATTGTTTCGGGATGAGCTTCAATATAAGGTATGATATTGACATTAAGATTAGCCTCAATACCGGCTATATAGTCATCCGTCGGAGTCTCATCCTCCGCCTCCTCCGCGGGAGTATAGTATAGCCTTACATTGGCAAGATTATAGTGCATGGGCTGCCACCATGGCTTATATATCATATTCCAGTCAGACTTATCCGACCTGTCAGCCACGGGTCTTAAGACATAATCAAGCAGAACCGTCTTATTCCATATATACTTCACATCATTGAATGGATCATCATCGTAGAGATAGTCTGTTACAGGGAACTTAGTCTGTTCGGTATCACAGGAATAATTAAGCTCATCTATACCTAAGAACACCCTCTTAAGCGAACTGCCCTTAGCCTTATATATCTTAGATAGGATTATCTCCTGATCCTTGGGGTAAGCTCCGTTATAGCTCAGCTTCTGCGTCTTAAGCCCCATCTTCTCCCCGAATCTGTCCGTATCGAATGCCACCGTCATCGACGAACCTAGCAGCACACTGTCATAGTCCATATGCGCCGCAAGCCCCGGATTCATATCCACCTGATCATCCACCACATACGGGAAGTCCTTAAGAGGTGCATGATAGTGGAAAAAGGGATCGACTATAACTGTCAAGGCCCCTGCTGTAAGCAGTCCCGCCACGACCGTTATGATAAATGCGATTACAAAACCCTTGTCTCTATCCTGTCTCATCAGAAATTAAAATACAGGAATGTACTGACTCCCGAAAGAGAAAGCACACACCATACGAATACAACGCCTAACAACACACCGTAACCGGTACGATACTTCATCTTCTCAGTAACCTTAAGCGCGTTGGGCGCTAAGAAGGTAACTGCAAGTGTAGCTACGGTGAATAAAAGCATTATCAGATACCTGCCTATACCGGTATCGGTAAGATGCAGCACCTTTAGGGCATACCAGAACTCTCCCGAATTAAAGCCCTTAAGGAAAGCCTCTCCCGGCAGAGCCCAGCCTCCGTCAATAACCCTTTTAAGCAGGGCAAGGGCCTCTCCCGTATCCTCGGCTCTGAAAAATACCCATGCTATACATATGAATATGAATGTAACCGCATGGGAGAATGCCTTATCACATTCTATATGTGCAAAGCGCTTTAAAAGCCTTACTGTCACATACATCACTCCGTGCATAAGACCCCATATTATGAAGTTAAATCCCGCACCGTGCCAGATCCCGCTTATCAGAAATACAAGCATTAGGTTGACATAAGTTCTTGCCTCTCCCTTTCTGCTGCCTCCAAGCGGAATATATACATTCCGTGTCAGGAACTTATTGAGGGTGATATGCCATCTCTTCCAGAATTCTATTATATTATGCGACTTATAAGGCGAATCGAAATTAACCGGTATGTCTATCCCGAACATAAGCCCCAGTCCTATCGCCATATTGCAGTATCCGTTAAAATCATAATATAACTGTAACGCATAGAAAAGGATGGCAAGTATGGCCTCTGACGAATTAATGCTGCTTACGGTCGCATATGCATGATCTACACTTTTGCCGAAGGTATCCGCCACTAACACCTTACTTGCAAGTCCTGCTATGAATATGACCATGCCACGTCTGAACTTCTCTCTGTCAAAACCGCTCTTCGGACCTATAAGCGCATATTGCGGCATCATGCTGCCACAGTCTGCTATGGGACCGGCTATAAGCTGTGGGAAGAAGCTTACGAACAGTGCATAATCCACGAATGTGCACTCCGGTGCCTCACCTCTGTATGTATCAGCAAGGAATCCTATCTGCTGGAACGTAAAAAAGCTTATTCCAAGCGGTAACAGGATATTCCTAAGAGGAAAGTCTGTCTTAAGCACCGCATTGGCACACTCCGTCAGAAAATCAAAATACTTATAATATACAAGCAAAAGGATATTGCCCGTTACTCCGAGCACAAGCACGGGTCTCTTCCTGCCTGCCGATCTCATCCACAGATATATAAGATAGTTAGACAATATGGAACATACCATTATAGCCAGATATCCGATGTTAAAATATCCGTAGAACCATAACGACATCCCTATGAGCCATACCTTGGGGAGGGTGGCACCCGTTCTCTTAAGCAGGGCATATCCTGTAAGTGCCACGGGCAGGAACAGGAATATGAATATATATGAGTTAAAAAGCATATTGCCACAGCTCCTTAAGGCTTATCTCCCTATCTGTCATCGTCCAGATCGAAGTAGTAATCATCATCCTTATTCTTCACCATACTCATCTTAACCAGTACGAATACAAGCACTCCGAGACCTCCTGCAAGGATCACTGCCATTATCAAAAACATTGCGGTATTGGTCCCGTTATTCACTATCATCTGCTTATCGCTGAAGGTAATGACATAATCCGACGCATGCTTCATATTGAATGCAGCCCTGCCTAGAGCATCCGTCTTCACGGAATCCACAAGTAAGAGCCTGTCCTTATCTTCATCATAATAGTACAGATTGGCGTATCTGCCGGCATGCTCCTTACCCGTATCCACCGTAAGCAATGCATCAAATCCGAAGGCTCCGTCATATGCGATTGACATGGTCATATAATCATCCGTCTTAAGCCTCTTAACGGCATTATCCGATATATTCGCCACTCCGAAGGTGACAGACATATCCATTCCTTCAAGCTGTGCCTTAACAGCCTCATCCGCTTCGATCTGCCAGCTTGCGCCTTCGCCTGCTTCTATTACAAGCTTTTCTGTACGGTCCTTATCTTTACCTCCATCCGTGTCATCAGCCGCATCATCCGTCCAGTCTGCATCCTCTGTGACAGTACTGCTTATATCTTCTCCGATACTCTCCTTAACCTCATCATCTTCTATAGGCTTCCGGCCTTCTTCACCTGTTGCTACGTCTTCCTTTATCACAGGTGTGTTTCCTGCCGGAAGCGTAGAAGCTGCATTACTTCCACCCGCCGCCGGTGTTGCCTGTACCAGTGTCGTTATCTGCGGCATCACTATTGTCGGAGTTGAAGCGGTCGCAGGCTCTTCCCCGGAAGAAGAATTCGTGTCATTCTCCGTGTTCGTGATC
>CAJONG010000046.1 GCA_905235845.1 uncultured Lachnospiraceae bacterium
AAGCCCTGGGCCATTGTGATCCCGGCTCCCATACACAGACACGTATCCACCATATCAAGCGGCATGGCATTACCAAGCGTATAACAGCCTATATCTCCGCAGAAGATACTCTTACGCCCCTTCATCGCCTGCTTGACCGCATAGAATGAGGCTCTGTGAGGACATCCCGCACACAATACGGACGGTCTTGCGGGAAGCGCCGGAGCATCGGATATATCTATACCGGCTACCCCAGACGTATCTCCTAAGAATTCACCAAGTATATCCGATACCAGTGCCACGCTTAGCTCACCGTTATGAGGAACTCTTCCGCCAATCTTACCAAGGATCGTGATATCCTTATTATCCTTACCATATATCTTAAGTAATTGTTCCTCGACATAGGGGCTTGATTCTTCTATACACATCACCTGTCTGACACCCTTAAGCGCTTCACGCACGAAGTGCTCCGGAAAGGGATAGGCCGTGGCTATACGCACAAGCCTTATGTCCTTACGTCCCTTCAGATATTCCCTGACATAAGCATAGCTTACACCGGATGCGACAACAGCCTTATCACTCTTATCCCCGGCACATGTATTGTATCTGTATGAGGAAAAATCTTCAGCAATCTGCATATTACGCTCTTCGATTCTTCCGTGATTGATATACGAAAGCCTTGGGAATATGACCCACTTGGATGAATCCTTGACAAAGCCCTCATACTCTGCCGGTCTGTAATCCATATCAACATCTATCGATGCATAAGCATGACATACTCTTGTAGTCGGTCTGAAGATAACCGGAGTGGCGTACTTCTCCGAATAGTCGAATGCATCCTGTATCATCATGAAAGCCTCTTCGGGCGAGGCCGGATCGAATACCGGTATTCTGGCAAAATCAGCGAATCTTCTGGTGTCCTGCTCGGTCTGTGATGATATGGGGCCCGGATCATCGGCACTTACTATGACCATACCTCCCTTAATACCCACATAGGCAAGGGACATCAACGGATCGGAAGCTACATTAAGACCTACCTGCTTCATTGTAACCATCGCTCTGGCACCACTGTATGCCGCAGCCGCAGCTACCTCTAATGCCGCTTTCTCATTGACGGACCACTCAAGATGTACTCCCTTATGCGGATATTGGGATATTGTCTCTATGATCTCGGATGACGGAGTCCCCGGATATCCCGCTACGAGCCCCACACCGGCCGACAAGGCTCCAAGGGCTATCGCCCCGTTGCCCATTACATATTCCTTCATAACCTTTTCCTCACTTCGTACCTTTATTATTACTCTTCCAGCTTATAACCCATGCCCCAGATAGTCTTGATGGCATTGCCCGCTTCGCCTAATTTATTACGCAGCTTCTTGACATGTGTGTCAATTGTCCTCGCATCACCGAAGTAATCATAATTCCACACATGATTAAGTATCATCTCTCTCGACAATGCGATTCCCTTATTCTCCATGAAGAAGCATAGAAGTTCGAATTCCTTGAAGCTTAGATCAACATTTTGTCCGTTTGCGGATACCGTATGTGCGGTCTTATCAACCGTTATCCCCGCAACCTCAAGCACATCTCCTCCGTCCTCGCCCGTAGTCCTTCTAAGTATTGCCTCCACTCTGGCGACCAATACCTTGGGACTGAAAGGCTTGGTGACATATTCGTCAACTCCCAGATTAAAGCCCTGGAGCTCGTCACTTTCTCCTGCCTTGGCCGTGAGCATGATTATGGGCACTTTGGAATACTGCCTTATCTCCTTAACGGCCGTCCAACCGTCCATCTTAGGCATCATCACATCCAAAATAATAAGGGCGATATCCCTGTGCTCCAAGTACAGGTCTACCGCTTCTTCACCATCCGAAGCCTCCATGACGGAATAACCCTTTTTCATAAGGAAGTCCGCCACCAGTCTGCGCATTCTCTCTTCATCATCAACTACAAGTATCGTTACCTTATCCATAATAATAACCCTTTTAATCCTATTCCGTCCTTACGGGCTATTCATCATTCTAATATATGATTGTGTCCTCTTTGTGTTCTGCGGACAAAAATATGCTTATAATACCGTCATCCATCACCGTTCACGGGAGAGAGGATATTTAATTCCCTTTCCTTTTCCCTTACGGCATTCTCTCTATTGGTAAGCTCCTGATCCCACTCGGCATACTCATTCTCTATGGCATGTCTGTAGTTGAGCACCGTAGGTGTCGAGCCCTTGATATTGATCACAAAAAGCGCGATTATAAGCAGTACAAGTATCACATTGACCGCAATAAGGGTCCTGTTCATCATGACTATCTCGCTCTTTTTCTTCCTCTTCGGAACAGTCACACTCCTTCTGGGTGTGGGCTTATCATCCAGATTATTATTATATATCTGATATAACGGAACGCCTTGGATATCTTCCTTCTTAACCCCCTGCATAAGCAGCTTCTTCTGCAGATCATGCATATACGCATATCCGACCGGTGTCCTGAACATCTTCCTCTCGATGGCACCGTTATACACGGACATTATCGTCTCGGTATTCCTGCCCTGTATCCTTCCCTCTATGTATTTTACGGTCGACAATTCCTGTTCCGCCAGCTCCACATCTTCCTTCGAACCGAACTGAAAGCCGTTGACCGTCAATTCTCTTCTGGTATTCTCGTCCATCAGTGCCTATCCTTTTAACTTCTTGGCATCCTCCACGAATGAATTGAGATTGGACTGCCTTGATGCCTTAAGCTTCTCTCGCTGCTTGTCGTTGACGAACTTCGCTATGGCATTGCTCTCCTGATTAAGCTTACAGCCGTACATCATCCTGCTTTTCTCCATATCCATGCTTCTGACTATAATGGCAGCCAGACTGAAGGTCGTACCCGTCGAATCATCTCTGAAATTGATGTGTACCACGGAGCCGTCAGGTATCTCCTGATCCTTGGAGCATATGAAAGCTATACCGCTTACACTGATATCCTTGACTGTCACTGGAAAAGATTCCTTACCCAGTCCGCAGGTGGCCATACCCTCTTCTCCAAGCCATACGCGGCATGCTCCGCGTCTGTTGATAACCCTTCCCTCGCCGTTACATCTGATCTCATGGAACATC
The DNA here is from genome assembly GCA_905235845.1 of uncultured Lachnospiraceae bacterium. GTDB lineage: Bacteria > Bacillota > Clostridia > Lachnospirales > Lachnospiraceae > Colinaster. The sequence goes on from CAJONG010000046.1 coordinate 3,083, forward strand.
TCATCCTTGGGAGTCCTGATCGTACGCACCCTGACATTGGAGAACTTATAGGCTCTCTCACTTTCTGAATCCGTTATGATAAGGTCAAGCATGATGCCCTTTGCAGAGAAGCCTATGACCTTATCATCCTGAGTGATCGTCTCTACATATATGCAATCGTCATAGACCTCCATCACTGTAGTATAGAACTCCAGCTTCTGAGATCCTACCGTCACATTCAGTTCTGCACTTGTCCCTGTCTTAATCTCGTTAAGGCGCATTACCCTGCATCCGTCCTATCGATCATACTTCTAAGATGTGCCGTGGTTATTCTATCACTTTTATGACTTTTTATCAATTATACGGGGCTTTGACTGACACGGTATACGACACTTATACAACCGTACACTAACCTATATCATGATTTTATCATATATACATGCTTTTGCATATTACAAAAGAGGCAACCGCAATACACGGTTGCCTCTATCATTCTTTATGAACTTAATACATATATCCGATGAATGATCGGTATCTTTTATACGGATCATTCCTTGAAGAATGCGATATCCTCAGCAAGCCTGTTCGACAGATTCTTAAGTTCTGCAGCATTGCCTGCAAGTGTCTGTACAGTAGCAGAGAGCTCCTCCATAGATGCTCCCGTCTCTTCACTTGAAGCTGCATTATTCTCAGATATATCGGATATGGAATCGATAACAACAGCCACCGCATCCTTAGCAACCGTTACATCCTTGGCTGCTCTTGATATATCCGATACCTTCTCGACAGATACTGATACATCCGAGATCATTACATTGACACTGTCTCTTGTTCTTGAGATCACTTCCTGCTGTTCAAGATTGGTCTTCTTGACATTCTCGGCTATTCTGACAGCTTCCTCGGATTCCTTAAGAAGTGTATCCATGCGTCTCCTGATATCCTCGGCAGCCGCAGTTGAATCCGTAGCAAGAGTTCCGATCTCTTCAGCTACTACAGCGAAGCCTCTTCCGGCATCACCGGCGCGTGCAGCCTCTATTGAAGCATTCAGTGCAAGGAGATTGGTCTGTGCGGCAATGGCCGTAATCTTGCTTACCAGTTCCTCTATATCCTTAACGGATGTGCTTGTGGATGCAATCTTATCGGATACATCCTCAATGGCATTGTTCATCTGTGTAGATGTATCATCAAGCATTGTAAGACTCTCTGCCGAATCGTCAGATGCTGCCTTCATTCTTTCGGTGATACTCTCAAGCTCTGCCGTGGCATCCTCAACATCCGATACGGCTCTTGTTATACCATTCACATTACCTCTGGCATTCTGCAGCTCTCCTGCCTGCCTTACGGCGCCCTCAGCGATATCCTGTACTGAGTTGGCCACATCTGATGACACCTGAGATATCTGGCTTGACATATTGGCCAGTTGAACAGAAGCTCTGTCCATAGTACTTGCTTCATTCTTAATGTTGGATACGATATCCTTAAGGGTGTCCACAACCTTCTTGGTGCTGTCCATCGTACGTCCCACTTCATCGTTACGATCAACCGGCGTAATATTGGCGAATTCACCATTGGATAGTGCCGCAATGGATTCGTCCACATTATGGAGGGGATCTGCGATCCTCTTAGAATACATAAATGCTATTACCACGCCTGCAGCCACGAATATCACTGTAATGATTATCTGGAAGAACAGTGTAGAATAAGCCGCCCTAAGGGCCACCTCCTTAACACGGCATGAAGCTACGACCCATCCGCATATATCAAGCTTAACCCATGATATGATCCATGTATCTCCCATGAAATCCGCAGTATATTCGCCGTATGTCTTATCGCCTCTTGAATCGGTATAGAAAGGATTCTGATCCTGCTTCTCAGGATCCTCCACATTAAGCTCTCTTAACGAGTGGGCAACGACCGTACCGGTTCTGTCCACCATAACGATCTCCTGCCTGTCCTGTGTAACTTCCTCTGCAAGAAGATCATGGAGTACGGAAAGATCATAGTTACGCTGAACCATACCTATGACTGTCTTTTTATCTGCATCAAATACAGGTACCGCGAAAGTAGATATACACTTACCGGTTGTCTTGGATATGTTCATATCCGAGATGAATGTATGTCCCTGCATTGCCTCCTTATAATACTCTCTGTCAGATACATCCACGAGATTACCCGTAGATCTTAACACCTGCATTCCGTCTGCCCCCGCAAGTGCTGTTGAATTACCGTCAGCAAGTGTCTCATCGATTATCTGCAACTGGACTATGATAGCCTGTGCGTCTGCATCTGTAGCTGCCTCTCCCTTAAGGTAAGCACGCGTCGACGGTGCTGCCGCGAAGATCTGGATAGCCTCTAAGTTGGTAGCCATGATATCATTGATCCTCTCTTCGACAATAGAAGCCTGTGCCGCATTGACCTCATAAGCATTGTCGACTCCGGCAGACATGGTGTTAGTCACGCTTACGATCGTCTGGATAATAAGCGGTACAGCCACAAGTAAGATCATGATCTTAACAAGTGCTGTTTTGATAGTTCTCTGTTTAGTTGTCTTCATCTCCCAAAAATTCCTTTCTCTTTTTGCCTCCCCGGCAAATTTCTCCCTTGTACTACAATTCTAACCTATTTGTACAAATATGCAAGTGTTATTATTACTTTTAGGATATTTCCGGAAGATTTCTAGTCTTCAAAAAGCCAGACTCTCATTTCGTTCTCCCCACGGTTACCCCACGTATGATAAGGGATAAAACGTATCCTTGCGGGAACCTTTGTCACGGGCGGCTTGTCTGTGTACAGTCCGGCTGCGGTATCTGTTGCTATAAGTCTGGTGCCCTCTGCCTCCATTACATTTATACCGTTTAACAATTCTTCATTCCATTCGACAGTGAATCCGGAATCCGAGTTAAGGGACAGGCAATGAAGATCTCGTCCGTTGTCAGCCTCTTCCACACAGTAAACCTGGGGTCCTCTCATGACAGCTACCTTTCTTATATCCTCCGACACGTTTATATTTGAATACCATCTCTTGGGCTTTATCTCCATGGCAAAAACCACTTCATGCTCCCCTTCCGGAACATTCACATACCAGTAGCCTTTCTCATTTATGATATTCACATCCTTGCCGTCAAATCTTCCGGTAAAGTTATCACACCAATCAGGTATCCTTATGCCGACTCTTGCGGTCTTATCTCCCTTATTGATTACCTTAAAGGTGACATATCCGCTCTTTGGGTAGTCCGAATCCTGAATGATGGTGACCTTGTCTCCCTTAAACTCTGACTTGATAAAAAGGTTAACCAGAGTAGCATCCTCAAATTCTGAATAAATGTAATCATCTATTGAAGTAATAAGTCTTGCAAGATTGGGAGGGCAGCACGCACAGCCAAGCCACTCCGGTCTTACGCTTTTTACATGACTCTTTGTGGGGTCAAGCCTGCCCTTATCAGGAACCACCTCCAAAGGATTAACATAGAAGAAATGCTTACCGTCAAGAGCCATTCCCGAAAGGGCTGTATTGTAAAGAGCTCTCTCCATCACATCGGCATACTCCCCGTCCCTTTCTATATTAAGCATCTTATATGCGAAAAAGATGAGTCCAATGGAGGCACATGTTTCGCAGTACATGGTGTCATTGGGAAGATCATAATCCAAGGTAAAAGCCTCACCCTGTACAGTGGAGCCGATACCGCCTGTTATATACATACGCTTATCAACGATATTTCTCCATATTCTTTTACATGCCGCTGCTAGCTTTTCATCCTTTAGTGTGGCTGCAACATCCGCCATTGCAGTGCACATATACACAAGTCTTACGGCATGGCCCTCTGCTGTGTCCTGCTTATCCACCGGAAGGTGTGTCTGGTTGTATTTTATGGGCTTTGGAGAAATCCCTCCTCCAAGTATTCCCTTCCCATCGTCATTCTTTCTTTGTTCTTCATAGACCTTAGGCGAATCTCCTCTGATCTTAAGGAAGTAATCTGCAAGCTTTGCATATCTTATCTTACCTGTTGCGTGATACAGCTTCATAAGACCGATTTCCACTTCCTCATGGCCGTCGGCACAATGAAGCTTTCCTTCCTCAGGTCCAAAGGTTTCATCCAGGTGATTGGCCAGTTTATAGGCTATATCCATGGATTCCTTGTTACCCGTGGCACTATTATAGGCTATCAATGCCTCCAGCAGATGACCGGCACAATATAATTCATGGCTTTCCACCAACCTGACATATCTCTTGGCAGGTTCCTTAATCGTAAAATATGTATTAATGTACCCATCCGGTTGTTGGGCTTTTCCGATCAGGTCCACCACACCGTCCGCCAGAGTCTTAAGATCCTCATCCCATGTATCCTTAAGGGAATATGCCACTGCCTCCAACCACTTGTAGACATCACTGTCCTGGAAAACCCATCCGTAGTGTTCCCCTTTGCTTAATCCCGCCGCTATCTTAAAGTTTTCGATGGCATGGCTTTTCTCGCTGGGAATGGATGCGTCATCGCGCTCTTTTTCAATCTTAATATCAATGTTGTCATTAAGGACAGCCCACTGGTAAGGAATCATCTCGTTTCTCACCAATTCCTTGTATCGCTTCCATGTAGGATCAGTTACCACAATCTCTTTATTGCCCATAGCATACTCCTTATATTTTTAAAAAGAGGCAGTGCAGTAATCTGCTCTGCCTCTCTTACATTATAGTCTCTTATCAATTACTTGCCCAGTATTCCGTCAATTGTTGCCTGAGCTTCCACCGCTGCATCCTCAGGTGTAGCGTCACCTGTGATAACTTTGTTGAAAGCAAGTGAAATTGCATCCGAGATGTCGGGCCACTCAGGAAGAGGTCCCCTTGCATTCGCATACTGCATCTCATCTACGAATACCTGATAGACGGGATCGCCTTCAAACTGACCATCAGCAATGGTTGAGTCAGATGAAATGTAACCCATGGCATTCATCATGTAAAGGCAGGTATCCTTGCTTGTGGCGAACTGTAAGAAAGCGATGGCTGCTTCTTCGTTTCCGCCGGCTATAACCGCATAGTTCTCACCGCCAAGACCTGAAGCCTGTTCTTTATCCTGAGGCATCATGGCTACGTTCCACTTAAGATCGGGAACCTCCTGTCTCATTGTAGGGATCTGCCATGTTCCATTGATCATCATTGCCAGGTTTCCGGATATGAACTGGTTCATGGTATCGCCCTGAGTCCAGTTGATCGCTTCCTTAGGGAATGCTCCGGATTCAACCAATTCCTTCATGAAGTTCATAGCCTTGATTCCGCCCTCGGAATTGATTTCATAAGATGTCTGTCCCGCTGACCATACCCATGGAAGGAAGTTGAAGGTTCCTTCTTCGTTCTGAAGGGCACAGTGTGCGAAGCCATATACATTATCCTTTGTTGTCTTCTTTGCTACATCGATAAGTTCATCCCATGTTGTGGGTACCTCACAGCCTGCTTCTGCAAGCATATCTTCGTTATAGAAAAGAACCAGGTCATTGCTTCCGAAAGGAACACCATAAAGTCTTCCGTCAAGAGTACATGAATTAACAGGTCCGGGATAATAGTTGCTTACATCAAATCTGTCCGTAATATCTGCAAAGATTCCCATTGCTGCATATGAAGCATGATCTGGGTTATCAAGAATTACAATGTCAGGAAGTTCGCCTGCTGAAGCACCAACCGAAAGCTGTTTCTTGAAATCTGCAAAGGGAACATATTTAGCCTGAACTTTAATCTTATCCTGCTGTCCGTTGAACTCCTGGATAATATGGTTTAATGCTTCCTGATGACCGGCTGTCTCCCAGTAGTACCATATTGTAACATCCCCGGAAGCATCATCTGATGCTGCCACAGGTTCTTTGACCTCAGCACCTGCTGTCTCTTCTGTAGTTTTTGTGTCTTCTGCCACGGGTGCGGGGGCTTCCTCTTTGGCTGTTGCTGTGGAAGAGCCACATCCCATAAGCATTGTAGCTGCCAATGCTCCGGCAAGAAGTGTTGCTAATACCTTTTTCATTTCTAACCTCCTTAAGTGAGAATGGATTTTTACAATATCATTTTTAATCCATTCTCCATTTTCTTAAACTCCATAAAACTAAAAAAGGTGGATTATTCTAATCTTGTTTTTCAACATATGGAACTGTTACTTCTATTATCGTTCCCGTAGGAAACGCTTTTTTTGCTTTAACCTTACCGGCATTTCCGTAATACATGTGAAGCCTTGTCACAGCATTTCTAAGGCCTATTCCTCTCTTGGTATCTGATTCCTCCCCAAAGCCGGTGTTGATCTGATCAAGAATTTTCTCATCAAGACCGACACCGTTATCCTCAACCACTATCTCAAGGCAGTCCTCCCTTCGTCCGATATTTATGGACAGAACCGCATCCTCCGTATTCTTGTCAAAGCCGTGTACTATGGCATTTTCTATAAAAGGCTGAAGCAGGAGTTTGTGGATCACGGCTCCTGCCGCCTCCGGTTCCACAAAAACATTGCAGGAGAATTTGTTTTTCAAGCGATATTGCTGAAGGTAGATATACTTCTTGATCCATTCCACCTCATCCTGAATTCTGACCTCAGCATTGCTTTCATCTATGGCATAACGAAGGATGGTTGCAAGGGCGTTTATCGCATTGCTGATATCATATTCATCCTTATCTATGGCCATCCAGTTTATGGTATCCAAAGTATTATAAAGGAAGTGTGGGTTAATCTGAGCCTCCAGAGCTACAATCTGGGCTTCTCTTTGTCTCTCGATCGCAGAATCCAGCTTGATAAGCATGTCGTTGAATCCGTCCGCAATGCTTTCTATCTCCAAAGGCATTTCGTCTGTCTTCTCGATCCGAACCGATAAATCTCCGCTTCTTGCCTCCTTCATTCCTTTCACTATGCTTTTTACAGATGATATCAGGTCTTTTGTCAAACCGCCCGAAAGAGAAATACCGACCACCAGCACTAACAGGCTTAAGATAAGAATAAGAAAAAACTGTCTTCTCTGGAGAGAGTACAACCCACTAAGATCTGTAATGTTAACTATATCCCATCCAAGCTCTTCATCGTGAAAAACAGACAGTTCAAAGTTTTCTGCCACATGAGCATCAACTGTTTTCAGAAATGCAGTGTAGTCCTTTAGCTTTTCTTCATCTGTTTTACCAAAGTCCGTGATCTGTTCTTCCAGATAGGAGGTTTCGGTTCCAAAAGAGATGATTCGCCCTGATCCGTCAACAATAAAGTTTGATATCTGCTCATCGGTCTCCGGATTTGAGCACACTGTCTGGAGAAGATTCTCATCGATACTTACTATGGCTATCCCGCATTCCTTCGTAATATTACGATAGTCCACGATCCTATGAGCCATGTGGAACAGATAGTAGTCCTTATTATCAAATTTGGTGTCGTATTCCGTGGGAAAAATGTGGATGCTGTAATCCCGTATTACAGAGTCATAGAGTTCATCTACAGAACAACTGAAAACATCAAGCCATGAACTTTTGTAAGTGGCGGGAGTCATCTGCTCATAGGTTACAACATCTCCGTCGGATGTGATAATGGTTATGGCTCTGATGTACTCTTTTGTATTGAGAAGACCGTTTATAAATCTTCTCATCTGGTTGACGGTAACCGCCTCATCAACATCGTTGTTAAGGCGGTCCATCCATTTGACCATATCATCGTCGGTATATATCTGATAAAGCAGGTCTTCATAAGCCCCTAAGCTGATATTAAGACTGTTGTCTATATGGCGAAGATTGTCCTTTGCCACTTTCTCAGTGTTCTCTCTCAATGCTTCGGAGATACTGAGGTATGAAAAAATGCCTAAAATCAGAATGGGTACAATAGATATAACGATTATTAAACGCCATAGCTTCGCACGCAAACTGATTTTATTCATAAAGTTTCTCCTGTGTTTATTATCAGCCCTTTACGGCTCCATTGGTCATGCCGCTGATTATATACTTTTGCATGAATATGAAGATCAGCGTAACCGGAATAATTGCCACAATGGCAAAGGCGGTCAGGTAGCTCCACTTGGTTCCGTATTGACCCATAAAGTTGAAGATCCCCGCGGTAATGGGACGCTTCTCCTGATCCAGGATAAAAGTCATTCCGTAGGCCAGATCTCCCCATCCGTATAGGAATGAGAAAACAGCGCAGACAATTACTCCCGGTTTGGCCACGGGAACAAGGATTCGCATAAAGGCTGAAAATCTTGTACAACCGTCTATATAAGCCGCTTCCTCTAAAGCTGCGGGAATTGATGCGAAATAATTCTTAAGTATCAGCACGGAAAAAGGAATTCCTATTGTGGCATCCGCAAGTATTGCTGCTCCCCATGTATTATACATCTTCAGGTTCCTGAACATGATAAACATTGGCGTAAGAAGAACGGACACCGGAAGCATCTGGGTTACCAGGAATCCAAGAAGCATTGCCTTTCTTCCGATAAACTTATACCTTGCGATCGCGTAGGAAGCCGGAACCGCCAATATTACCGAGATCGCCATGGCACCTGATGAGATCACAAAGCTGTTGAAGAAGGATTTAAACATGTTAAAATCCCCTGTCTCTACCTGTGCAGCATATGATTTCGTATTCAGTTCATGGGGATACCATGTGGGTGGATTAAGGAAAATCTCCTTCTCTGTTTTCAGGGATGTAATAAATGTCCAGAAAAGCGGAAAAAGAAGGATTATCAGAATCAACACCGCAACAATATTGTAAATTATGTTCTTTTTTTTGCTTAAATTTCTCTCATCCATCAGTCGTTCTCTCCCTCCATAGTAATCTTAAGATACAAAAGTCCAACAAGGAAAAGTATTAAGAACAATACATTTGCCACCGCCGAACCCTTTGAATACTGGAAAAGATCGAAGGATAACTTGTAGGAATAGGTTGAAAGCAGATGAGTGGAGTTAACCGGACCTCCTTCAGTCATTACATAAACAATATCATAAACCTTAAAGGTGTATATAAAGCCCAATACAAGAACAGACTCTATGGTGGGCCTCAAAAGAGGAAGTGTGATTTTGACAAATTTCTGGAGTGCATTTGCCCCATCCACGGATGCACTCTCATACAGTTCCTGCGGAATGGTTGATAATCCCGTGGATATAAGAATCGTGTTAAAGGGAATCCCAATCCACACATTGGCGATTATTACCGCGATCATGGCGGTTCCCGGTGTCGTGAGCCACTCAATATTCTGCTTGATCAGACCGGCTTTTCTTAAGATGTAATTGATGATTCCCACATCTGTCGAAAACATGAACTTGAACATAAGTGCCGTGACCGTCATGGGCATCATCCAGGGAATCATCGTAAGTCCCCTGATGGGTTTCGCAAGGGAAAACTTCTTGCAAAACAAAAGTGCCAGAAGAAAGCCTATAAGAAACTGGAATATCAGGCAGGACACCGTAAACAAAAGAGTGTTCCCCAGAGCCTTTATAAATACTCCGTCGTTAAAAATATTAATGTAATTCTCAAAACCGATAAAATGCTTCTCGCCCTTTACCAGGTTCTTAACCGAAACATCCTGAAAGCTTAAGAAGATGTTACTGATAATGGGATATCCGACGAAGACCATCATATAGATGAAGGCCGGAAAGATAAACAAAAGACCGGCATTGTCGTATCGGAAGAAATCTTTGAGCTTTTTCATATTTGCCCCCTTAAAATAGTCTATAGCAAAACACTCTTACTATATTCTACATTCGACTTACTGTATTCGATATGAGACAAATCTAAAAAAAGAGGAGAAATCTAATTATCATTTGGAGGTTTTCCTGAAATCCGCAGGAAGCTGTCCGGTAACATCCTTAAAAACCTTGCTGAAATACTTGGGATCGGTGTATCCAACCCTCTCCGCAATCTCATATAACTTCATTGAAGTGCCTACTAAGAGTTCCTTGGACTTTGCGATCCTATAGTTCTTCATATAAGTGCTGAAAGTCACCCCTGTCTCTTTGTGAAACTGGGTTCCAAGATACTCCGGAGTAATGTTTAACTTTCCGGCAATTTCATCAAGGGTTATTCCCGTGTTATAAAATTCGTGAATCAGCCTCTTCGCCCGCTTGATAGTAAGGTTAGAAGAGTCCTGCTCTTTTCCACCTTCCTCAAAAAAATCAAGGATCATTGAGCAGATATCCTTAAGCTCCGAACGGGTTTTGGCGTTCATGATCTGCTCCAAAAGCTTTTGCTGCTTTATTTCTTCGGCCTTTGAAAGTCCGATATTCTTCGCGATCTCTAGAATCGCCCATATGAAACGGACATAACATTCCTTGATTTCTTTGGGAAAATATACTTTGCCGTCTTCAAAGGTATCCATGAATTTCTGAACCAGTTGCTTCTCCTTAAGGTGATCGGAGGAGCATATGGCAGCCTTCATCTGACTTTCTATCTCCTGAGGATACACGCAAAGTCCGGTCTGCACATTGGTTATCTTGGGATAGGAAATAAGGATGTTATCCCTGAATGAAATGTTCCAGTCCATGTATGGGAAAAGCCTGTCGGCGGAAGCCTTCAGATCGTCTATTCCTTTGGCCTCAACAAAGCCCATTACCGAGTAATCGGAAAGATGCTCCAAAAGCTGGAACTGAATCCATCTTTCAAGGTCTGCTCCATTCTCGTAATCATACACAACCACCGCAAGAGACTTCTTGTATTCTTCTTCAACAATGCAGAATCTGATACCCTTATAGCTTGAAAGAGAGCTTGTGATTTTTCTGATGCCTCTCTCCCACCCTGTTTCATACTGCGCTCCGAGATACGCATACAAAAGTACGAAGTTCTGGCTTCTTCTTATGCCGTAGCCGTTTGATAGATATTCGGCTACATCAGAATCGACCTCCATTCTTCCGCTTAGGATTTCTCTGAATATCTGCTCCAGTGTACCGATTTGATCCGGTTTCTTTCTCTTATCCTCAGAGATTTTTTGCTTTATTGTTTCCAAAGCCTTAGAAAGGTCATTTAAACTTATGGGCTTAAGAAGATACTCTGTTACCCCCAGCTTCATGGCTGACCTTGCATACTCAAACTCCGAGTAGGCACTTAAGACAATGGCTCTTGTCATAATGCCTCTGTCATGGATAGCCTGAAGCATCTGAAGACCGTCCATTTCAGGCATCTGAACATCCGTGATGATCAGGTCAGGATGCAGTTCCTCGCACATTTTAAGGCCGGCGATTCCGTCCTCAGCCTCGCCAACCACTATGTAATCGGAATCTATTTTATTAAGGAGCTTCCTGATCCCTTCCCTTATTCTGATTTCATCTTCAACGATAAGAATCTGCATTTTCTTAACTCAATTCCGGATCGGCAAAAACCTAACATGTCTACTATTAATTTATCCTCGAAAACGTATATCTTGTCAATAAAATAATTTCCCTTTTCCCTGTTTACTATAAACAATAATGTCATTTATTCGGTTATTTGACAACAATTTTTTCGGTTATTTGGCATCGTACCCTTGGAACGAATTGCTACTTTTACATAATTGATTAAAAAAGCGAATCTCAACATAAAGAAATCCAGCCCCGAAGGACTGGACATCATTTTTCTGTTCATTATAATATCTTATTCTCATAGTTCTGCAACTGATGAAATATATTATCTACGACGGCAGTATC
>CAJONG010000047.1 GCA_905235845.1 uncultured Lachnospiraceae bacterium
ATGATATAAGCGATGAGACCTTCACAGCGATCAAGAAGTATACTGAGAGGAACAGATAAGGAGGAATAAAATGGAACTTATTCAGGCTATACAGACAAGAAGAAGTATAAGGAATTATCAGGAGGACGCCACAGTTACGGCAGATCAGGTAAAAGAGCTTATTAAAGCCGCAATTCAGGCACCATCATGGAAGAATTCCCAGACCGGACGCTACTATGTGGTACTCACTCCGGAGAAGATAAGCGAGGTAGCTAGGGAATGCCTGCCGGAATTCAATGCCAATAACTGCGTTAATGCCAAGGCACTGATAGTAACGGCATTCGAGACTAAGAGATCAGGATTTACGAGGGAAGGTGTAGCCGAGAATGAACTCGGAGATGAGTGGGGAGCTTATGACCTCGGCCTGCAGAATGAGAATCTTATCTTAAGAGCGAGGGATCTAAGCCTTGATACTCTTATCATGGGTATCAGAGACAGTGAGAAGATAAGGCAGAAGCTTGAGATTCCCGACAGCCAGAGGATTGTCAGTGTGATATCCGTAGGCGTAAGAGCATCAGATCCTGAGATGCCAAGGCGTAAGGAAGCTGACGACATCACGAGATTCTTCTAGAGGACAGTATCTGTATATTGATGCAGATATCATACACACATGTGGACTGACAGACAGGCATTCAGAAACGGTAACAGAGACGGTATACCCATAGCGCTTGGGTATTTTGCGGTGGCCTTCGCTCTTGGTATTGCAGCCAAGAACGCGGGCTTTACTGCTTTACAGGCGGCAGTCGTAAGTCTCACCAATCTCGCAAGTGCAGGACAGTATGCAGGCTTTACCGAGGTGGCAGCAGGTGCCGGATACATAGAGATGGCATTCACTATACTTGTCACCAATGCCAGGTATATGCTGATGTCAAGTGCACTCTCACAGAAATTCGACAAGGATACCCCATTTTATCACAGATTCATAGTGGGCTACAGCGTGACGGACGAAGTGTTCGGCATATGTATGAGTGTTCCAGGGAAGCTTAACCCTATGTATGCATACGGCGCCATGCTTCTTACTGTGCCGGGATGGACTCTCGGCACTTATTTCGGTGTGGTTATGGGTAATGTACTTCCCGTGAGAGTAGTGAGTGCTTTAAGTGTGGCGCTCTATGGGATGTTCATAGCAATCATCATACCCCCTGCACATAAGAGCAAAGTGATCTTGGGTCTGGTAACCGTCTCAATGTTGCTTAGTGCTCTTTTTAATTATGCTCCGGTACTTAGTAAGATACCATCCGGTATGAGGGTGATACTTCTTACTGTGGTCATTGCATCCATAGCGGCACTGCTATATCCGGTTAATGAGGATGATCTCGGGCAGAATAGGGAAAAGGGGGTTATTCAGGATGAGTAGCGGACACAATATATATATCTATATGCTCATAATGGCGTTAGTTACATATCTGATACGCGTCCTTCCGCTGACGCTGATACGCGGAGAGATTAAGAACAGATTCATAAGATCCTTCTTATACTATGTGCCTTATGTGACACTGGCTGTGATGACATTCCCTGCAATAACACAGGCCACCGGCTCCCCTGTATCGGGAGCGGCGGCCTTCATTGCAGCATTGATATTGGCATGGTCCGGCGCAGGACTCTTCCCTGTGTCGGTCATATCATGTATCGTTGTGTTCGTGATAGAACTGTTTATCCGATAACGTGTATCCACCCTTCGGGTGCTTCGATACGTCCCATCTGGATACCTGTAAGTGTATCGTAGAGCTTCTTGGTGACAGGTCCCATCTCTGTCATGCCTGAAGGCATGCATATCTCATTACCGTGATCCACGATCTTGCCTACCGGTGAGATGACTGCGGCAGTTCCGCACAGACCGCATTCTGCCATATCCTTAAGCTCATCCTTGTATATCACACGCTCCTCTGCTTCGAGTCCTAAGTATTCTCTGGCTACCTGCATGAGTGAACGACGAGTGATAGAAGGAAGTATACTGTCTGACTTGGGAGTGACTACCTTGCCATCCTTAGTCACGAATAAGAAGTTGGCGCCACCTGTCTCTTCCACCTTGGTACGTGTTGCGGCATCGAGATACATATTCTCATCATATCCCTCGTTGTGCGCAGTCACGATAGCGTGAAGACTCATGGCATAATTAAGTCCTGCCTTGATATGTCCTGTACCATGCGGTGCGGCACGATCCAGGTCACTTATCTTGATCGTAAGAGGCTTAACCCCGCCCTTGAAGTAAGGTCCAACAGGTGTGGCAAAAACCCTGAACTGATAGTCATCGGCAGGCTTAACACCTATAACGGGATTGATGCCGAACATATAAGGGCGTATGTACAGAGTAGCTCCGCTTCCGTAGGGAGGAACCCATGCCTCATTGGCCTTAACAAGCTTATCTATGGCATCAAGGAATCTCTCCTTGGGGAAAGGAGGCATCTCTAAGCGCTTGGCAGAATCCACCATTCTCTCCGCGTTGAGGTCGGGACGGAATACCACGGTCTGTCCCTTCTCTGTTGTATATGCTTTCATTCCTTCGAACACTGTCTGAGCGTACTGGAGTACTCCTGCACATTCGCTCATGGTGATCATATCATCTTCGGTAATGCATCCATCGTCCCATGCACCGTTCGTGTAGTTGGATACATAACGATAATCCGTCTTCATATATCCGAAGCCGAGATTTGCCCAATCAACATTCTTCTTATCCATTGCCATCATTCCTTCCTGTATATGATTAAGAATCATATCATCGCCTTTTATCATACGTACCGGCGAAAATATGCTAATAATCATTTTACTATCTTATGTTCTGAAATTCAATATCCAATAACATATCTGACCATTATCCGCCTGTTATGTGTCTGTATATCCCGAATCCGACATCGGATGCTGAGATTTTCACATCAAAGATTCTGACAATTTAATAAAAAGGAGCAAAAATTGTTCATTACAAAGCCAAACTATGATATAATTAGCAGATAAAGGGGCATCTATAGGTTTTAAGAGAGATCGCCTCAAGATTCAGGATGAACCGATTATTGAATGAAATATATTAACAACAGGAGGGCTTTATGTTAGCCACATTGATTCCATTATTCGACCGTGACATGAAGGTTAAGGCATACTCGCTTTACGGTCAGAAGAAGAACTTTTTACTGGATGTAAGATATCTTGGTACTGCTACCCAGTATGATGCTGTCAATATCCCGAGCTTCGAGGTGATCGACAGTCTGGGTATCGATACACTTCCCGAGGATGTGGAGATATTCATCCCCATCACCAATATATCTATATTCAGCGATATCAACGAGCAGTGTCATGCTCCGCACAATCGCATAGTGCTCCTTATGGACAATTCCATTACCCCAACCGAAGGATATGTGAAGCGTATCAAGGAGCTTAAGGCAGACGGATACAG
The DNA here is from genome assembly GCA_905235845.1 of uncultured Lachnospiraceae bacterium. Classification (GTDB taxonomy): domain Bacteria; phylum Bacillota; class Clostridia; order Lachnospirales; family Lachnospiraceae; genus Colinaster. The sequence continues at coordinate 3,428 of CAJONG010000047.1, forward strand.
ACTTGCTGTCCGTAAGCTGGGCGTTCAGGATTTTGAACCCTACAAGGATATCCTTTCCTTAGTGGACTACGTGATACTCAATCATCAGAAGATAGTCATATCCAAGGCTAAGATATACTTTAAGGCACAGTATCCGGGAGTAAGCCTTGTAGCAGGTAATCTGCAGTCACAGGAGATATTCGAGGCTCTTAAGGAAGAGGGCGGCTATGAGTACTTCGAGGGTGAGTTCTACAGAATGCCCGTCAATAAGGGCGATACAGAGGTCGCACCCTTAAAGCTTAACTATATAGAGCTCCTTAATGTGGTCAATGACAGTAACTTTGATCTGACGGATGCGGCGGATGTCATCGGTAGAGATACGGCTCTTGTTATGTCTCTTCTTGAGATAGTTAACAGGATGGCACGTAACTCGGAGATAACATCCATAAGACATGCGGCAGCCATGCTCGGACAGAAGGAGCTGCGTAAGTGGATCACCACAGCTATCACCAAGGAGTTATGTGCCGACAAGCCAAGTGAAGTATCAAGACTTTCACTTCTTCGTGCGAAGTTCGCCGAAGAGCTTGCACCTCTTTTCGAGATGAGCATGCAGTCACAGGAGCTTTTCCTCATGGGATTGTTCTCTATCATAGACCTCATCTTAGAGAAGCCTATGGATGAAGCTCTTGACCTCATGAACGTATCGAAGAATATAAGGGCAGCCCTTGTGGATCATACAGGTCCCTATATCAAGCTCCTTACCTTTATAGAGGCGTATGAGGCCGGTAACTGGCAGGAAGTATCAAGAATCATGGTGCTTGACAGCATCGCAATGGATGATGTATACAAGGCCTATATCAACAGCCTTGAGTGGTATCGTGACCTCTTCAAGTAATATATGTGGCGCAGGCTGATAAAATAATTGCACCGTATTCACTATAAATTACGGCTGATAACATAACGAAAAGTCCGGAACATTTTCTGTGTTATCACGCCTTGTCGAAAAGTGAATACGGTGCAGTTATTTTGGACTTATTCCAACGCATAACTTAAGGCATGGATGCCGGGCGCCGGAATTTATGATATACTGACAGATAGTGGATTGACTTGGTGGAATAGATGCAGCAGTTGTTGAATGATATTAAAAATGAATCATATAAGCCGGTGTACCTGCTGTATGGGGATGAGGCGTACTTAAGGCTTCAGTATAAGCGGAAGCTTAAGGAGGCGATCCTGCCAGAAGATGATACGATGAATTATTCGTATTATCAGGGCAAGGATGTGAACGTCGCAGAGGTGATAGACCTGTCAGAAACAATGCCGTTTCTTGCTGACAGGCGTGTCATAATACTGGAGAATACGGGCTTTGCCAAGGACGGCAATGATGCACTGGCTGAATACATAGCCGGAGGAGTGACTGACAGCAGTGTCATAATCATGGTTGAACAGACAGTGGATAAGCGTACGAAGCTGTTCAAGGCTATAGATAAGGCAGGCAGATGTGTAAGCTTCGATACGCAGAATGATGATACCCTTAAGAGGTGGGTGCTTGGCCGCCTTAAGAAAGAGGGCAGGCAGATAACCGGACATACCATGGATGTATTCCTTGAGACGGTGGGCACCGATATGTATTCCATATCCATGGAGCTTGAGAAGGTAATATCCTATACCATGGGCAGGGATGTCATAACGGAAGCGGATATAAAAGCCGTGTGCTGTGTGCGTCTGTCCAACAGGATATTTGATATGATAGCCAAGATAGGACTTAAGAGAGGCTCGGAGGCTCTTAAGATGTATCATGAGCTGTTGGAGTTGAAGGAATCACCTTTTGGTATACTGGCACTTATCGTAAGACAGTTCACCCAGATGCTTCAGATAGAGGATATGCTCGCTGTAAGGCTTAACCAGAAGGAGATCGCATCCAGGATGGGTATGAGTCCATATATAGTGGGCAAATATATTCCGCAGGTGAAGCAGTTCACTCATAAGGAGATGAGAGATATCTTAGAGGCCTGCGCTGAGACGGATCATAATGTCAAAAAGGGTGTGATGGGTGCAGAGCTTGGAGTTGAGCTTCTTATAATGGAGATAAGCAGGTAAGAGCACATGAGATGAGACCCTAAGCGGGGATCAGGCACTTAGACGGGAGAGAGACATGAACATTGAGACAGGCAAGATCTACAGACATTTTAAGGGCAATGAGTATAAGGTGATCGCCCTTGCGACACATACCGAGACCGGTGAAGAGATGGTCATATATCAGGATATGTATGGCGAGCATAAGGTCTATGCAAGACCGAGGGATATGTTCGAGTCACCGGTTGACAGGCAGAAATATCCCGATGCGACTCAGGAGATGAGATTTGAGCTGCTTACAGAGGATGAGGCCATGGAGAGCGGGCTTAATCCTCTCGTGGAGGAGTTCCTTGATTCTGACAGCGCTTCGGACAGGATAGAGATATTAAGGCGGCTTGCGGACAGCGTGACGGAGGATGATATCCATATAATGGCCGGCGTGATGGATATAGAGCTTGACAGAGACGCGGATATTGCCACCAAGTATAAGACGCTTATGAGTAATCTGAGCATGAGAGATAAGTTCGAGGCTAACCGCCTAAGATAGCTTAGAAAGTTATGTCAACCGGTAAAGACAAGGAGACAGAATCATATGAAATTACTAACAGTTGCCATACCCTGCTATAATTCGGCTGCCTATATGGGAAAATGTATAGAATCCCTGTTAATCGGCGGAGAGGACGTGGAGATAATAGTAGTCAATGACGGATCGTCGGATGATACATCCGCGATCGGACACAGATATGCCGAGAGATTCCCGTCTATAGTCAAGGTCATAGATAAGGAGAATGGTGGTCACGGTTCGGCGGTCAATGTCGGGCTTGATGCTGCTACCGGAATGTACTATAAGGTCGTGGACAGCGACGACTGGGTCAAGGAGAGCGCTTATATGGCGATCCTTGATAAGCTAAGAGAGCTGACCGGCACGGATAAGGTGCTTGATATGCTCATAAGCAACTTCGTATACGAGAAGGAAGGAGCCGAGAAGAAGAAGGTCATGCGTTTCGGACATGCACTCCCCAAGGATGAGATGTTCACGTGGGATCAGGTCGGACACTTCCATAAGGGGCAGTACATACTCATGCATTCGGTGATATTCAGGACCAAGCTGCTTAGGGAGGCAGGGGTAAGGCTTCCGGAGCATACCTTTTATGTGGACAATGTGTTCGTCTTTGAGCCGCTTCCGTATGTGAAGAACATGTATTACATGGATGTGAATTTCTATCGCTATTACATAGGCAGGGAGGATCAGTCCGTCAACGAGAAGGTCATGATCGGCCGTGTCGACCAGCAGATCAGGGTCAATAAGATCATGATCGATTACATGGTGCAGAACAAGAGGAAGATCTTCGCCAATAAACACCTTAAGAACTACATGATCAACTATCTGGATATCATAACCACGATCAGCTCGATCATGCTGATATTATCCGAGACTGAAGAGAATCTTGAGAAAAAGAAGGAACTCTGGAAGTATCTTAAGGACAAGGACAGCTATCTTTTCTATAAGCTTCGTCTGGGACTGCTTGGCAGTACCATGAACCTGCCGGGCAAGGGCGGTCGCAAGGTATCCGCCACGGGCTACAGGATAGCGCAGAGATTCTTCAAGTTCAACTGAGGAGGGTCATACGCAGCGCCACATCCGTAAAAAGCCCGGTAAAATCAACAAGTTAAGAAAGCGGAACCCTGATATTACACGGGTTCCGCTTTTTGATGATATGAGTATAGACACTGTTGCAGCAGTCCTGCGGCAAGAGGTGTCGTATTACTGTATAAGAGGATACTTGGCCGTAAGTGAATCCACGATGGCACGAGCCTCGGCTACACCATCCGCGCCCTTAAGCACTACAAGGGAGATAGCCTCGGCAATCTTATCCATATCCTCGGTGTTCATACCACGGCTTGTAACCGCGGGAGTTCCGAGACGGATACCGGATGTAACGAACGCCTTCTGGGGATCGTTGGGAACCGTATTCTTATTGGCTGTGATATGAGCCTCATCAAGCAGCTTCTCGATCTCCTTGCCTGTAAGTCCCTGAGGACGAAGATCTAAGAGCATGAGGTGATTGTCCGTACCGCCGGATACGATGCTTAAGCCTCTCTTAAGAAGTCCCGCTGCAAGAGCCTGAGCGTTGTCCACGATGTTCTTGCCATACTGCTTAAACTCGGGAGAGAGTGCCTCCTTGAAGCATACTGCTTTGGCTGCAATGACATGCATAAGAGGACCGCCCTGAAGACCGGGGAAGATAGCCTTGTTGAAATTATACTTGTCTGCTGCTTCCTGATTGCACATGATCATTCCGCCTCTGGGACCTCTTAAGGTCTTATGTGTGGTGGTGGTCACTACATCGGCATAAGGGAAAGGACTCTCATGCTGACCGCTTGCCACAAGTCCTGCGATGTGTGCGATATCGACCATCATGACAGCGCCGACCTCATCACATATCTCACGGAAACGCTTGAAGTCGATCTTCCTTGCATAAGCGGAAGCACCGGATACTATCATCTTAGGCTTGCATTCCCTGGCAATCCTAAGAACCTCGTCATAATCTATAAAACCGTCATCATTGACACCATAGGGTACGCAGTTGAAGTACTTGCCCGACATATTGACCGGTGAACCGTGTGAAAGATGTCCGCCGTGGTCTAAGTTCATGCCCATGAAAGTATCGCCCGGCTCCATTACGGCGAAAAATACTGCCATATTGGCCTGAGCTCCGGAATGGGGCTGTACATTGACATAGTCACAGCCAAAGAGTTTCTTGGCACGCTCTCTTGCAAGGTCTTCAACTACATCTACACACTCGCAGCCACCGTAGTATCTTTTGCCCGGATATCCCTCGGCATACTTATTGGTAAGGGGGCTTCCCATGGCCGCCATGACTGCCTTGCTCACCCAGTTCTCAGATGCGATGAGTTCTATATGGCTGTTCTGCCTGTTCTGCTCGGCTACAATGGCGTCTGCTATCTCAGGGTCAACAGCTCTTACTTCGTCCAGTGAATACATATCTTCTCTCCTTCTTATCATTAACCTGATCCTTTAACGGATATTAGTTTCTAACGCAACATTTTAGCATAAAAGAACCTGCCTATCAACAAATTAATACTGCATTATGTTAGCAAATATAGGACAAATTACTTATTATTTATGCAAAAACACTATTTACTTGAATGGGTGCTTTTGCTAGAATGTGGTATGCGGTGAGGAAAATGCACATCACCGCAGTATGAGGGTTACATATGTATGAGATCATAGTCAATCCCGGTGCGAAGTCGGGAAGGGGCGTGAAGCTGTGGAGTAAGGTGGAGCCGCTCTTTATAGATGCAGGCGTTAAGTATAATGTGCACTTTACTGAGAGGTTCAACGAAGGCGGCAATCTGGTTAAGGGTATACTCGCAGGATACAAGGGCAGAGAAGAGGATATTCACCTGATCATTATGGGTGGAGACGGTACTGTCAACGGGGTACTGCAGAAGATCGATGACTATAAGAATATTACGCTTTCCATTGTACCGATAGGCTCAAGCAACGATCTTGCAAGAGATATCGGGATATCAAGGAATCCGATGGAGGCAGTCAGGCATATACTTAATGATCCCACGACCTTAATGGTGGATCTTGGACACCTGCATTGTGAGAACACTTTGGTAAGGTCAGGCTCTATGGACATACCCGACAGGCGGTTCATAGTCAGCACCGGAATAGGATATGATGCAGCCGTATGTGAAGAGGCCATGAGTTCGGGCATCAAGAACTTCTTCAACAGGATAGGTCTCGGCAAGCTCACTTATCTGGGGGTTGCACTTAAGCAGCTTTTGGGTGCCGAGTATATCACGGGTGAGCTTACACTTAATAACGGAGAGAACATAATACAGTTAGACAGGCTACTTTTTTTAGCGGGTATGAATCATAAGTACGAAGGCGGCGGATTCATGTTCGGACCCGAAGCCAACGATCACGATGGACAGTTGGAACTGTGTGCAGTCACTAGGCTGTCCAAGGGCAGGATACTTTTTTCCCTGCCTAAGGCATATAAGGGCAGGCATTTTGAAGTGGACGGTATAGATCACTACAGAGTGAGGTCTTATACGGTAAGGACATCGAAGCCTCTGTGGGTTCATGCCGATGGAGAAGTAGATACCAAGGCCGATTTCATATCGGTATATGCGGAGCAGGAGGCTCTGCGACTGGTGTACTGACACCGATGTACGGGGTCGCGCATGGATCCCGGAATGGAGGAGATTATGAAAAGATTATATGAAAGGATACGTCCGGCAATTCCTGTCATAGTATACTTCATCGTGTATATGGCATGGTTTGGTTACATTGAGCGCAACAAGGCGTCCAAATATACGGTCATTCACATGAATATCGATGATAAGATACCCTTCTGTGAATACTTCATCATTCCGTATATCGCATGGTTTGTATATGTGGTAGCTGTCGTCGGGTATCTGATGATCAAGGACAGGGCCGGCTTCTATCGCAACTTCACGTTCCTTACTACAGGTATGACGATATTCCTTATAATATCGACATTCTGGCCTAATATACAACATCTGCGTCCTTATGTGATGCCAAGGGACAATGTCTTTACCCATATGGTAAGTTTCTTATACAGGATAGACACGCCCACCAATCTGTGGCCGAGCATACATGTGTACAATTCCATAGGAGCTTACTTCGGAGTGGCGCACAACAGCAGACTGGGCAGCAATAAGTATGTGAAGGGCGGATGCTTCGCATTAAGCTTCGCCATCATCCTGTCAACAGTATTCCTTAAGCAGCATTCGATGTTCGATGTGATGACTGCATTCATCATGGCGGCTGTGGTATATGTGTTCGTATACAGACTGGATATACTGATGTCGCTTAAGAATTCATATCTGGAGCATAAGCATGCTAAGGAGAGTGAGGCATACCTTATTAAGTGATGGCTTGCGGATCGGATCAACTGAATTGAACGCATAGACTATATTGACCGGAGGTTTGTGACCTCCGGTTTTATATTGGCAATGTTGTACAACATATCGGCAATTTCTTGGCAATTTTATACAAAAAGCGCTTGCCTATTATTGTGTATTATGCTAGAATATCCACTGGTTAAAGACATATGTACGCCATGCACGGACTGACACATACAGATGTATGTGATAAGCGGAGTAAGGGTAAGATGACGGGACGATGAGATGTCTTGCGGAGGAAGTTCATGGATAGTGAGCGTTCAGGGTATTATATAGTGAAGCAGAAGGCTCTTCCTGAGGTATTGCTTAAGGTGGTGGAGGCCAAGCAACTGCTTGACAGGGAACAGGCACTGAGCGTGGCGGAGGCCACGGAACGGGTGGGAATAAGTCGCAGCTCCTTCTATAAATATAAGGATGACATATTCAGATTCCGCGATGATACCCAGGGGACTACGATCACACTTACCTTTAATATGGATGATGAGCCGGGACTTCTGTCCGATGTGCTTAAGACCATCGCTGAGGCGGGAGCCAATATCCTGACCATACATCAGAGTATACCCATCGGAGGAGTGGCATCCCTGACGATAAGTATACAGGTACTTAAGACCACCGGTGATGTGTCGGCCATGATAGAACGTATGGAGGGACAGAAGGGTGTCCACCATGTGCGGATAAGTGCCAAGGGTTAGTTGAGTTATAGTTAAGATTTTGGAATGGAGATTGATATGATCAAGGTAGCGGTACTTGGATATGGAACAGTGGGAAGCGGAGTTGTGGAAGTGATACAGGACAATAACAGTCTTATCTCCGCCGGACTGGATGATTCCATAGAAGTCAGATATATATTGGACTTAAGAGAATTCCCGGGGGATAAGAATGAAAGCCTTGTGGTTCATGATGTGAATGTGATCATGGATGATCCCGAGATAGATGTGGTATGCGAGACCATGGGCGGCGCGGGTGCCGCATATGAGTTCACTAAGGCAGCTTTAAAGAAGGGCAAGAGCGTATGCACCTCCAATAAGGAGCTTGTGGAGAAGTACGGCCCTGAGCTTATTGAGCTTGCAAGAGAGAACGGGTGTAACTACCTCTTCGAGGCAAGTGTCGGTGGCGGAATTCCCATCATACGCCCTATGAACACCTCGCTTGCGCCTGAACATATAGACAGCATAAAGGGTATATTAAACGGTACTACCAATTATATGCTGACGAAGATGTCAGAAAGCGGAGTGGGATATGATGATGTGCTTAAGGACGCACAGGAGCTTGGATATGCGGAACGCAATCCCGAGGCGGATGTGGAGGGACACGATGCCGGACGTAAGATAGCGATCTTAGCAAGCCTTATGACGGGAAAAACTGTCCGCTATGAGGATATATATATAGAAGGGATCACTAAGATAGAAGCGGTTGATTTTGCATTCGCAGACAGGCTGGGAAGGAGCATTAAGTTAATCGCTTCGGCAGAAGATAAGGACGGCAGTATAAGTGCTATGGTGGCACCGAGGATGTTGTCTAAGGATCATCCGTTAAGCGTAGTATCGGATGTATTCAATGCCATATATGTGACCGGCAATATGTTGGGAGATGTGATGTTCTACGGTAAGGGCGCAGGCAAGCTTGCGACTGCAAGTGCGGTCGTATCGGATGTGATAGAGCTTGCCAGGGCGGCTAAGGATAAGGTGACACTTCCCTGCGTCTGGTCTAAGGAGCCTGTGAAGCTTGCGGACAGAAGTGATGTCAGAGCGAGATTCTTCGTAAGAATTGCCACAGGTGATGCGGACAGACTAAAGTATGCCCTCGGTAAGGCACAGAGGATAGCCGATATAGACGGTCAGACAGGGTTTGTTACTGATGAGATGACGGAGAGAGAGTTCTTAAATGCCATAAAGGATATGGATGTCAGAACGATAAGATTTGACTGAAAGGATTGAATGAGGATTATGAAAAAGGTTGTTAAATTCGGTGGAAGCTCCCTTGCCAGTGCGGAGCAGTTCAAAAAAGCCGGTGAGATAGTACGAAGCGACAAGGCCAGAGCATATGTGGTTCCCAGTGCTCCCGGTAAGAGATATAAGAGTGATACCAAGGTCACTGACATGCTTTACACCTGCTATGAGATAGCTAAGAGCGATAAGGACTTCTCCAAGCAACTTAAGGCCATTAAGAGCAGATATGATGAGATAATATCGGGACTTAAGCTTGATATGTCCTTGGATGAAGAATTTAAGATCATAGAGAGGAATTTTAAGGAAAAGGCCGGAAGCGATTATGCGGCCAGCAGAGGAGAGTACTTAAACGGTCGTATCATGTCGAAGTATCTTGGCTTTGAGTTCATCGATGCGGCAGATGTAATCTTCTTTAATGAAGACGGTGAATTCGATTCGGAGAAGACCAATGACGTGCTGGGCAGGAGACTGGCAGGCATGTCGGGAGTGGTCGTGCCGGGATTCTACGGAAGCCTCCCGGATGGTAAGGTCAAGACCTTCTCAAGAGGCGGTTCCGATATAACGGGTTCGATCCTGTCAAGAGCGGCCAAGGTTGATATATATGAGAACTGGACGGATGTATCGGGCTTCCTTGTGGCTGATCCGAGGATAATAGATGAGCCGGTCGGAATAGATACGATCACATACAGAGAGTTAAGAGAGCTGTCATATATGGGAGCATCGGTGCTGCATGAGGATGCTATATTCCCCGTAAGACGCGAGGGTATCCCCATTAATATCAAGAATACCAATGCGCCTGAGGATAGCGGTACATGGATAGTGGAAAGCACGGCTCAGAAGTCAAAGTATACCATCACCGGTATAGCAGGCAAGAAGGGCTTCTGCTCTGTCAATATCGATAAGGCCAAGATGAACAATGAGATCGGCTTCGGTCGTAAGGTTCTGCAGGTATTCGAGGATAACGGCATAAGCTTCGAACACATGCCCTCAGGTATAGATACCATGACTATCTTCGTACATCAGGATGAATTCATGGATAAGGAGCAGCAGGTGGTATCGGGCATTCACCGGCTGGCACATCCGGACAGTGTGGAGATAGAAGCAGATCTGGCTCTCATAGCCGTAGTGGGACGAGGAATGAAGTCCACCAGAGGTACTGCAGGAAGGATATTCTCGGCGTTGGCTCATGCGGATGTCAATGTCAAGATGATCGATCAGGGTTCATCGGAGCTTAATATCATAATCGGCGTAGCCAACGATGACTTCGAGACCGCCATCAAGGCTATCTATGATATATTCGTTACGGCAAATATCTGAAGCATTTGAACCTGTAGTGAGGCAATACTGTAAAGCATTGAATAGCCGGAACATAGGATAGTATCCATCGGATTTTGTAAGGAAATACGCTGCTTACGCAGCCAAAATCCGGCGCAGGAAACGCCAAAGTAAAAAGAACTTTGTCGTTTCCTATAAGTATCCCGGGGAAATGACCGATATAAAGTATGAAGACGAAACGGGGTAAGAGGTCGTCAAATTGTATATACAATATATATAGTTTGACAAAGAAGAAAACACAAATAGATTTATATAACCGATATATTAAAAAATATTTTTAAAAATTTCAAAAATTGTGTTGACAATTATATAATGGTGTAGTATATTATCAATATAAACAAGAGAGAGAAAGAAATCCTGTCGGAGGTGGCAGGTATCTATAGATGAAAGATATAGATATGAGGAATCAATCGATAGTATCAGGAGGGCAGACCACCAGACTAAGAATTTGAATTCCAAAGAAGACGTACATTTGGGGCATAGAATGAGCGAGAGATGATAATCGCAGTACATAAGTACACTTGGAGAAATGCTATTAGGGTTACGTCGGTACAACTGAATACGGAGGCGATAGGTTGGTACAATATGGAGGTGCAGTCCATTGGAGACATCGTCATAAGAGCGGATATCAGATTTCGAATCGGGTATCCGCTTTTTAATGCCTACGGGTATCTTTATCTTGCGTTATCAGAGCATATGCTATACAATATTTAGTGGTAATATTCAGTGTAATGTATAATATGATATCAGGGTCAAAAGTCCAACTCCACGGCAAGCTTGCTTGCTTGTGGAGGAAGGACTTAATGACCCACTCCACATGGAGCACGAAGTGGAGCACATGCTCCACGAAAGTGCGGAATGGGGAAGGATTGTGGGAGTGCGAAGCACGAAACAATCCGTGATATCATAGCGCATCATAATATGTATAAATAAAAGAAAAAGGGATAACAGATAAATGGCTGATAAGAATACAATTAACAATATATCGGATGCAGAGAGAAGACAGTTAAGGCATAAGAGGCGTATAAGGAACCAGGTCATAGCTTATGTGGTGCTTGTGGTGCTGGTGGTCGGAGCTGCGACAGGGGGCTTATACGGAGTCAAGACGGTGGGACAGAAGCTGTATGAGAACAAGGTAGCCAAGGAAGCCGAGGCTGAATCAATAGCCGCCGCGGAGGCAGAGTCGGAGGCGGCAGAGCTTGCCGCGATTGTGGCTGCCAATGAAGCGGAGAGCGAAGAGCCTACTCCCGAGGTGGTCGAAGAGACTACTGAGGATCTTCTTGAGGAAGTGGTTCAGTCATGTATAGCGGATATGTCTCTTGAGGATAAGGTTGCGGGGCTTTTCATAGTAACTCCGGAGGGTCTGACGGGCGTAGATAAGGCCGTCAGGGCCGGAGACGGTACGAAGGAAGCTTTGGAAAAATATGCTGTCGGCGGTGTCGTGTATTTTGCACAGAATATCCAGAGCGACAACCAGATTAAGGAGATGGTTGCCAATACCGTATCATACAGCAAGTATCCCCTCTTTATAGCAGTTGATGAAGAAGCAGGTAAGGTCGCAAGATTACAGACAGCACTTAAGCTCGATGCAACGGATACTCCACAGGCCATAGGTGAGGGCGCAGAAGCATCGGCTGCATATAATGCGTATTCCATAATAGGTGAGAGGCTTGCCACATACGGATTCAATCTTGATTTTGCTCCCGTGGCGGATGTGCTTAACAGTGACGCCAATGGGGCTATAGGAGACAGATCCTTCGGAAGTGATGCCGCGGTCGTATCTGATATGGTGACACAGGCTGTTCAGGGACTTACATCTAACGGGATCACGGCTTGTATCAAGCATTTCCCGGGACAAGGCTCCGTAGATGAAGATACTCACGATGGAATGGCTGCTACGGAAAGAAGTGCCGATGATATGAAGAATACGGATATCCTTCCTTTTATTGCAGGGATTGAGGCAGGAGCAGAGATGGTCATGGTGGGACACTTCACCTGTCCATCGCTTGCAGAGGATGCCACGACTCCGTGTTCGCTGTCTAAGGCGGTCATGACTGATCTTTTACGGGGAGAATACGGATATAACGGAGTCATAATCACGGATGCACTTAATATGACGGCGATATCCGAATATTACGGAGCGGATGAAGCAGCCATTAAGGCACTTAAGGCCGGAGCGGATATGATACTGATGCCTGAGGACTTCGAGACAGCTTATAACGGAGTGCTGGAGGCAGTCAAGGACGGAAGCATCGACGAACAGCGCATCAATGATTCTCTTGCGAGAGTATACAGGATCAAGTACAGATCCACTGTGGAAAATTGATCATGACAGGCCGATACAACGCATCGAGTGTATCGGCCTTATTTTTTTTTACTTTTTTTCAAAAAACCCCATTTTTAATAAAACAACATACGTATTATATAACAGATAGGAAAATCACTGTCCGGTATCATCCCCAAACCCCTCAGAGATATCGGACAGTGAAGATCTTAAGGATTAAAAATGGAGGAATCAGGATGAAAAAAAGGATAATGAGAAGAGCAATAACAGGTATAGCAGCAGGAACACTTATGCTCGCAATGGGAACCACGGCGCTGGCAGCAACCGGTAATGGCAGAATGCAAAATGGCGGACCTCAGGGACAGGGTGGTATGTTCGGACAGATGCAGGACGGAGAGAGACCTGCGCTTCCAGATGGGGAGCAGCCTAAGGGACAGATGCCACAGGACGAGATGCAGCAGGGACAGATGCCGCAGGGCGAGATGCCGCAGGGCGAGATGCCACAGGGCGAGATGCCACAGGGTGAGATGCCACAGGGTGAGATACCGCAGGATGATATGCGCGGAAGAGCCGGAGATGTGGGCGGCAGGATGAAGGATATGCCCATGCTTAATACAGATGAGATCAAAGAGGCGATAGATGCGCTGGATGATGACGACCTTAAGGCAGAGTTAAGCGAGCTTCTTGAGGCATATACAGAAGCCCTTGAGGCGGAGAAGGAGGCTTTTGATACTTATAAGGACAGTGAAGAGGCTGACTTAAGCGATATGGATGAATACAGGGAAGCGGTTAAGGAAGCAATGGATGCATTGCAGGCAGCGCTCTCTGATGCAGGTATAGAGCTCAATGCAGGATTTAGGGATATGCCTCTTGACGGAGAAGGAACCTACACAGATGCAGGAAGATTTAATAATGATACAGAGATAGCCAACAAGGGCGCCGATATATCGGACAAGGGTGCAGAGATACCTAATAACGATGCGGGGAGAACGGAAGAAGTGAATAACAAGCTAAATGATGCGGGAATCCTTGAAAAGATAGGCAACTGGATCAAATCGCTCCTTGGCAGATAGGCAAATGTTCTCAAATTGTGCTATCATATATCATATGGATGAGGTGAGTGTTAAGGCTTTGAAAGCGGCAGAGGATGCCGCTTTCAAGGAGAACTTCATAAAAGAGAGCAGACAGACCATTCTTCGTATAGCCTCCGTAGTGTCGGGAAGATATGTGACTACAAGTGATGATGAATGGTCTGTAGCTTTGTATGCCTATAATAAGGGCATAGATACATATGATGCGTCTAAGGGAGAATTCCTGCCATATGTGCAGGTGGTGATCAAAAGAGCTCTGTCTGACTATTACAGAAGAGAGAAAAGGTATACTCATGAGATAGCTTATCCACCGGATATAATGACAGGAGAAGGTGATGATACTGAAAGCGCGGCGTCGGATGTACGAAGGGCGGTCGCAAGAGTCAGTGAAGATGAAGCAAGGCAGAAGGAGGAGAAGTCCGACCTTGCAGGTGAGATAACTGAGGTCAATGAGAGGCTTAAAAAATACGGTTTTACCTTCTATGATGTAGCCGATGCTTCTCCCAAGGCCGGCAAGACTAAGAAGGAATGTGCGAAGGTGATAGCATGTATCCTTGATGACAAGGATATGACAGAGGCAGTGGAGAGAACAGGAAGGCTTCCGGCAGTCAGGCTTAAAAATTCAGTAAGAGTATCGGGGAAGATGCTTGATAGGTACAGACGATATATAGTGATGGCGGTCATCATACTTAACGGTGAGTATCCGCTTTTGGCGGATTATCTGCAATATGTGAGAAAGGAGGGCGGATGATGAAAGCGGTGGTGCTTGAAAAAAGAGAAAAAAAAGCGGCTGTAATGACTAAGGACGGCAGAGTCATAAGGATAAAGGATGCCGGATATACCGTGGGACAGGAGATATACGTCCAAGCGACTGTATCCAAAAGGCTCATAAGATATATACCGGCAGCAGTAGCGGCGATACTCTTCATCTCGGCCGGCAGTGGGATGATAGTCTATGCCAGACCTTACGGAACCGTAAGCCTCGATATCAATCCGTCCATAGAATATACCATTAATAGATTCGACAGAGTACTGGCGGCAGAGGGTATCAATGATGACGGAAGCACAATACTTAACGAGCTTGACTTAAAGAGTATCCTGCATAAGGATATAGAAGAAGCTATGGATATGACCATAGATCAGATTGAGGCGGACGGGTATCTTAATGCGGATGAAGAGAGATATATCGTGGTAAGTGCAGCCACAGACAGAGACGAATATACCGATGATATAGTAAAAAGGCTTAACAATGTGGCAGAAAGGCGTGAGGGTGTAAGAACCATCGCCATTAAGGTATCGGATGAGGATGTGAGAAAAGCGCATGATCAGGGGATATCCGCGGGTAAGCTTAAGATGGTGGATGAACTTGAGAGGGTATACGGTGAAGATATAGACAGAACAGAATGGAATAAAAGAAGTGTCAATGATATAATAAATGAGTATGAAGGAAGAGAATCGGTTGAAGCACCTCTAAGGGAGGATATGCCCACAGACAGACAGGGTGGAATGCAGGATGATATCGAGGCATCTAAAGGTATGTTGCCGGATGAAAGCGGCATATCGGAAGACATGGCACCGAAGGACATGACACCCGGGGATATAATACCAGGGGATGTAATACCCGGAGATATAGTATCGGATGAAGGCGGTATGCCGGAGGATATGGTGCCCCCAGACAGACCGGCAGATATGAGACAGAATGATATTCCCGGAGGGATGCCGGATGATATTCCGGGTGGAATGCCGGATGATAACCGTAACGGACCTATGCAGGAACCGATGGAAAGGAGATAGTGTAAGGTATGAAAGCATTATTGATAGGCGGAACAGGTCAGATAAGCATGGCGATCACAAGGAAGCTTATAAAGGATGGCTGGGAGTTATATCTGCTTAACAGGGGGAACCGTTCATCAGATATCCCTGAGGGTGTTCACAGTATCATAGCTGATATCAACGATACGGACAGCGTACTTGATAAGATTGGGGATATGCACTTTGATTGTGTATGTGAGTTCATCGGATTCACTGTGGATCAGGTTAAGCGAGACTATGAGCTTTTTAACGGACGCACGAATCAGTACATATATATAAGCTCGGCATCCGCATATCATAAGCCCGTAGGAAGCTATATCATAGATGAAGGAACCTCCCTTGCCAACCCATACTGGCAGTATTCGCGTGATAAGATAGAGTGTGAGGAATTCCTTATGTCCATGTATCGTAAGGAGGGCTTCCCTGTGACGATAGTTCGTCCTTCACATACATATGATGAGAGACATATACCCTTGGGCGTACACGGAAGCAAGGGATTCTGGCAGGTCATTAAGAGGATGATGGAGGATAAGCCTGTGATCATACAGGGTGACGGAACTTCTCTCTGGACGCTTACCTTTAACAGCGATTTTGCCATAGGATATACAGGACTTATGGGTAATAAGCATGCCATAGGCGAGGCCTTCCAGATAACCTCAGATGAGACACTTACATGGAATCAGATATATGAGACCATTGCGGATGCGTTGGGGGTTAAGCTTCACCCATATCATGTATCCTCGGATTACCTTGCAGCGGTGGGAGAGAAGTATGATCTTACAGGCTCCTTAACCGGAGATAAATCCAATTCTGTCGTATTTGACAACAGCAAGCTTAAGTCCGTCGTACCGGATATGCGAACCGAAGTGCCGTTCCATAAGGGTGTGAGGATAGCCCTTGACTATATCCTCACTCATCCGGAATGTCAGGTTGAGGATCCTGAATTCGATGCATGGTGTGATAAAGTGATAGAAGCCTTGGAGAATTCTAAAAATGCGGTCAATTGACCGCATTTTTCTCCTGCTGATATATAAGATAATTGACGAACTGTTGAGCCGTCCTGCCTGAGATTCCACCATGTGACATCTCCCAGCGTACGGCTTCCATCTTAAGTGTCTCTTCATCCATGGTGATGCCGGCTCTTTTAGCCAATTCGATGACGATATGTTCATACTCCTTAGGCATGGGTTTGGAATAGCCTATGGTGATTCCGAAGCGACTGACTAGGGACAGCTTCTCCTCAACCGTATCGGAATGGTGTATATCCTCCTGATTGGTATGGTCATCCTTATCATTCCATGTCTCTTTGATGAGGTGCCTCCTGTTGGAGGTGGCATATATGAGTATATTGTCGGGTCTGGTCTCTACGCTTCCTTCGATGACCGCCTTAAGATACTTGTACTCGATCTCGTCCTCCTCAAATGACAGATCATCCATATAGATTATGAACTTATAATTCCTGTTCTTAATGGTGGATATGATGGCTTGCAGATATTTGAACTGATGCTTGTATATCTCTACCATTCTGAGTCCGCTGTCGTAATATCTGTTGACGATGGCCTTGATACTCGTTGACTTACCTGTTCCGCTGTCACCGAACAGAAGCACATTATTGGCCTTGCTTCCTCGTACAAAAGCCTCGGTATTCTCTACAAGCTTCTGCTTCTGCAGCTCATAGCCTATAAGGTCATCAAGAGTCACCACATCCATATTGTTGATTGCGACAAAATCAATGCCTCCTGTCGTATTCTCTTCGATCCTGAATGCCTTATTCAGACCGAACTGTCCTACACCATAATCACGATAGAAGTCCGTGACCGCAGTGTAAAATTCATCATCATCCTTAGACTTTTCAAGCTTCCTTGAGAGTGCCTGAACCTTCTCGCTCACATTCCAGTTATATATCTTCTTATTCTTCTTGACTGCCTGATAATCATTAAGCACAGAGAAACAGTCAATGTCCAGTTCATTCTCTATATCTGAGAAATCATAGAAGAATAACCTTCTAATCCTTGCAAGATCCTCCTTTACTATGGATGTGACGGTTCCTTCCCTTATGACGCTTTTCTCACATACAAGAGAGAAGGGATTCTCGCTCATCATAAGGAAAAAAGCAATATAGTTGTGCCAGAGATTATTATCAAATCCGTAGTCGGTAGCTAATACAAGCAGCCTCTTAAGCTGCACTTTGATATCCTTTATGACCTTGGGCTTATTGTATTCTCCGGTATCGACAAGCTCGAATATATCCCCCAGCCTGCTTAGGATACTGTCCTTATCAAGGCTTCCATACATGAATAATTCCGAAATCTCTCTGTACATATCCGATATTCTCCTTACATATATAACTATATATTATATCGGGTTGATGGCAAAATCAATTCGTTTTCTTTACGAGGGTAATGAGCCTATGGTTGCAATCCTTTATTCTTGTCCGCTTTACACTGCCATGCATGAACCTCTGTATGAATACCCGATATACCCAATGTAACTTTTATCTTTGATATGTGATAAAGAAATCTTATACCCTGCTATAAAATACCTTTGTTTTACAAAACTGTGCTCATGTTGCATAATGGCACTAATTTAGGAGGTTTCGTTATGGCAACCGAAGTATCAAACTATGAAGTATCAGATGCCAAGACATGGCAGAGAATCAAGGAACAGGTCAATAAAGTCGAGTACGGCAATGTCAACATTACCATACACGATGGAAAGATTGTGCAGGTAGAGACCAGCACAAAGATCAGATTCTGATATTATTTTTTGCAGGAGATTATTATGGCTAGATCTATTGAAGAGCTAGTGAAGAACCATCCGTGTTTTGGCGGATGCGAATTTAATGCGGGCAGGATTCACCTGCCGGTGAGCCCGGGATGTAATATTTCATGCAAATTCTGCGACAGATCTGTAAATGATGTGGAGCAGAGACCAGGTGTGACATCCAAGATCATCAGCCCTGATGAAGCCAATACCTTTATAGGCAGAGCAATCGAGCTTGTGCCCAGCATAAAGGTTGCGGGAATAGCAGGACCCGGAGATACACTTGCGACGGATTATGCTTTTGAAACTTTCAGAAAGATTGGGGCAGAGCATCCGGAACTCTTAAAGTGTATGAGCACAAACGGTCTTCTTCTTTATGAGAAAGCTGATGAGCTTATAGAGACAGGTATTGATACCCTTACAGTTACT